>JBMTZD010000024.1:0-31133 GCA_049455235.1 Steroidobacteraceae bacterium
TCCAGCTGAGGCAAAGGCGATGGCGATCGCGCGACCGATGCCGCGCCCCGCGCCAGTGACGAGTGCGGTTCGGCCATCGAGTCGAAACTGCGGTAGTACGTCCACGTTAGCTTACCAACGAGTCGCCAGTTCGATACCAAAGGTTCGTGGCATGCCGAAGTAGGCTTGGGTCAGGTTGCCGAAGCCCGGTCCGAAATCGATCATGTTCTGAATATATTCTTTATCAAACAAATTCTTCGACCAAAGCGCGACGTCGATTTCGTTGTTGCCGATGCGTAACCCATCGAACGATAAACGTGCGTTGACGAGATCGTAGGCGGGCACTCGCGTGTCGTTAGCGAGCGCAGAGCCGACTGACGCAGGATCGGTCGTTGCCGCGACGATGATGGGGTAGGGATACAGTGTGTAATCGTCCATACGGGTGAGATCAATCAGCAGTCGCGTGTCTGCACCGAAAATCGTTCCAAGCGCAGCGTCTAATGAGAGACCGATGGTGGTCTCGGGCAGGTGAGGCAGGGATCGATTGAAAGCAACGTCGACGCCGCGATCGATGTATCGGTCGAACTGACCATCCATCTTGCCGAGTGCAAACTGCAAGCGTGTGCCTTGGGTAAATTGCCAGCCTAACTCCAGTTCGAGGCCTTTGACATTGGCTTCACCGGCGTTCTTGATCGACGAGTTGGCAGCGCCTTTTGCCTCGAAGATCGACAACTGCATTTCTTCAGAGTCGTTATCGAACAAGGCTAAGTTGGCGTAACCACGATTATCGGCGAACAGCCACTTGGCTCCGATCTCGCTCGAGCGCAGAGTCTCGGGCAAGTAGGGCGTTTGTGCTTGCGCGATATTCACTGGAATCGTATTGGCCGGATCGCCCGCCTCACCGTTGAAGCCGCCGCTCTTAAATCCTTCCGAGTATTTAAAGTAGGCCGACAGGGACGGGTTCGGCTTCCAAGTGAGGATGGCTAGAGGCGTGGTATCGCTGAAGCTGGTTTTCGCCCGTGTGCCGCAGGGAACGTAGTCAAAAATGCCAACAAGGCCCGCGCAACGATCGATTGTTTTTTCTTCGTCTGTGTAGCGCAGTCCCGCCGTCAGTGACCATTGCTCACTGAGCGAGTATTCGAGTTGTCCAAAGAGCGCCTTTGCCTTAGTCGTAAAGCCGTATTGCGACTTGAACTGAACGCCTGCGCCAGGGCCGAACTCCATGAAAAACGCCTGGGGATTATCCGTAAATCCGTCGTCCTCAAAATAATAGAGGCCAGCAACATAATTTAGCTTGCCGGCACGGCCGATCCACTGCACTTCCTGCGAGCTCGCGTCGTAATCGGAGAGGCGCTGGGTGTGCGCGATATCGAGCGGTGATCCGTCGAGATCCAGACCGTCTTCCCACGTGAGTTTTCGTTGTGACGTAATCGACTTCAAGGTATTCGTTTCATTCACGCGCCACTCGAGCGTGAGTGAATGTCCTTGGGTTTTCGATCGTTCGAACGAGGGGCCATCGACGGTGGCCTTGTCCTGACGCGACGTAGCAACGTACGGTGTGAGGAAGGGGAGTAATGATCGATAAAGCTGGGAGTGAGACGCATTCTGGTCGATGTCGTTGTAATCGCCGCGGTAAGCGAGGTCGACCGATTCGGAGAGCGGCAAGTCGATGGCCAGTCGAGCGCTCTTGTTATCGACGTTGTTCAGTTCGCTCGTCGAAACTTGGCGACCCGGCGGGATCGGGTAATGGGTCGCAGCGTTGTCTATCCACCCGTCGCGCTGCTGCGTTGCGAGCGCCAGATTGACCTTGGCCTGGCCGATTGTCGGCAAATCGATAGATATCCGCCCGTTGCGAGTCCCGTAGTTGCCGATTTGTACAGAAGCCGATCCAGACGCTTCACCAGTAGGTTTACGAGTGACGATATTGAACGCACCCGCGAGCGTATTGCGTCCCCATAATGTGCCTTGAGGGCCGCGCAGGACCTCGATGCGATCGATCTCGACCAAGTCGAACAATGCGCCTTGGGTCTTACCAACGTAGACACCATCGACGTAGATGCCAACGGCCGGATCCCAAGTGAGTGCCGGATTGGCTGTTACGCCACCGCGAATTGCCAGCTGAGCTGCCGTACTGTTGCCGGGGGTTGGGCTGATTTGCAGATTGGGAGTGAATCCCTCCATGGCTTGCACGTCGGTTACGCCACGACGTGAGAGTGCACTGCCACTCAACGCTGTAATCGCGATGGGTACGTCCATCAATCGTTGTTCGCGTCGCTGTGCCGTGACGACAATCTCCTCCAATCCGAGATCGGCTTGTGCCTGAGCTATGGGGTCCGTGACGGCCGCGACAATGGCGGCGACGAAGCAAGCGATTGGCGTATTCGGCTTGAACATCATGAGTTGTCTCTCCCAGCTTGGTTGAGGGTGTTTCCGTGTGCCTTGTTCTCGGTCAACGAGATCCAATGAAAACAATCTCGTTAAAAGAAATACGAGCCTCCGTTCGCCACGAGGATGCTGCCTGTGACATAAGAGGCTTCGTCGCTCGCTAAGAATCGTACGGCTGCGGCCACTTCCGCCGGGCGCGCCAGTCGGCCGAGCGGGATCGCCTTTTCGAGGCTGCTGATCCACTCATCGGGGATAGATCGCATTAGCGGCGTATCAGTCGGGCCTGGCGCGACAGCGTTGACGCGAATGCCGCGCGACGCGCACTCGCGTGCCAGTGCGCGCGTCATGCCGATCAGTGCTGCCTTGCTCGTGACGTAGTGCAACGGACCTTCTCCCGATTGCACTGCGGTTGACGCGATGTTGATCACCGAGCCTTGGATGTTATGGCGGGCCATCACTCGCAAAGCCTCGCGGGTGCAATAGAACGCGCCATCGAGGTTGACGGCCATGACGGCGCGCCAGCCCTCATCCTCCATGTAAATCGCTTGTTCAACATGCGTGGTCGGTGTTTCGCCTCGCGCAATTTCGGCGTTGCGAGCGGCCATCAGCTCATACATCTTTGCGCTTCCGTCATTCGGGCCCGTTCCCGTGCCGGCGTTGTTGACGAGGATGTCGAGTCGTCCCAAGGCTGCCTCTGCCTGTGCGAAAGCGGCTTTGACGGCTGCGCTATCGGCCACGTTGGCCGTCAGCGCGATGTGACGCGATGGTTCCGGCAGTAGAGCGAGGGTGGCCTCGGCGGCGTCTTGCTTAAGATCGACGACGGCGACGCGCGCTCCCGCCTCGGCCAACGCGAGTGCGCAGGCTCGTCCGATGCCTTGACCAGCGCCTGTTACTAATGCTGCTTTACCCGTGAGTGTCATTTGGAGCCTCGCTTCGAGAGAGGGTTGATGTTCTATGGGGTGTACGGCTCAGGGCGCCGGCACTACAAGTTCGGCTGCTTTGCCGCCGTCGACCGAAAGACAGGTCGCCGTCACGTAACTGGCGTCGTCGCTCGCGAGGAACGCAGCGACACCGGCGATCTCTTCCGCTTCGCCAAAGCGCCCCATCGGCACTTGAGCGGCGATTTTCTTGCCCCATTCGGCGTAGGGACCGGCAAAGCCGGCAGCCGTCGCTGGAGTATTGATGACTCCGGGCGCGATGGCGTTCACGCGCACATTGGCGCGAGCGCCTTCCATCGCGGCGCAGCGAGTAAAGTGAATTAATGCCGCTTTTGCCGCGCCGTACGCGGCCATGTTGCCGAGCGCGAGCACGCCATTGATCGAGGAAACGTTGATGATCGAACCGCGTTTCGCCGGCAACATAACTTTGAAGGCCTCTCGTGTCGACACAAACGCTGAGTTGACGTTGACTTCGAAGTCTTGCCGAAACGACTCGGGTGTCATGTCGACAATCGCCGAGTAGGTTACCGACGGCGCATTGTTAACGAGGATGTCGAGTCGCCCGGCAGCACTTGCCACAGAGGCCACGAAGTCGGCTAGAGCGCGGTGATCGGCAACGTCGAGCGCTCGATGCGTCACGTTCCCGCCCGTTGCGGTTATTTCTGCAGCCGTCGCGGCGAGTTTCTCGGCCCCACGCGCGCAGATCGCCACGCGAGCACCTTCGGCCGCAAAGCGTTTGGCGATGGCCGCCCCAATGCCTTGGCTTGCACCCGTGATGACCGCTACTCTGCCTTCCAGACGTCGATTCATGTGTCGTCCCCCGGCGGATTTCTCCGCATTGCATTTGCGTATAAGTTGACCATCAACTTTACGCATTTGTATGGTCGTTGGTCGCATTGGCCGTTGAAAACGTTGTTTTCAGGCTTGCAACTGCTACTATCAACGCATTCCACAACAAGGTGGTCGGGGTGTCAACGGAAGGTCAATTCGAGCTTGCCGAAGAGCAGTTCCGCGGCGTTCGCTGCCGTGTTTTTCGAAATGCACCGCGTACGTTACCGGCGCTGCTGCAGGTCGCGCCGTGGGCCTCGGATGCAGTCTGCGTGGTATACGGCGCGCAAAGACTGACCTATCGAGACGTCTCTGCGCGGGCCGATCGCATCGCGCTCGCTCTGCAACAGCGATACGGTGTTGGCGTCGGCAGTCGTATCGGTTTGGCGATGCGTAATCTGCCAGATTGGATTCATTGTTTCGTGGCGTTGGCGCGTCTTGGCGCAATTCCGGTGGTGTTGAACAGCCGTGCAGCGGGTGAGGAGTTGGCTGCAGCTCGCGATTCCATCGGTGTCAGCGTGATGCTGGTCGACAGTCGGTGCGGACGTGAGTTAGCTCCTTATGACGGCGCGGCGCCCGTGGTGGTCGCCTTGGACCCGACGCTATCTGAGGGCGAGGGGGAGCGCGAACGACAGGGGCTCGAGTCTGCGCTCGCGGCCGGCGCCATCAAGCTCGACGATTTATTAGATGCAGAGCCGGTTCGCACGTCCGCGATGATGGTGACACCGGCCACTGAGGTTGATCCGGCGGACCCGGCAACCATTCTCTTCACCTCCGGTACCACGGGTCGTGCCAAGGGTGCCGTGTTGAGTCAGCTCGGCACCTGTAATTCGGTGTGGACTAATCTATATGCGGGTCATCGGATCGCGATGGACATGGCGGCGCGCTACGGCATCTCGATGGCGCAGCTGGCGGCAATGTCACCTCAGACGAGTATTTTGTTGATGTTCCCGTTCTTCCACACGAGTGGTCTGCACACCGGTCTACTGTCGACGTTGGTGCGAGGCGGCAAGGTGGTTTTGATGCGTCGTTGGGATGCCCCGACCGCGCTCAGTTTGATCGATAGCGAAAAGATCACGCAGTTTCCTTGCGTGCCGACGATGATGTGGGATTTATTGAAGTCGCCCGACCTGCCGCGATATCGACTCGACTCACTCGTGAGTGTCTCTACAGGCGGTCAAGCTCTGCAAAAAGGCTTACTGGGTGAGATCACGCACGCGTTCCCGCGGGCTGTGCCCGGCACGGGTTTTGGTATGACCGAGACGACCGGCGCCGTGGCTATGTCTGTCGGCGAAGAATATCTGGCAAGACCGGGAACGGCGGGTCGGGTGCTTGCGACCACCGAGGTCAAAATTGTTCGGGACGATGGGGATGTCGCCGAGATTGGTGAGCCCGGTGAGATTTGCCTGCGATCGGCCTCTAACATGATCGAATACTGGGGCGATCGCGAAGAGACCGCTCGCGCTTTCGATGACGAAGGGTATATGCGCTCAGGTGACATCGGCTTCGTCGATGCTGAGGGTTTTCTCTATATCGTCGATCGCAAGAAAGACATGGTCATCTCGGCGGGTGAAAACATTTATTGCGCTGAGGTCGAGCGCGTTTTGTTGGCGCATCCTGCATTAGCTGAGGCTGCGACATTCGGCGTTCCGGACGCGCGTCTTGGTGAAAGATTGGTGGCAGTCGTTGTACCTCACGCGTCGGCGGGTACGGTCCTCTCGAACGAGGTTCAAGAATTCGTTGGGATGCATTTGGCGGCCTACAAAGTCCCCACTGAAGTGCGTGTGCAGCGTCAATCGTTGCCTCGTAATCATCTCGATAAGGTTGACAAGGTGGCGCTTCGAAAATTGCATGTAGAGGGTCAAGAGCCATGAGTTTTCCGAAGGATGCCAAAGTAGTCGATCTCATGATGGGTATCCCCGTTAGTGCAACGAACACGGAGTGGTACACGCCTTATTTGCCGTTACTGTTGGATCATGAAAGTCGCGAGGCTTTCAAGATGCCGGCGCAGTACATGTTCAAAGATATCCCGGTATTGCCATCGGATTCCGATTACGTCGACTACACGGTCAAAGAGATGGATCGTTACGGTATCCGTCGCGGAATGGTCGGTTACTGGGAGGGGTCTGAGGGTGTCAAGCGAGCGCGTAAAAACTACCCGGATCGCTTTTTGTTCGATTACCACGTCAATCCGAATCGCGGCATGGACGAAGTGCGCGAAATTCGGCGGTTGCATGCCGCCGGCCACATCCAGGCGGTGAGCTTCTTTCCTTGTGGTAATAACCCGCAAGTGCCGATCAATGACAAGAAGGTGTACCCGATCTATGCGACTTGCGTAGATCTTGGTTTGCCCATTTTCGTGAATGTGGGTGTTCCTGGGCCGCGTTTGCCGATGGCGCCCCAGCATGTGGAGTTAGTCGACGAAGTTTGCTGGTTCTTCCCGGAGTTGAAGTTCGTGATGCGCCATGGCGCTGAACCCTGGGAGGATCTGGCGGTCAAGCTGATGCTGAAGTGGCCTAATCTCTTTTACTCCACGAGCGCGTTCGCGCCCAAGCACTACCCGAAAGCCATCGTTCAGTATGCCAACACCCGCGGTGCCGAGCGAATCATGTACGCGGGGTATTGGCCGATGGGCCTGTCCTTTGAGCGTATTTTCCGCGAACTGCCGGACGTTCCGTTCAAAGATCACGTATGGCCACTGTTCTTACACGATAACGCCGCACGCCTGTTTGGAGGATTCTCGTCATGAGCCAGGAAGAAGTCGCTTCCAACACCGCTGCTCGCCAGTATCTAGCGCGTTTTTCGCCAGAAGAATTACTGCGTTGGCGGATGGCGCCGGTCGAGAATCTACGGCCAGCCAGTGAGCGCGGCATTGATCTTCCCATGCCGTTCGGGTGGTTCGTCGTTAGCTATTCCGACGAGCTGAAGGCGGGTGAGGTCAAGCCACTTCGGTACTTCGATCGCGAGTTAGCGCTTTGGCGTGGTGCAGATGGCACGCCGCGAATGGTCGATGCCTATTGTCGCCATCTCGGTGCTCACATGGGCTATGCGGGTCGCGTCCAAGGAAATGATTTGGAATGCCCGTTTCACGCTTGGCAGTACAACGGTAGTGGCGAAGTCACCAAGATCCCGTACGCCAAAGTAATCCCGCCGCAAGCCAAACGTAGCTGTGTTCGACCCTGGCGTTTGGTTGAGAAGAATCGTTTCATCTGGGCTTGGTATCACCCGGAGAATGCGGAGCCGACCTTCGAGGTTGAGGATTTACCAGAGGCCACTTCGTCCGATTGGAGTGAATACGAGAAGCACGAGTGGCTCGTTTGGGGGCCATTACAAAATATGGCTGAGAATGGGGTTGATGCAGCCCATTTTCGCTACATCCACGGCACGGCGAGCATGCCCAACTACGACGTCAAGTTTGAAGGGATCCGACGTGTCGCCTCGGTCGCAGCGAAGATGGCCACTCCGCGCGGCGACGTGGACGGTACCATTTCCTACGGGACGGTCGGTGCAGGTCAGGCTTGGACGCGATTCACCGGTATTTGCGAAACGTTGATGGTGGCGGGCATCACCCCGGTGGCTCCCGATTGCACTCACGTGCGTTTTGCTTTCACGCAACTTAAGTCAGCCATCGGCGGTCCGTCGGCTGGTGTTGCCCGCGCGATGATCAAAGATATTTGTCGGCAACTCGATCAGGATAAGGTGGTGTGGGATCGACAGCGCTACACCCCGAACGCTCTGCTCTGTGACGGAGATGGTCCGATCGCGGCTTTTCGCAAGTACTACCGCCAGTTCTACGCGGAATGGCCGGCCGATGATGGCGCTGGAGAGATCAACAAAAGCTACGTGCGCCAAGCGCGCTGAGGCTAATACTTGCAGGGTTTTAGCGCGAAGACCGTTCTTATTACAGGTGCAGCGAGCGGTATTGGCGCCGCGTTGGCGATCGAGTCGGCGCGACGAGGGATGCATCTGGTCGTGTGCGATCGTGATGCCGCTCCATTGCAGGAATTGGCTGAGCGACTCGAGGCGGGCGGAGCACTCAGTGTTCGTATCTGCGTCTTCGACGTGCTCGATGTTGCCGCTACGCGAGTCGCTGTCGAGTCCGTACTAACAGAACGAGAGGGGATCGATCTCTTATTTTGCAACGCGGGCATTCTTTCTGCGGGACGACTGTGGGAAGGGACCGACGATGCACTGAATCAGGTGATCGACGTCAATCTCAAAGGCGTTCTGAACACCATCCGCGCTTGTGTACCCGCTATGTTGGCGCGCAACGAACGGAGTCGCCTCGTGATCACAGGCTCCATGGGAGGGTTCATACCATCGCCGATGTTGGGTGCTTATTCGGCGAGTAAGGCGGCCTTGGCTGTGATCGCCGAAACCTTGCATTTCGATTTGCAGGCAATCGGAGCGCCGATCGACGTTTCGTTCTTGGCGCCCGGTGCCGTTCGAACCGCGATTTTTTCGCAAGCGAAGCCGTCGCAGGCGGATAGTGACGCCTCGGGCGCTAGCTTCATGGAGGCGCTGCGCCGAGGATCGGCGCAAGTGGGAATGGATCCTGCGGTTCTAGCAGTCTTGACCTTCGAGGCCATCGAGGCGGGGCAATTCTGGATTTTCCCGCACCCGGAGATGTTGCCGGCAGTCTCCGAGCGCCTGCGGACCATGCTGGCCGGTAAAGCACCCAATTTCGATTTTCAAAGATCGTTCAGGCGGCCCGGATCGAATTGAGCGAAGGATCATTCGGTTCGTTGAGGACGCAGCGAACGCCCGCCGGCGTCGAGAATTCTCCGACGCAGCGATTGCAGTTGATGCAATTCGATCGGGCGGATGCGTCGTTTTTGATGCGTGTCACAAAATCCGCTTGCGCCAATAGGGGTCGCCCGAGAACCACGAAGTCGAAGCCATCCTGCATGGCCTGCGCGACGTTGTCGGCGCTGCGGATACCGCCGAGGAGACCCAGTGGCAGCTTTACGGCGTCACGCATCTGGCGAGCGTGCTTCAAAAAATACATTTCTTCGAAAGGCATGTCGCGGAAGGCGGTTTTAGCGCCAAGTTTGAGAAGAAAGCGATTCCATCGACTGCTCTCCGTCTCGAGCATTGCCGGCACCGGCGAGTTGCCACGGAAGAGGTACATGGGTGAAAAGGGCGAAAATCCGCCGGTCATCACGAGTCCGTGCAAACCAGCCTTTTCGAGGGCACGCGCCGTCACGACCGAATCTTCAATTTCGACGCCACCTCGCGCGCCGTCGCGCAGATTGAGTTTGGCGAGCACGGCGATTCGATCGCCGACTGCATCAAGCACGGCTTCAGTGACTTCGCGCGGTAGCCGCGCGCGTTTTTCGGCGTTACCGCCGTACGCGTCGGTTCGTCGATTGGCGAGCGGGCTGAGAAATTGACTTAGCAAATAGCCGTGGCCCATGTGCAGTTCGACTGCGTCAAAACCAGCATCAGCAGCATGGGTCGCTGCAGCGACGAAATGCGCGACAACGTCGCGGATATCGAGCTCGCTCATTTCTCGAGTAAAGAGGGCGCCCACCATTGCGCCGTACAAGTTGAGCGTTTTGGATGGGCCGCCCGGCTTGCGGATCGTTCGGTTGGGTGTTCTTGTCATCGTGCCGCAATGTCCGAGCTGCAACGACGTTTTTCCGCCTACATCGCGCACAGCGCGCGTTAACGCGCGAAATGCCGACAGGTTTGCTGAATCAATCCAGCTCTCCTCCGCAAAGGTGCGGCCATCTGGGTGAACGGCGGTATAGCCGAGCGTCGTGAGTGCGACGCCGCCCCGAGCGATATCCACATGATGTTTGACGAGCGCCTGACTCGGCGAGTTGGCGACGTTCATGCCCTCATAGGTTCCGGCTTTGACGAACCGGTTCGCGAGCTCGATGGGCCCAAGGCGCAGCGGCGCGTACGCAGAAGCCAGAGCGGACGGTGCGGGTATTAGAGGGGATGACATCACGCAACTCCCGGAACGACGATGCGGTTCATGATCGATTATGTGCCGTTGGTCGCGCTAGCGACAAGCAATTGCGTAAAAAACGGTGGTAAAAATTGACGAAACTGATGATTACCGCGCTCGTGGATGCCATAATCGCGCAAAATACACGAGCCAAAAGCGCTGTTTCGACGGTGTCGGCTCGCCGAAGCGCAGCGGGGTGGAGCAATGTCGGTACACGGTCTCGGTTACGTAAGGGTTTCTGCGACGGATCTCGACGCGTGGCGTCGTTTTGCGGTCGACACGGTTGGCATGATGCCGGCGGTTTCGCCCGACGGTGCATTGTGGCTGCGCACGGATGATCGACCGTTCCGCTTTTGCATAGAGCAGGGTACTGAGAACCGCTTTTTGGCTGCTGGTTGGGAGATGCCGTCGGTCGAGGCCTTCGCCAGTTGCGTCGAGAGACTACGACGCGCTGGGATCGCCGTCCGTGACGGTACCGCCGCCGAGGCCCGAGCGCGTTGTGTCAACGCGGTGGTGATGGCGAATGATCCTGCGGGCAACCCGTTCGAATTGTACTGGGGTCGAGTTCGCTCCTACGAGCCGTTTGTTTCGCCGCAGGGAGTTTCCGGCTTTGTTACCGGTGAGTTAGGTCTTGGTCACGTCGTGCTGCCGAGCGCGGAGTTGGAGCCAACGGTCGATTTCTACAAAGCGATGCTGGGCTTCGGCGACACCGACGAGATGCGACTTCCGATATCGCCAGACCCCAACGGTCCGGAGCTGCGGTTGCAATTTCTTCACGCGACCTGCCGACGGCACCACAGCGTTGCGCTCATACCGATGCCGGCGCCTTCGGGTTTGATTCACACCATGGTTGAAATGCGCACGATTGACGACGTCGGCCGTGCTTACGATCGGTGTGTCGCGGCCGGGTACCACATTTCCTCGTCGATGGGTCGTCACTCTAACGATGAGATGTTGGGTTTCTACGTGGCTACGCCTGGCGGGTTCGATCTCGAGATCGGCTGTATGGGTATCACGCCCGATTGGTCGACCTGGGTCCCGACGCGCAGCTTGATCCCATCGATTTGGGGGCACAAATGGTCACCGCCACCGCAGTGAGCAGTCGCGCAATGAACAAACAAATGGAGCTTGAGGATCTGGTCTCGCGCTTGCGCGATGGCATGACGATCGGCATTGGTGGTTGGGCGACGCGTCGCAAGCCGATGGCGTTAATCCGGGAGATCTTACGATCGCCCCTGCGTGATCTGACAATCGTTTCCTACGGTGGTCCCGATGTTGGGCTACTCGCTGCTGCAGGAAAAATCCGCAAACTTGTGTTCGGTTTTGTGTCGCTCGATGTGCTACCGCTCGACATGCATTTTCGAAATGCTCGTCAAGCGGGCGCATTTGAGGTGATGGAGCTCGATGAAGGCATGGTGCAGCTCGGCCTGCGCGCGGCCGCGATGAGAGTGCCATTCTTGCCAACCCCAGTCGGACTCGGCACCGATATTTTGAAGCGTAATCCGCAACTGAAGCTTGTGCGATCGCCCTACGCGGACGGGCGCGAGTTGGTCGCGATGCCCGCGTTGAAGCTCGATGCGGCATTGCTGCACGTCACTGAAAGTGATGCTCGAGGTAACTGCGTCATCCTGAGTCCGGATCCTTTTTTTGATGATCTCATGGCACGGGCAGCCGACCAGGTCTATCTCAGCTGCGAGCGTATCGTTGCGACCAACAAAGTATGCTCGCACGAAACAGCGCGGTATCAGCCCTTCGAGCGATCCATCGTTACTGGCGTCATCGAGGCGCCATTTGGCGCCCACCCGACCGCGGGCGTCCCCGGCTACGGCATCGACGTCGAGCACCTCAAAGATTACAACGCCGCAACGAGCCCCGAGGCTTGGGCGGACTATCGACGTCGTTTCGTCGATCTCGAATCGCACGATGATTACATTGCGGCCGCGGGCGGACGAGGAAAGCTCGCCAGTATTCCGCCGCCCGTGTATTAAATAGCCGAGTGGTGACGATATGAACGCAACGTCTTATTCGTTAGCCGAATTGTGTATCGCCCAGTGCGCTGAGGTTTGGCGCGGTGAGGGTGAGGTTCTGGCCACGGGATTCGGTGTCTTGCCGCGTCTCGGAGCGGCCCTGGCACGACTCACATTCAACCCCGACCTGTTGATGACAGACGGTGAGGCGTATCTGCTGAGCGACCCCGTAGCTCTCGGACCACGGGCGGCACGAGACGCGTCGATCGAGGGCTGGATGCCATACTCGCGCACGTTTGATCTTCTTTGGGCAGGACGACGTCACGCACTGGTCGGTCCCGTACAAGTCGATCGATATGGTCAGATGAACATCAGCCTTATCGGCGACTACGACAAACCCAAGGCGGCCATCCTCGGCGTTCGAGGTCTCGCCGGCAATTCCATTTCACACGCGAACAGCATGTTCGTGCCAAATCACTCGACGCGGGTGTTCGTGCCGAATGAGGTCGATATGGTGTGTAGCGCGGGTTACAACGTCGATCGTTGGCCTGACCGAAAGGTGCCGGATGATCTTCGTATCGGCAGGGTGATCACCGATCTCGGCGTGCTGGACTTCGGTGGTGCCGGTCATGCGGCGCGGTTGCTCTCGGTACACCCGGGTATTAGCGTGGAGCAGGTAATCGCAGCTACGGGTTTCCCGCTGGAGGTTGCGGCGCGAACTCCCGAAACCTCTCCGCCGACGAACGAACAACTTGAACTGATTCGCGAGCGGCTCGATCCGCGAGGACTGCGAAAGACGGTGTTCAAGGGAGACCCTCCCGGCGATCGACGCTGAATTCAACGCGAGAGAAGTGCTCATGAGCGAGATTCGCTACGAAACCGAAACGCCTTTGCTCTACGAAGTCAAAGGTGCCGTTGCTTGGCTCACCATGAATCGTCCGGAGTTTGCTAATTCGCAGAACTCACAGATGACCTATGCGATCGACGATGCGTTACGTCGCGCTGTCAACGACGATGCAGTGAAGGTGATCGTGTTGCGCGGTGCCGGCAAGCATTTCTCCGGTGGCCACGATATCGGCACGCCAGGCCGTGACATCATGAAATCTTGGCCTGAGCGTCGATCCCTATGGTACGACCACGTCAACAAACCGGGTGCCGAGTTTTTTTACGCCCGCGAGCATGAGGTATATCTTGGAATGTGTCGGCGTTGGCGCGAATTGCCAAAACCGACAATTGCCATGGTGCACGGGGCGTGTATCGCCGGTGGGCTAATGTTGGCCTGGGTGTGTGATTTGATCATCGCTTCGGACGATGCCTACTTCGCGGACCCGGTGGTTCGGATGGGCATTCCGGGCGTTGAATATTTCGCGCATCCGTACGAGCTCAATCCTCGGATCGCCAAAGAATTTCTCTTCACTGGTGACCGGATGGGTGCCGAGCGCGCCTATCAGATCGGTATGGTCAATCGGGTGGTCCCTCGTGCCGAGCTCGAGACGGTAACGACCCAGCTCGCTGAGAAAATTTCCACCATGCCGCGATTGGGTTTGGCGCTCACCAAACAAGCGGTTAATCACGTGGAAGACCTGCAGGGCAAGCGAGCCGCGATGGACGCAGTTTTTCACATGCATCACTTTGCTCATGCGCATGGGGACCTGACGGTCGGCAATAACCTTGGCGGTATGGACGCGAAGTCGATGGCGGCTGCGAATAAGGCCCACGATAGTCCGAAGGCCGAAGGCGACGGAACATGAGCGGGAACGACGCCTTGCAGACGCCGCTGCTAAAGATGCTCGGTTGTCGCTATCCCATAGTCCAAACAGCGATGGGATGGGTTGCGCGCCCCGAGCTCGTTGCCGCTTCGTGCAACGCGGGTGCCTTTGGCTTTTTGGCTGCAGCCTCGCTAACGGCAGACGAAGTCGGTCCCTCTATCGATCGCGTGAGATCGATGACAGATCAGCCGTTCGGTGTGAATTTCCATATGTTTCAGCCGGGCGCGTCCCGCATCGTCGATACCATCATCGCAGCGCGTGTTCGCGCCGTCAGCTTCGGTCGAGGACCTGACAAAAATATCATTCGTCGCTTTCGGGATGCGGGCATCGTTTGTATGCCGACTGTGGGCGCGCTACGCCATGCTCAAAAAATGGTCGAGATCGGTGTCGATGCTATCACGATCCAAGGCGGAGAGGGCGGCGGTCATACGGGTTCCGTGCCGACGACCTTGCTGCTACCGCAAGTTCTCGACGCCGTTAAAGTGCCGGTGGTAGCGGCGGGCGGATTTTTCGACGGGCGCGGATTGGCGGCCGCGCTCGCATACGGTGCTGCCGGTGTTGCGATGGGCACGCGATTCTTGATGACGCGTGATTGCCCGGTGCCGGAGGTCACCAAGACGCGCTACGTACGCGCAGGTCTCGACGATATTGTCCTGACGACCAGATTGGATGGTCTGCAGCATCGCTTACTGCGGAACGAAATCCTCAGCGAGGTGGAAAACGCGGGATCGGTTCCGTTGCTGGTAGCTGCATTGAAGAACGCGTGGCTGTTGAAGCAGCGCACGGGGGCAAGTGTCGCCGAGCTCATATCCGCTGCTCGCGGCATGCAACGCGAGAGTGGCTTGACGTTTGGTCAGGCGTTGATGGCAGCGAACTCGCCCGTACTGATCGAGCGTTCAATGATTCAAGGTCGACCGGCAGAGGGCGTGATGTCCACTGGTCAGGTGGCAGGAATTCTGTCCGATTTACCAACCTGCGAAGAACTGATCGTTCGTATGGTTACGGAAGCACGACAGCGTTTGAATGCGCTGTCTGGAGGTTGAGCTGATGCCTATGAGAGTCGACATCAGAGGTCACGTGGCGGAGATTGTGCTTTCCCAGCCGCCCGTCAATGCATTCGATTCGATCGGGTGGCTGAAGCTTGCAACCACCATCGAGGAGGTGGGGCGAAATCCCGACGTACGTTGCGTGTTGATCCACTCCGATACAAAAGGCTTCTGTGCAGGCGTCGATATCAAAGAATTGCAAGCACACCCTGATCGGATCGTCGAGGTTAACCGCGGTAACTTTCTCACGTTTAAGGCAATTCGCGCCTGTGAGGTGCCGGTAGTATCAGCCGTGCACGGATTCATCATCGGTGGCGGAATCGGTATCTGTGGCGCGAGCGATGTCGTCATCGCGGCCGACGATGCGTACTTCTCGCTTCCAGAGATTGATAGAGGTGCCATGGGCGGGGCATCACACCTCTCGAGAATGTTGCCGCTGCACAAGGTGCGCGCTCTGTTCTTTACTGGGGGGCGTTGTCCTGCTGAGGAGGCTTACCGACTCGGCGCTATTGAGAAAATAGTTCCACGGAGTGAACTGTTGAGCGTGGCCCGCGAGTTCTGCGACGTGATCGCTTCAAAGAGCCGACGCGCGTTAGTTCTTGCCAAGGAGTCTCTTAATGGAATCGAGCCTATCGATGTCGATCGCTCCTATCGATTTGAGCAGGGGTTCACGCTTGAGATGTATATGAACCCGGACTCGCAGAAGTCGCGAGATGCCTTCGTCGAGGGCAAAGCTCCAGCCAAGTTCTGATTTGAGAGGGGCGTTGACCGCGTGACGATCCAGTTGCAATACAGCGCGAAGCAACAAGCCTTGCGTGGCGAAATTCGGCAGTGGCTACAAGACAATCTGCCGAAAGAAGCTCTGCCGTCCTACGATACGGCCGCGGGCTTCGAGGCGCACCGTCAATGGGAGCGCACGCTACACTCGGGCCGTTGGAGCATGGTGACCTGGCCTGAAGAGTTTGGTGGCCGCGGGCTCGATCTAATCGAGTGGCTTATTTTTGAAGAAGAGTATTACCGCGTCGATGCACCGGGTCGCGTCAATCAAAACGGCGTGTTTCTCTTCGGGCCCACGCTGATGGAATATGGCACCCCAGAGCAAAAGGCGAGATTTTTGCCTCGGTTGGCTTCGGGTGAGGATATTTGGGCGCAAGTGTGGTCTGAGCCACAAGCCGGATCCGACCTTGCCGCGTTGCGATCTACAGCGGTTCGAGATGGCGATCATTACATCGTCAATGGTCACAAAATCTGGTCGACGCGTGCCGTCTTTGCCGACTGGGGTTTCGGTTTGTTCCGCACCGATCCGACCTCCGAGCGTCATCGCGGACTGTCGTACATCGTGTTTCCGCTCGACACGCCTGGCGTGCGCATTCGCGGTATTCCGCAGCTCGATGGTGGGGCGGGTTTCGCAGAAATTTTCTTCGAAGATGCGCGAATTCCCATCGAAAACCTCGTTGGTGCTGAGGGGCAGGGATGGTCGATCGCGATGGCGACGGCAGGCTTTGAGCGCGGACTGATGTTGCGTAGTCCGGCACGATTTCAACGTACCGCCCAACGATTAGTCGAGTTGCTAAGAAGCGCCGGAATGCGCAGTGATCCCTCGATCGAAGCGAGCGTTACGCAGGCGTGGATGGATGCGGAAGCCTATTCATTGGCGACCTACATGACTGCCTCTCGCCTTATTTCCGGAGGCTCGATAGGGGCCGAAGCGAGCCTGAACAAAGTGTTCTGGTCCGAGCTAGATCTTGCGATGCACCGTACAGCAATCCAGATTTTGGGTGCTGCTGCGGAGTTGCGAAGTTATCTTGGCCGAGACGGAACGCCTGCGCTGAAAGACGTGACACGCTGGATGGATGGATTCCTGTTCTCGTTGGCGGGGCCCATCTATGCGGGCGCTAACGAAATACAGCGCAACATCATTGCCGAGCGCGTGCTTGGTATGCCCAAGGTCTAGCGCGATGCAATTCACCTTCGACGAAGATCAACTCCTCGCGGCGCAAGCTTTGCGAGAGGTATTGGACGATCACTGCACAGGTGCCGACTTGCGCCGAGCTGCGGAGATCAAAGACGCTACCGAGTTAGCCGAGATCAGTCAGGCGCGACGGCGCAGTATTCTCGAGCTCGGTCTGAATGGCGCTTTGGTGCCGGAAGCGCTTGGCGGTTTGGGTTTGAAGCCCGTCGACGTTCTTCTGCTGGCGGAGGAAGCGGGCCGCGCGGCGTTGCCCGAGCCGCTAATCGACACGGTGGCGGTAGCCGTACCGCTGTTAGTCGAGTTAGCGCAGCGGGACGGGCGTGCGGAAGAGGCTCTGCGTTCCATCGTCGCTGGTGAAACCATTCGGATTCTTTGGCCGTCAAGCGACGTCGTTCATGATCTGGAGGACGCGACATACGTGCTCGGCAGCGAGACGGACGAGACGCTCGAGCTTAAGCATCGCGCCGATCTTCGCAGCGAATCGCTCGTCAGCGTCGATCCTTTACGACGCTTAGCGCGCCCGCTCTGGGATTCGGCAACACCCATCGCGAGTGTCAGCGATTCTTCGATCGCGACACTCTGGTCACGTGCGCGAACGCGAGCGCGTGTATTCGATGCGGCCCAGTTGATCGGTTTGGCTAGCAAGATGACCGCACTTGCAGTTGCGTACTCGCTCGAGCGAAAGCAGTTCGGCAAGGCGATCGGAGCCAATCAGGCGGTCAAACATCAACTCGCTAACGTGCAAGTCAAGATCGAATTTGCTCGGCCGGTCGTTTATGCCGCTGCTGCTGCACTCGGTGCAACCTTGAGTTCGCCCGAGGCGGTTGCGCGGCGATGGGTGGAAGCGCGGGCCCATCACGCCTTTGTCGCTGCCTGTGATGCGGCTGACCTCGCAGCCCGTACTGCGATCCAGGTTCACGGTGCGATGGGGTACTCCTGGGAGCTCGATCTGCAGTTCTACGCTAAACGCAGTTGGGTATTAGCGGGGTTGCATGGCGGACGCTCCAATAGCTTCGCCACTATCCACGACTCGCTCCTGCGGATGGGTATCGATATCGGGCCGGATCGCACTTTCGGTTAGTCGACATAATTCATAGAGGTCGTTACATGACTGCAGCTTATATCGTCGATGCGGTGCGCACGCCGATTGGACGCAAGAAGGGGAGTCTCGCCTCGATGCATCCTGCCGATCTTGGGGCGCATTCTTTGAAAGCACTCGTTGAGCGGACAGGTATCGATCCGGCGGCTGTCGATGATGTGATTTTCGGTTGCGTCGACACCATTGGGCCGCAAGCGGGCGATATTGCTCGCACTTGCTGGTTGGTAGGTGGGCTTCCGGAGCATGTGCCCGGGACGACCGTTGATCGGCAATGTGGATCCTCACAACAAGCTTTGCATTTCGCCGCACAAGCTGTGATGAGCGGTACGCAAGATCTGGTTGTCGCGGGCGGCGTGCAGCAGATGAATGTGATACCGATTTCACAAGCGATGATTGCCGGTCAAGTACTCGGCTTCCGTGATCCCTTTCGCGACTCACCCGGTTGGCGTGCTCGCTATGGTGAGCAAGAGGTTTCGCAATTTCGAAGCGCAGAGATGATCGCTGAGAAGTGGCGAATCAGTCGCGAAGATATGGAGGTCTTCGCTTTGGCGAGCAACGACAAGGCTGTCGCGGCGATCGACTCTGGTCGATTTGATGCCGAGATAGCGGCCGTTGGCGATTTTCGCCGAGACGAAACTCCGCGGCGCGGAACCTCGCTGGAGAAGATGGCGACCTTGGAACCGCTGACCCCCGGCGGGCGCGTGACGGCGGCTGTCGCGAGTCAAATTGCCGACTGTTCTGCCGCGCTGTTGGTAGCTTCGGAGCAGGCACTGAAGCACCACGGTCTGACGCCGCGGGCGCGTATTACTCATCTTGGTGTGTTGGCGGCCGATCCTGTTTGGATGCTCACTGCGCCGATTCCAGCGACCCGACACTTGCTCAAGCGGGCCGGCCTCCAGCTGGATGACATCGATCTGTTTGAGATCAACGAGGCTTTTGCATCGGTGGTATTGGCTTGGGAGCGCGAACTCGGGGTCGATGCATCGAAGGTCAATGTGAATGGCGGTGCTATCGCGCTTGGCCATCCACTCGGCGCCACCGGGGCGCGACTGATGACCTCACTGCTCGGTGAACTCGAGCGTCGCAACGGCCGCTACGGCCTACTGACGATGTGCGAGGGTGGCGGTCAGGCGAACGTCACGATTATTGAGAATTTGCGCACACGAAACCGCTCGTCGTGAGGAGATTTAGATGACAGGAATTTGTCAGGGAAGGGTCGTCATCGTCACTGGCGCTGGGCGTGGTCTCGGTCACGAGTATGCGTTGGCATTTGCGGCTGAGGGTGCCCGTGTTGTTGTCAATGATTTGGGGACTTCGCTTGGAGGCGAGGGTCGTGATTTGACGACGGCGCAAAGTGTGGTCGATGAAATTCTCGCTGCCGGGGGTGCCGCTGTCGCTAATGGAGATGACGTTGCCGATTGGGACGGCGCAGCCAACATCATTCAAACGGCCCTGCAGGAATTTGGTCGACTCGATGTCGTGGTGAATAACGCAGGATTCGTGCGCGATCGAATGTTCGTTAGCCAAAGTATCGATGAGTGGGATGCGGTAATCCGAGTGCATTTGCGCGGCCATTTTTGTGTCACGAGTCATGCCGTCGCACACTGGCGTGCCGAACAGAAAGCCGGCAGACCTGTCGATGCTCGCATCATCAATACGAGTTCGGGCGCTGGCTTGCAGGGCAGTCTCAGTCAAAGCGTGTACTCGGCGGCGAAAGGGGGCATTGCGAGCCTAACTCTCGTCCAAGCAGCTGAGCTCAAGCGATATGGGATCACGGCCAATGCCTTGGCGCCCGCGGCGCGCACCCGCATGACCGAGCAGGCGTTTGCCGACAAGATGAAGGCGCCGGCGGACGGCTTTGACCGACAAGATCCCGCCAATATCGCGCCGGTCGTCGTTTGGCTCGGCAGCGCGCAGTCAGCTGACGTGACGGGGGTCATTTTTGATCTTGAGGGCGGACGCATCACGCTCGCTAACGGGTGGAACGATGGCCCGACCATCGATAAGGGTGCGCGCTGGCGCGCGGATGAGCTTGGGCCGGTCGTCGCTAAATTGATGGCTGAAAGACCAGCTCAGAAGAAAGTATGGGGAACCTGAGTATGCAGTTTTCTTTGACCGACGATCAAATTCTCATTCGCGACTCAGCCCGTGAATTTATGCTTGAGCGTTGCGGCACGCAGCAGTTGCGTCACGATATGCAGCGAGCCGAGAACTATGACCCGGATCTTTGGCGAACTATCGCGCAAGAGCTCGGCTGGGCCGGTCTTTCGCTCCCGGAGGCGGTTGGCGGGAGCGGGCTTGGGATGGTCGAGCTTGCGATCGTGCTGGAGGAGCAGGGCCGATGCCTCTATGGCGGCCCTTTGCTCGCATCAGCCGGACTCGCATCAGCGGTATTGCTTGAGTGTCCTAAGACCGAGCAACGCGATGCGGTCCTCGAAAAGCTGTCGACTGGCGATGGGATCGCCGCCTTGGCCGTCACGGATGATCGAGGCATATCGGGCTTATCGGCGATCTCGGCAACGCTGCGCCAGGACGAGCAAGGTATACGTCTTGATGGTATCGCGGCCTTCGTGCTCAACGGTCATGCGGCCAACATGTTTGTTGTCGCAGCACGCGATATGCGTCCGGGACGAAGCGGCTTCGCCATCATCGCATTGCCAGCGACTGCGGCAGGTCTAACGATAGAAAAGAAGCTGGCGATGGATCTGACCCGTCCGTATGCCCGTTTGGTGATGGACGGCATACGTGACGCAGCCGTACTGATCGACGATGAGGGACAGTGTCTCGAACGGGGGTTACAGATTGCACAAGTGGCGCTAGCTGCCGAGCAACTCGGTTCAATGCAGGCGGTGATGGATCTGACTACCAGTTACGTCTCGCAGCGTGTGCAGTTTGGTCGACCCATCGGTAGTTTTCAGGCAGTCAAGCATCGTCTCGCTGACATGATGGTCATCTGCGAGGCTGCGCGATCGGCCGTTTACTATGCGGCGTGTGTGGTGGATGAGTACCGTGAAGCGCCCGACGCTCACGCGCAGGAATTGGCCGAAGCAGCAGCACTGGTGAAAGTGCATTGTTCAGCCGGCTTTCACGATGTGGCGGGAAACGCGATTCAGCTGCACGGCGGTATCGGTTTCACTTGGGAATATGACGCTCAATTGTTTTTCAAGCGAGCCCGCGCGACATCCAATCTACTCGGTGCACCGACAGTACATCGAGAACGAATTGCTGAATTGATGGGCTTGAACGGCACCGAGGGGGCCGCATGAAAATTCGATTTACACCAGCAGAAGAGGCTTTCCGCGAGCACTGCGCGTCATGGTTGAAGGAGCAGATGGAAGGTCCGTTCGCCGATATCCGCGGCATCATGAGTCAAACCTTCCGTGCCGAACGTCGGCTCGAGTGGGAAAGAGCGCTCGGGGAGGCTCGTTGGAGTGTGATCGGTTGGCCGGAGAAGTACGGCGGTCGCGATGCCACGTTGGCTGAGCAGGTCATATTCGCGGAAGAGTACGCCCGCAGCGGTGCACCAGGTCGTGTCGGACACCTTGGCACGGAGTTGGCGGGACCGACAATTTTGCATTTTGGCAACGACTTACAGCGCGAGCGTTTTTTGTTGCCGATCGCCAAAGGTCAGGAGTTTTGGTGTCAGGGCTATAGTGAGCCCAATGCGGGCTCCGATTTGTCTAACGTAAGAACCCGTGCTCGACTCGAGCATGGACCAAATGGCGCTGAGTGGGTTATCGAGGGTCAGAAAATATGGACCTCTCTGGCGCAGTTTGCCGACTGGTGCTTCGTGGTTTGTCGTACCGAGGAGGGCACCAAGGGTCCGGCGGGTATTTCCTACCTGCTTGTTCCGATGAAGCAAAAAGGTGTCACCGTAAAGCCCATTCGACAGATTACGGGTGACGCTGAATTTAACGAGGTCTTTTTCGACGGTGCACGCACCAAGGCCGAATACTGCGTGGGCAAGCCAGGCGAGGGTTGGAAAGTCGCCATGGGAACCTTGGCGTTCGAGCGCGGCGTTTCGACGTTGGCGCAGCAGATGACGTTTCGAAACGAACTTGAACGCATCGTCGATGCCGCGAAGATGAATGGGTCCGCCAGCGATCCGCTCATCCGGCAACGTCTGGCCGAAGCCTGGGTCGGTCTTCGCATCATGCGTTACAGCGCTCTGAGGATGCTGTCGCGTGCGACCACGGGGTCACTTGGAGGCGAGGCTCTGACCTACAAGCTGCATTGGGCTTCGTGGCGCAAAAAGCTTGGCGAACTCGCTATGGACGTCGCCGGCGCACCGGGCGAGTTGTGTATCGGCGATTCCTACGAGTTAGCTGAATTGCCCTACCTGTATCTTTTTTCGCGTGCGGACACGATTTACGGCGGCACCAACCAGATTCAAAGAAATATTGTCGCTGAGCGAGCGCTAGGCTTACCAAAGGAGGCTAGAGGTGACCGCTGACATTCTTTCCATGTCGACGCCGCCACCGTATCCACCTGCGCGGCAGTTGCTGCTCGGTCAAAAAGTGCTCGTTACGGCCGCTGCCGGAACGGGCATTGGGTTTGCGGCCGCCAAGCGTGCGATTGAGGAGGGCGCTGTCGTTTTCGTCAGTGACATTCACGAACGTCGTCTGAATGAAGCGGTAGAGCGCTTGCGCAGCATCGATTCTCAGCGGGTCTTCGGTTATCCCTGCGATGTGACCAAACAGTCTGAGGTGAACGCTTTAGTCGAGAGCGCGATCGCGACATTGGGCCACGTGGATGTCTTGATCAACAATGCAGGACTTGGTGGTACTGCGAATCTCATCGACATGAAGGACGACGAGTGGTCGCGAGTGCTCGATGTTTCCTTGACGAGCGTGATGCGGATGACCCGTGCCATCCTGCCTCACATGCAGGCTAGGCAGCGCGGCGCAATCGTCAACAATGCGTCGGTGCTGGGGTGGCGCGCCCAAGCGGGGCAGTCACATTATGCGGCTGCTAAGGCGGGTGTCATGGCATTGACCCGGTGTGCAGCTATCGAGGCGGCACCTTATGGTGTTCGCATCAACGCCGTTGCACCGTCGATCGCAATGCACGCGTTTTTGCAGAAAACGACGACGCCCGAACTATTGGCCGAGCTGTCACGCCGCGAGGCATTCGGCCGGCCTGCCGAGGTATGGGAGGTTGCCAACGTGATGATTTTCTTGGCATGCGATCTGTCGAGCTACATGACCGGCGAGATTTTGTCGGTATCGAGCCAGCATCCATGACGGTGATTTTCAAGTCCGTTGAGGAGCTCACCGCAGCCGTCGGTCAGGATCTTGGTGTAACCGACTGGTTAACGGTTGAGCAAGCACGTATCGATAAATTTGCTGATGCGACCGACGACCACCAATGGATTCACGTTGATCCGGAGCGCGCTCGCGAAGGTCCCTTTGGTAGCACGATCGCCCATGGCTATCTCACGTTGTCATTGGCCAGTTGTTTTCTGCCGCAACTGATGCGTGTAGAGGTATCCGGTATGGGTATCAACTATGGGCTAGATCGTGTGCGGTTCCCCGCGCCGGTTAAGGTCGGAAATCGGATTCGGGGGCGTGGGGAGATTCTGTCGGTCACGCCGGTGTCGGGCGGTGTCCAAGTTGTGGTGCGTGTGACGATCGATATCGAGGGAAGTGAACGTCCGGCCTGCATCGCTGATACCATCAGCCGATTCATAGTGACCGTATAAGGATCAACTTCGGCAATGGCCAAGGCGAAAACGAAACCGGCGGAGTCGTCGATAAAGCTCGATGCGATCGATCAGAAGATCATCTCAATATTGAGAAAAGACGGACGCGCCACCAACCAGGAGTTAGCGCGACGTCTCGGAATGGCTGCTGCTACGGTTAGCGCGCGCATCCGGCGCCTAGAAACGTCGAAAGCCATGAAGGTGGTCGCCGTTACCGACTTTGCGGCTATCGGCTACAAGGTGTTGTTAGCGGTTGGCGTACAAGTACAGGGTCGTGCCGCCGAACAGGTGGCTCAGGATCTGGCTAAGTTGCCGGAAGTCTTCAGTGTTCACGTGGTGACGGGTGCCCGCGACATCGAAACGTTGGTCGCGTTGCACGACTTCGAAGAGTTGCACTCCCTCTTGCTTCGCGACATCGCGAAAATTAAAGGCATACGCAGCATCGAGTGCGGTATCGCCGCCGAGGTCGTCAAATATAATTTCGAAGTGGCGCCGATATCATGATTCAGTACCAGGTAGACGAACTCGATCGCAAGATCATCGATCAATTAACGAGCGACGCGCGCGCTAGCAATCGGCATCTCGCTCAGTCTCTCGGCGTAACAGAAGGGACCGTACGCGGGCGAATCAAGCGCCTCGAGTCGGCTAATTTGATCCGCTTCACGGCCGTTACCAACGTCGCTTCTATCGGTGCCCCTAAAGTGGTTTTGATCGGTATTCAGGCGCAGCTAAGTGAGGTCCAGTCTCTTTGCGCCAAAATTGCGGCGATGCGCGAAATCGGCTGCGTGATTGCGATGGCGGGGCGATATGACATTCTTTGTATCGGTTTGTTCTCATCACTCGAAGAAGTCGTGACGATCGCGAACAATCGGATTCTCTCCATGCCCGGTGTCCGTCACGTCGAAACTTCAATCGCTGTTTCGACGCTTAAATACGACCATCGAGTGGCCAAGATCATAGATCGTAAACGCGAGAGCTGATTGCATGCCGATGTCGGATTCGGACATCTTCGACTACGTTATCGTCGGTGCCGGATCTGCTGGATGTGTACTCGCTAATCGTCTCTCGGCCGACCCAAGGCGCAGAGTCGCTTTGCTCGAGGCGGGCGGTCGAGCCGACAGCTTTTTCGTTCGTATGCCCATTGGCTACGGCAAGATCGCGTTTGAAGGTGGGTTGAGTTGGCACTACTCGAGTGCACCTGAACCGGGGCTCGACGGTCGGCGTGTGCTGTTGCCGCGGGGTAAGGGCCTAGGTGGCTCTTCGAATATCAATGGTCTGATCTACATCCGCGGTCAAGCCGCAGATTATGATGATTGGGTTGGCGCCGGCGCCTCGGGTTGGGGATGGAGCGATGTATTACCGTGGTTCGTACATAGCGAACGACACGAATCGCGAGGCGAGCCTTGGCATGGTAGGTCCGGTGTTTTGCGTGTGCAGCGCGCATCAGAGCACGACTCCACCAACGAAGCGATTCTCGCGGGGTTTTCGGAGATTGGAGTCAATCTTCGCGACGACTTCAACGATGGCGAGCAAGTGGGTGCCGGGTATTACGACTCGATCATCCACCACGGGGAACGATGGTCAGCTGCACGCGCATACCTCGACCCCGTTAAAGCGCGCACCAACCTCTCGATTTTCACGGATGCGCTGGTTCGACGTGTGCTCTTTT
Organism: Steroidobacteraceae bacterium; assembly: GCA_049455235.1. Classification (GTDB taxonomy): domain Bacteria; phylum Pseudomonadota; class Gammaproteobacteria; order Steroidobacterales; family Steroidobacteraceae; genus UBA964. The sequence continues at coordinate 25,310 of JBMTZD010000024.1, forward strand.
CAAAGGGTCGAGCGGTAGGCGTCGAGGCTCGTCTGGGCGGAGCATGGCGGACCATCACCGCAAGGTCGGAAGTCGTGCTGTCGGCCGGTGCTTACCACTCGCCGCAGTTGCTTCAGTTATCGGGCGTTGGCGACCCCACGATGCTTCGGCAGTACGAAATTCCGCTGGTGCTTGAGCGATCGGGAGTTGGGCGTGGCCTACAAGATCATTATGTAGTGCCGATGGCCTTTCGGGTGCGCCCCGGAGCGTTTAGCTATAACGCTGAGTTAACTGGCTGGCGCTTGTTGCGCAACCTCGCGCGTTTCGTCAATTCGCGTCGCGGCCCGATGACGATCCCAGCGGCGCAAACGGGGGCATTTGTAGCCAGTGAGTTGGAAAAAGCACGACCCGACCTGCAGTTTCATTGTTTGCCCATTACGGGCGATCTCGAGGCAGCGGCCGTTGGAGGTAAGGGAAAGTTGAGTTCCTACCCGGGAGTGACCCTCGCGCCCTGTGTGGCGCGCCCAAGCTCGCGTGGTCGTGTGGAGCTGAGTTCCCCGGATCCAGCTGAGCCGCCGAATATTGTTCATAACTATCTTGTTTCCGATCAAGATCGGTTGACGACCGTTCGTGGCATGCGCCTCGCTCGTCGGGTGGCTGCAGCTGCCGCGATGCAGGCCGTAATTGACGGCGAGGTGGCGCCCGGTGCGTCGGCGTCAGGTGATGACGACTTGCTTCTCTTTGCCAAGAAGTTCGGATCAACGGGTTACCACCCGGCTGGCACGTGTCGTATGGGCTCGGATTCCGAGGCGGTCGTGGATGCGACGCTGCGAGTCAGGGGGCTAGAAGGACTACGGGTGGCCGACGCGTCCATCATGCCAAGCTTGATCTCAGGAAATACCCATGCAACCTGCGTCATGATCGGTGAGCGGGCGGCAGACTTCATTTTGCGGGACAACTAAAACGACGAGGCCCGATCGTTTCCGATCGGGCCTCGCGTATGAGTCAAATGGACTCAGCTTGGTCGAGTGACGATCACTCTCCCATCAGGACAGCGAAGTCGACACCGTAGGTGCGTGGCTCGCCGTACTGCGCGAGATTCAGACCGAGCGAGGCACCGTAGTTGAATGAGAACTCGCGATAATCCTCATCCGTCAGATTGCGGCCCCAAAGGCTGACGCGCAACTTGGACGAACCCATGTCGATATCGCTCAAGCTCAGTCGAGCATTGACCAACGTACGCTGGTTGTTCGGCGCTTGCGCGAAAATCACTGGGCCTGAGGCATAGGAGTCCGATGACATCGCTTGGGCGAACGTCTCGCTCTGGTAGTTCGCATTGACGTTCAGGCTCAGGCGCCCGAGATCCGTCGCGGCGATTTGCCAGTCAACGTTAGCCGTGAACTGATTGTCCGGCGCCAGACCGCGCTTGGCGTAATCGACCGTGTTGGCGATCGAGGACGTGGCGTTACGGACGATCGGGAACTCATCAAACGTCCCGCGTACGCCCGCCCAGGACAGCGCGACGGTCAGCGCATCGACCGGACGAGCGGTCAGCTCGATTTCACCACCATAGCGCTTGGCTTTACCTGCATTCTGGATTCGGCTAACAACGCTACCGTTGGGTCGTACGAAAAGCGACGACACATGCATGTCATCGTACTGGTACCGGAAGAGGCTGGCATTGATTCGGAGACGATCATTCACATCAGCCTTGATGCCGGCTTCGATATTTTTGATCTTCTCTGGTAGCAGCAGGTCACCGGTGTTGTTGACGCTATCGTAAAAATCACCGTTGTAGTTGCCGCTCTTGTAACCCGTGGAGTAGGTCAAGAAGCCGTACACGTCATCGGAGATGTCATAGCCGAGGGTCAACTTGCCGCTCGTGTTACTGAAGTCCTTTGAGAATGACTTGCCAAAGATCCCATTGACTGGGGTTTGTGTTTCGGCTGCCGAGTCATTGACATAGGCTTTAGATAACGGCTGGCCGGCAAAGTAGAACCCGAAGAAGCCGGCTGCATTGGCGCTGCTGCGCCAAAGGTAGGTCACGTCTTTGGTTTCTTTGGTGTGCCGCAGACCTGCCGTAATCGCCAACGGGCTATCCTCGGCCGGACGCCACGTCAGCTGACCGTAGAGCGCGGTCGACTTGGTCTCATTGTCATGAGAGGTGGTGTCGGAGGCCGAGATCGGGAACAGTGCCCAGCGATTGTTACGGAACTTACCTTCATCGGTGTAGTAGAAGAGGCCGGCGGCGTAATCGACGTTACCCGATTGACCCACCATCGATAGTTCTTGTTGGAACGATTCGAATTCCGTGTTGGCAAAGTTGGTAAATGAGGGGGCGCGGCCCAAGCCATTAATGGCATCGACGATGCCTTGGCCCACCGCAAATTCCACTGAGCCCGGAATAGCGGGTGATACCGAGTTGAAGAACAAGCCACCGACGGTCGCCAACACAAGGTCGTGAACAACGCCGGTTGTTAAGCCGTTACCAAGCGGGCGCATCGTGCCGTCAACGCCATCCAAGTCGCCTTGGTTGGTATTTTTGACATCACGGAAGCCCGTGATCGACTTGAATTCCACATCGCCGAGTGCGCCAAGATCATCGCGCCGCCACGATAGCGTGATGCCATGCGCATCGACGTCGTTCGAGGAGAACAGCGGGATGTCACCAGAGACGACATCGGGTCTACCCAGACCACCCCGGTACATGGCTGCTTCCCACGCACGATAGTCGGTGATCCACTGACTCAGCTGACGGACTTGTGGGGTTTGCGCCGCAGCGCCGAGGAACGCGAGATTGTTTTGTATCGCGGCCAATGTTGCCGATCGACTCGTGCTCGTGAGTGCCACGTTGGTCGGGTACCCTGGCGTTCCAGCAACGGCGGCAGCCGACGGAGTCAAGCCAAATACCTTGAGTGCTTGCGAAAACTCGGTGAGCTCCGAGTGCGTGAAGTTGTAACTCGCCGTGAAGCTCTCCGACGGCTTCAAGGTAAGCGCAACGCGCCAGCCTTCGCGGTTGAGGTTCTCGGAGCCTTTCAAGTTACTGTTGGTGTTGCCGTAGAGCGGATCGCGCTCCCGCTTGAAGTACGTGAACGCACTCGATAGCGCCCCCGCACTTGGGAGATCGAGTGACACGCGGTAATCGCGAAGACCGTAGTTGCCGGCGCCGACACGAGCATCGAGGCGGAAGTCGCCGCTCGGTTCACGCGAGACGAAGTTGACTGCGCCACCCGTCGTGTTACGGCCGTAGAGCGTTCCCTGCGGACCGCGCAGGACTTCGATCCGTTCGAGGTCGACAACATCGAGGCCGACGCCAAACCCCTTAGCAACGTAGATACCGTCTACGTACAACGCCGAGGCGGGATCGTTGGAAACGCTGTTGGCGTTTCCGGAGGGAACACCGCGGATGTTGAGCGAGAGGTTGCCGCGCGATGAGGGCGGTTCAAATCCCTGCAGGTTCGGGATTACACCGAAGAGGGTCTTGTTGTTGGTGATGCCCAGTTCGTCGATCGTTGCCGCGCTCAATGCCGTGATGGCAATGGGGGTTGACTGCAGATTCTCGGCGCGTTTCTGCGCCGTCACGACGACTTCTTCGAGCCCACCTTGATTCGCATCCTGAGCGAAGGCCGAGCCGGCAATGGTGGCGGCAACAAAGCCCGCCACAATCGACGGTAGCGATTGGTTCCTCTTCATATTCCCCTGTCCTCCAGTAGACGTGTGTTTCTTTTGCGGCACTGGTCACCGGGTCCGAGGCAAACTTGCCCGACCCCTCGTACCGCTATGCTTTCAATATGCGTAAACGGTGTCAATAAAAATTACGCAAAGCGACGTTTATCGGATCAGATGGCTGCTAATATCGGAGTCCAGTCGTTTTTTTTCCACGAATCCGCCGGTAGAGCGAGGCGTGGCATGCGGTAGAAAACCTGGGGGGCGTATGACGTTGGATACTGCGAGTCGCGATACGGCAATCGAGGCGAGTCGGCCCACGGGGTACGCCTGGTACGTCGCGGTCGTTCTGTTCCTGATCTATTTGGTCAATTACGTCGACCGCTCTGTGCTCAACGTGCTGTCGGAGCTGGTCAAGTCCGACTTGGGTGCGTCGGATACGATCATGGGGTTTCTGATCGGCCCAGCCTTCGCCGTCTTCTATGCACTGGCGGGGATCCCAATAGCACGCTACGCAGACCGTTCGAATCGCATACGTATCATCGTTATCGGCTGTCTTGTCTGGAGTGGTTTTACCGTTGCTACCGCTTACGCGCAAACCTGGCAGCAGCTGGCCTGGTTTCGTATCGGGGTCGGTATCGGAGAGGCGGCATTTCTGGCGCCGGCGTACTCCATCTTGGCGGATTATTTCCCGGTTCGTTACCGTGCTAGAGCGTTGTCGCTACTCGGACTTGCCGTCTATTTCGGGCAGGTCACGGGAATGGTTACCGGGGCAATGCTTGGCGCTTCACTTGGCTGGCGCGAAGTCTTCATCTACGCCGGTTTGCCGGGTATCGCGATAGCGCTGCTGGCGTTCTTATCGGTGCGCGAGCCAGTGCGCGGTGCGCTCGATTCGGTGGAGAGTCGCTCCTCTGGGTCCTCTGCGGACCTCCTGAGCGCCTTGCGGTCTTTATGGGCGTACCGCAGTTTCCGAAAGCTCTGCTTCGGGACCGCTCTCGGGGTCTTCGGCGGGCAGGCATTTGCGGCTTGGTCAGCTCCTTTTCTAATGCGCTCCCATGGCGTCGATCTTGTGGCCATTGGCACGGTGTTCGCGCCTCCGTACTTGCTATCCGCCTTGCTCGGTACGATCGTGGCCGGATTCGTCGCGGATAGGCTCGTTCGGCGAGATTTCAACGCACCTGTGCGAGCTTCGAGCTACGCATTGTCATTTGCGACCGCCTGTTTGTGTCTCGCGTGCTGGGTACCGGAATTTTCTTGGGTAGTGCTTCTGACGATCCCGATGGGGTTGGTCGGCGGCGGCTGGATCCTGCCGATGCAGTCGAGCACACAAAATGCGCTGCCGCCGGAATTACGTGCGACCGGAACCGCCGTATTTTGGTTCGTCGTCAACTTGCTTGGTATCGCCTGTGGCCCGTGGTTCGCCGGGTTCATCTCGGATTTGTTGACGGCGCGTTTTGGTCAAGATTCATTGCGATACGCGTTGATGGTATCGATATCGGTGAGCTTTATCGGTGCTGCGATCATCAAATCGGCTGCCCGTCATCTGCACGAAGAGGCAGCATCATTGGGGATTCAGCACCGCGGGGAAGCATGAGTCCTTCGAGCCAGTCGAGCTTTAACTTCGCAGATCTACTCGGTCTGGTTGCGGCGACGGTTCCGGATAGAACGGCCGTCGTTTGCGGGGATAGTCGGCTGAGTTTTGCTCAACTATCAAATCGAGTCGAGAAACTCGCCGGCTATCTAGCGCGAGCCGGTTTGACACCCGGAGAAACGTTGGCGATTCACTGCCGTAACCGGCCCGAGTATTTGATCGCTTTTTTCGCGGCATGCCGTTTGGGCGTGCTGCCATTCAATGTGAATTATCGTTATGTCGAGGAAGAGCTCGAATATCTCTACGGTAACGCGCGGCCCGCGGCGGCCTTGGTGGAAGGCGAATGGCTCGCGCGGGTTTCCGCTCTGAAGAATCGTCCGCGCTTACTGGTCGTCACCGGCGATCGGGCCAATGGCGGGGAGGGAGCAGCGTCCGGTGTGGTCGAGATGGAGGCGGCGCTTAACGCGATGTCGACGGCTGAGGCGCCACCGTCGGCGAGAGAGTCTCGCGGTGAAGACGCGCTGATCATCTATACCGGCGGAACGACGGGTATGCCCAAGGGCGTCGTCTGGCGACAAGTTGATCTGT
>JBMTZD010000025.1:0-29905 GCA_049455235.1 Steroidobacteraceae bacterium
GAGCTTCAACATAATCGGCGTTGCCGCCGTGCAAAGGAGAGGATTCGAGCAAATCGCTGCGCGTTGCGCCCATGGAAGAAAAGGCCCCCGAAAAACCATCGAAAAACGTCGATAGTCTAACGGATTTGCGGGAGTGGCGCCCGAAGCGAGGTATGGCGCCGAAGCGAGGTATGGCGCCCCCGGCCGGAGTTGAACCGACGACCTACCGCTTAGGAGGCGGTCGCTCTATCCACTGAGCTACGGGGGCACGCCCGACGACCGAGGGAAATGGTGGAGCGGAGGAGGATCGAACTCCCGACCTTCGCATTGCGAACGCGACGCTCTCCCAGCTGAGCTACCGCCCCACACGAGGGCGCGGATTCTAGCACCGACGCCCACCAATACCGAAACCTTCTGCTCGCGGCTCCGTTCGACCGCCAGGCGGTCAATACCGGAGGGTCACGACGGACGGTGGCCCAAACCGCGTGACGGTGATGATGTACATCCCGTCGTATTCATCATCCCCGATCGAGACCGATGTCGAGCCGCGCGTCAATTTATCGATGAGTACGGGGACCGTGTTGGAGTGGCCCACGACGACCACTCGCCCGCCCACGTACCTCTCGCCAATATCGCTGAGCAAACCATCGACGTCCCGAGCATCTCGCGTCGTTACACCAACACCGAGACGCGCCGCTAACGGCGCTGCGGTCAATTGGGCGCGACGCGTGTCACTCGCATAGATGGCATCGATCTGTTGATCAGCGAGCATCGCAGCCAAGCGCCATGCTCGTTGCTGCCCCGACTCGCTCAGCACCGGATCGTCATCGACCGACAACGCCTTCTCGGCATGGCGCACGACGATCACGCTCGTCGTTTCGCCCAGCATGTCGATACTGAAACGCACCACGAAAAAAAGCGCGATGCTCGTGATGACCACGGCAGCGGCAGCCAACCACAGCGGCGCCAGGAAAACGCGTCGACCGCTCGTCACACTGGGAGACTTCATGTTCGCCACTATAGCGGATTGATGTCCCTATCGATGCCCGCGCGCAGCTCCCTCGGCGAATAACCGAAGCGATCGCGGAATGATCTTCGCAAGCCATCGAGACTAATCTTTACCGAACTGTTAGGCAGGAACGTAGGATGAAAAAGCCAGTCAAGTTGAACCTCAAAGTCGCTGAGTACCCGAGCCCTGGGGCGGATAGACGGGAGCAGGCCGCACGGCCCTCCTCGGAGCCGGACGTCGAAGAGCATTTAATGACCCTGCACCATGGCGCGCTACGGGTTCGCGGCGTGCTTCACTTGCTGCAAGAGGCGCTGCAAAGCAATGGCGGTCTCGATCGAAAGAACGTCGATGCGGTCTGTGCCTTGGTGGCGAGCAGCGAGAAAGACCTGCACACCATGGACGGGGCGATTTCCGCGCTAGTCGACAAACATCTTAAGGATTTGCGTAGCTAGATCAAATCCCGCGCGCGTCGATCCGCCACACATCGACGAGCACATCCCCACGCACACAGTGAATCCGATCGTAAAGATTGATCGTCGGATCACAGTGAGGCAATCGACACTCGACTCGATCGCCGACCGTCAGGTGCGTCTTACCGTCAGCAAAGAAAATCTTGCCATGCTCGTCGCCATGGAATTTGTATTCCACGGGAACCGGCATCGGCGTCTGCACGATGACACGACCACCATCAGTCGCGAAGCGCTTGCTACCCGCATCCGTCGTCACCACACCGGCATGAGATGCACTGTGCACCGCAGTTTGCACGAACATGGCGGGCTCGAACGGCGGAGTGAGCCCGTCTTTGGTCCAGACATCCTCGTACTGCACATCCATGAACATGAACGAGCCCGCCTGACTCTCGGTGAACACCGCCGCCATGGCATCGAGATCGAATGTGCCGGTACCACCACCCGAGACGATTTCAGGCGCGAGCGCCATCGATCGCAAGCGTTCGACCAATCGCTGTAATCGAGTCGTCACCTGCATGTTCTTCTCGCGTCGCTCGACGAGATTTTCGATGTGTTGGATGAACCCGGCATAGCACTGCAAGCCCCGATAGCGAAGCCCGGGCGATCCCGTCACCTGCTGCACCAACGCAATGGCCACCTCGTCGCTTGCGACACCGGTTCGTTTACTGCCGGGATCGACATCCACCAGAATCCCTATCGTCACTCCCGCAGCGGCCGCTGCTTTAGAGAGGGCTGCCACGTTGTCAGGATGATCTACCGCGAGTAACAAATCCCCCTTGGCAGCGAGCCGGATCACTTCGGCGATTTTCTGAGGCGTGGTCATCGGCGTGGCGATCAGCACCCCGGCGATACCACCCTCGATCATGACGGCCGCTTCCCCGAGCGTGGCGCAACAGACACCGCTCGCACCCAACTGCATCTGCCAGCGCGCCAATGCCAAGCATTTATGGGTCTTCACATTGACGCGCAGAGCGAGCCCGCGCGTCTGCAGCGTATCGAGCAGCAAGCGAAAGTTTTTCTCCGCCGCATCAAGGTCGAGAACGAGTGCGGGAGTAACCAGTTCAGATCGTGACCCTGCGCGCCCCAGCAAACTCGTCGGCCAAAAAAGCGGATACATAGATTTATCCGAGCAGATTCAAGAAAGTCGTGATGACGAGGGCGTTCGTGAAATCGATGAAGAACGCGCCGACGATCGGCGCCACCAGAAACGCTCGCGGCGCAGGACCGAATTTCTCGACGATCGTCCGCATCACCGCCATGGCATTGGCGGTCGTACCGAGCATGAAACCAGTGAACCCGCCGCTCATGACCGCGGCGTCGTAATCACGACCCATGGCGCGAAAGACGACCGCCCAACAGAAAAATGCGATCACGATGACTTGCAAAGCGAGATTGACGAGCAGAGGCCAAGCCACGGCCGCCAACTCCCACAACTTGACGTTCATCAATGCGACCGCGAGAAATAGCGTCAACGAGACAGTGCCAACTCGATCGGTGATGTTGTGTGGTATCCCGATCCACCCTGTGAAGTCATCCAAGTTTCGGATCATGGCACCAATGATCATCGCGCCGACGTAACCCGGCAGCGTCAAGCCCGCGTCTTTCATCACGCCACTCAACCAAGAACCAATACCCATCGCCAGCAAGATGACCGTCAAAGCCTTCAAAGATCGCCGCGCACCGCTCTCTTCGTCATCGGACGCAACAGCAGTCGCGGTGGCAGACAAATCGTCACTCGGGGCAGTGGCGTTGCTGCTCGCGACCGATGATCCCGCGCGCAAGGCGTGCTGCTCGAGCAACCTCGTTGCCACCGGACCGCCGACCAAACCGCCAAGCACGATTCCCGCCATCGCCGCTGCAACTGCCACCGTTTCCGCCGCTGGCACACCGGCCGCTGCAAACTGTGGCGAGAACGCCAATGCAGTAGCGGGCCCACCAGCCATGGCAGCCGGCCCCATCAACACGCCGAGCAGCGGTGGTTGATCAAATAGAATCGCTGAAAAAATCCCGATGAAACTTTGAACGACCGCAAGAAACGCCGCTAAGGCGAGAAAAATGAGCACCTGACCACTTCCCACGCGCAGCAAGCTCAAACTCGCACTGAAGCCAATTGCCGTGAAGAAGGCGTTCATCAGCGGGGTTTGCAGCGTGGTATCGAACGAAACAGTGGCGATATTCTGCTGACGTAAAATCAGCACGATAATCGCGACTATCAATCCGCCCACAACCGGCGCCGGAATGTTGTATCGGCGTAGAGGCGGCAGTCGGTCAACAAGTTGAAATCCAACAAATAGTGCGAGTGCTCCCGCGGCCAGCGTTTGCACCATATCCAAAGTGATCGTCACGCCTCACCCCCGAGTTATCAGCTACCCCATAGTCTACGGTCTGGGGCGATCAACTGTCCGGCATCGCCACGCACGCCTCCCTCACGGTCGGCTCGCAGCATCAGCGGGCCATCGAGATCGATGAAGTCGGAGGCGGCGGCGACCAACCACGCGGGCGCAATCGCAAGCGAAGTGCAGACCATGCAACCGGTCATCACCACCATATTGTGTCGCCGTGCAGCTGCTAATAACTCGACAGCCCCGGTCAACCCCCCCGTCTTGTCGAGCTTGATATTCACCGCTTGATAACGACTGATCAGGCGAGGCAAATCGTCGACCGTGTGGCAGGCCTCATCGGCACACAGGGCCACCTCCGAGCGAAACCCCTCGAGCACATCGTCCTGACCCACCGGCAGAGGCTGTTCGATGAGAACGGCGCCGATTTTTTTAAGGAAGAAATTCAAGTCCTTGAGTATCTCGAGACTCCAACCTTCATTCGCATCGACGATGAGCTTGGCATTAGGCGCGGCGTCATGAACCGCCTGCAGTTGTTTATCAGGCGCGTGACCATCGACTTTCACTTTGATAACCGGCGCAGCGCTGATTTGAGCCGCCGCTAATCCCATTTGCTCCGGGGTATCGAGGCCCACCGTCAATGCCGTCGTCAACGAGAGTGGTCGCACCAAATTCAACATCTGATCGACGGTATTCCCAGAGACTCGCGCTTCGAGATCCCAAAGCGCACAGTCGATGGCGTTGAGAGCAGCGCCCGCGGGCATCAAGCTGCGACATTCGAGACGACTGGCGCCGCCTTCGAGTGCAGCCTGTACCTGGTGAACCTGACTCATCACCGAATCAACGGTCTCACCGTATCGCGGGTACGGAACGCATTCACCGCGCCCAATCGATGCACCATCAGTGATTTCGACGAGCACGACATCGGCGGCGGTTTTGACACCGCGCGAAATCCGAAACGGCCGGGCGAGCGGCCACGACTCGGCGCTGATCTTTACTTGCCGACGCATTCCAGCATCCGATCGACGATCTTTGCAGTTCCCATCGTAACGGGATCCTGACATGGCAAACCTAGTTCGCGCTCGATCTGCGCGCACAGCTCGATACCGGCATCGAGTGGCATCAGCGATGTATTCATCGCAATACCAGCGATCGCCACCTTCGAATTGGTTAGCCGAGCCGCTGCAAGATTGGCTTCGATACAATCTTTGATCGCAGGCACGGAATAATGTGGCAAACCGCGCATCTGCTGCCGCCCGGCCTCGTGACACATCACGATGACATCCGGCTGAGAGCCATGCAGCAAACCGAGCGAGACGCCGGCGAAGGATGGATGGAACAGCGAACCCTGCCCTTCGATGAGATCCCAACCACCATCATCGCGTGCCGGTGACACCCACTCGGCACCGCCCGAAATGAAGTCGGCAACCAATGCATCGATCGGAACGCCAGCGCCCGCGATGAGAATGCCCGTCTGCCCGGTGGCGCGAAAATCGGCTTTGATGCCGCGACTACGCATCTCACGCTCCATAGCGAGCGTCGTATACATTTTGCCGACCGAGCAGTCTGTTCCCACCGTCAGCATACGCAGACCCGCTCGTCGCTTGCCGTTCCCAACCGGGATGGAATGGGGGAAGTGACGAGCATCGAAGAGAACGCGACCGCACTCGCGCGCAACCGATTCGATCTGCGGGTCGGACGATAATCTTTGATGCAATCCGGAAGCGACGTTCAATCCGGCGCGTAAAGCTTCGATGACATCGGACCGTATGTCATCACCCATCACCCCGCCGGCATTGGCAACGCCGAGAATCATCGTGTCGACACCAGCTGCCTTGGCCGCATTGAAATCCATCACCTGCAAATCAAGTCGCTCTTCGCACTTCGGCCCCACGAACTGAGCAAAGCACCACTCGGGTCGCCAATAGGCCAAACCACGAGCCGTCTTGATACTGAGCCGGTCTTTCGCATTACCGAGGTACAGCAGGTAGGGCGGACCCCAGCGATCTGTCGCCGGGTTGTTTGCCAGTTTCGTCATTGGGACGCTCATGCGCCAATCCTCTCGTTATGTTTAGTCTCGCCGCCCGAATTATTTCCGGCGCGGCATGGCGGCTCCAATCGAAAAACCCGTCGCTCCATAGCCTGAGGTTATTTCGCCCCCCAAACGGCAATGACGGTCTCTTCCCGCACCCATCCGCTTCGCCCATCGGCGAGGCGTAGCCGCACCCAGTTCAGGAACCGGCGCTCGATGACCCCCGCGGCTCCAGGCAATACCCAAGCACCCTCATCCAGTCGATTTTCGACTGGAATTTCGCGCAGGATGGACTGCTGATGTACAACTACGGCAGCTTCCTCGAGCAGCCTCCCATAACTTGAGGTCACCGATAGCGTTGCGAGAACACCGACGAGCGATACCAAGGCGATCGCAACCGTAACGCGAAGTAATGGGCGCAAACGTTGCCAGTAGCCACTGATTAAGAGCAGCATCGTCGACGCGATGAGCAAAATCGTCACGGCAAGCTGCAGTCGCTGCCAAAAACCCGGAGGTAATCCAGCCCTCAGGCGAGCAGCCACGCCCACGGATTCGGGTAGCCCACCCTGCTCCGCCGATAACAACCCCGATTGCGAACGCAGGCGCGACCACAGCGCTGCACCCTGAACAAAGCGTGGCTCTTGCACCCAGGCAATGCCGCTATGCACCGCCGCTTCAGACAGCCGCCCCTCCGCCTCAAGAGCGATCGACAAGTTGTATCGAGCCACGACATCGAGGGGATCGAGCTCAACTTGCTGGCTAGCACGCTCAAGGGCTGTCTCGGCACGCAGCTCATGAACCGGTACGAACAAAAAAGCACACACGATCACAACCGCGGACAAGACACGTGGCCACCAGCACTGCGCTTGCCAAAGTAATCGCCAATCGAACGGCGGTGGCACACTCATCGCTGTTAGCGCGCGAGCGGCCCGCTCTGACCAATCGGCTGGCAGCTCAGAGATCGGGCCATAGAGTGCCGCATCCGCTTGAACCCACAATGCATACCAAGGCTCGCGACCTACGAAATCAGCCGACGTTGGCGCGCTCCCCACGACTCGTGAACATTCTGCCAAGGCCAGCTGCCAACGATACAAATCGGAACGAGTCGACTCGGCCAGCGGCCGACTGAGATCTGTTGTTGCCAATCGGTGGGTAACACGACGAAGTTGTCTATGGGCGGCACGCAGCACTCGCTCCGGATCGAGTTGCCACGCACGCCAACTCGCTAAACTCATCCAAAGCAAGCCGATGAGCAGCAAACTAAGGATCAACGAGCGATCGAATCGATTCAGCGCGAGCGGCGCTATCGCGCGCAAACTGCCACTCAAGGGCTGAATCACATCGATACTGTTATCGAGCAACTCGCTCTCGAATTCGCTCGCGCCAACCGCAGCGCCAGTCGCGACGAACTGTAACGGCGGAGATTCGAGCGTCACGTAGCGCCCAGACACCGGATCGAAGATGGGCAACCTCATCGACGGTAGGCGGTAGGTGCCCGGTTCAACAACGACGAAGGTCAGAATTTCACGGCGTGTCCGCTCGAACTCGCCGCTGACCTTGATGTCATCGCGCACGGTGTCTCGAATCAGCAATCCAGCAGGCAAAGTTCGCGTCGGCAGCGCCGCGAGCATCGGCCAATTACCGCGCCCGCTGAGCGAGAGCGTCCACGTGACCAAGCCACCGCTCTCAATCTGCTCTCGATCGACAGACGATTCGAGTCGAAATTGACCGACTGCACCACGAAAGCCGGCGGGCGCGGCCGGTAAGGCTCGGACCATCAAAGTTGCCGACTGACTTTGCGCCTGTATCGGTTCTAGGATCGCCCGCGTGTAGTCTCCGTTGGAGATGCTACCGGTCTGCATTAAAAAGCCGAGACTCGCAGGGCTCAAGGTGATCCGCCCCGCTCGTGGCGCCATTACCGATCGATTAAAGCGGATGACACTCATCGACGAGGCTACACCATCATTCAGCATCGGCTGTGTCCAAGCATCGGCGGCCAAAGGCTCGACACTCCAGTTCAACTCTCCGCTCAAGGCACGAAAGGCCGCACGGTCAACGCGCCACTGCATACCGAGTTCGAAAACTTCTCCCGCCCAAACCGGTCGATCGGGCAGAACGTAGGCGCCTTCCACGCGGGGCGCTGCCAACAAAACCGGCATGGGCATGATGGTGAGCACGACCAAAAGGAACAACGAACGCAGCGTCACGTCACCAACCCTGCGTCGGGGGTGTGAGCCGGATCTCTCGACCCGAACTGCGCCCCTGCATGTTTCGAAATAACTCTGCGTAAGAATCACCACGCTCGACTTCACGCAGCAGATACAGCGGTACCGCAACGCTGGCGTCGCGCCACTCGGATGCACCGAACTCATCTGCCGCACCGCCACCGGCGCTACGTACGTCGTCGACATCGGATGTCTCAGAACCCTCTGACGTTTCGGTCGGTAACGGCTCGGGTTCACCACTCGGACCCATCGCGAGCGTGCCTTCCAACGGTTCGTTAGCAGGATCGATCTCACCATCGTCCGCCATCACCGGTGGCGGCGGCTCAAGGAGACGCCGAAGTTGCTGCTCGAGCCCATTCCACGCCGCGACAGAAGGATCAAGTTGTCTTCCCAACAGCACTGCAGCTAACCCATCGCGCAGTACCCCTTCCGATATCGGATGCGCATGCAAACGGTGAATCGCGCCGTAGTCGGCGGCAGCCTGCGCCAGCCTTCGATAGTCCTCAGCGCGCAAGCCGGGACGCGACAACATGTCGCGTACTACGGCATCAACCTCATTCAATGCATCACGCTCTTCAGCCGATTGAATGGTCTGTAGGGGACGCTTCAGCTGGGCCTCTGATCGTATAGATAAGGAACTCATTCCAACGATAACGACCGCAGCCACCAGTCCACTGGCGGTCGTCGCTCGTCTCGTACTTACATCAAAAGTTGATAGCCGCGCCCTTGCCGGCACTTCTCGCCAGGCAGAGATCAGCAATAAGATCAGAACGAGTGATAACAGCACACGATGCGCTACATCCTCGGTGATATCAGCCAGCCAACTACGCCTGTCCGACGGTTTGATCGGCCAAAGACTCTCTAGCAACTGGCGCGTCAACGTCGGGTTCTCGTGAGCGCTCAATATCAGGCCACCGGTTGCCGTGGCCAGTCGACGTAAATTTTCGGGCTGAGGCTGAGCGTAAACGAAAAGGCCGCGCGCATCGCGTAGCCAACCGCCCGAAGAGACCGGAATCGGAGCCGTCCTCTCTTGTCCAAAGCCAACCGCGATCACACGCACGCCCATCGCCTTCAGGCGCGAGACCTCGGAGGCCCAGCCCTCAGGATTCGCCTCACCGTCCGACAGCAATACCAAAACTTTATCGCCCGTTCCTGCATCGAACGACGTGGTCGCCGTGCGAATCAATTCGAGGAAACTACTGCCTTGCTTGGGCAAGTGATTGGATCCAAACGATTTCAATGCGCGCTCCGCCAGGTTGCGCTCTGTCGTGATCGGCGCAACAAGATGGGCGGAACCGGCGAAAACGAGAACGCCGGCTGCGGTATTGGGATGCAACTGACTCAGCGTGCGCGCAGCCAATCGTTTCGCACGCTCTATCCTCGATGCACCAGACTCATCGACGATATCCATGCTGCGCGATGCATCCAAGGCAAAAAGAATCTGCTGCGGCGTCGCGATAAGAGGTGCTGTCTTATTTTGGTAAAGCCACAGCACGCCTGCCAAGGATAGCGCCGCGATAAGCAAAAATAGCGGGAGACTTCGGAACCAACTGCTAACCGTACGAATCTGAAGTTGGCCACCGGCGATAATCCCCTCGAGCACCTTCGCTCTCGAAACCGATCGCCAGCCCATCGCTCGGTATAGCATCAGGAGCAAAATCATCATCGCGATCAAGGCTGCCAACAGCAACGATGGCGCAAGCGATCGTCTGTCGATCTTCGTTTCGGATTTTTGGACAACGGTCAATCTAGCCGAGATCGCCGCTAAGGCACCTGCGAGTTGCTGTGCACCTGCTGCATCGTGGTGGGCCCCACCCGTTTCACGCGCAATCGCTATCAAGGTTTCGCGATCTACGGATGAAGGTTGCTCACGTGACCCGATACGGCGTCCCTGCTCATCGAAGACCGGGTACGGCGCGTAGCCATCTCGACCCATCGCAATTGAATAGATCGGAATCGAGAACCGCTTGGCGATCGCTGCCGCCTGCGGCGGCGTCAAAACGCCGCTGGTATTGGATCCATCCGTGAGCAATACCACTGTACGAGAACGGTCTGCAGGCTCGGCCAGTGTGAATTGAGTCAAAGACAAACCCAACCCATCACCGATCGCTGTGCCAT
This sequence comes from Steroidobacteraceae bacterium, assembly GCA_049455235.1. Lineage (GTDB taxonomy): Bacteria > Pseudomonadota > Gammaproteobacteria > Steroidobacterales > Steroidobacteraceae > UBA964. The sequence goes on from JBMTZD010000025.1 coordinate 10,173, forward strand.
CTTCGATATCGCCGATTTCGAGCGATTCGATCTGCCGCTTCAACCACGAGCGATCCGCCGAGAGCGGCACTAGCGTATATGCGCGCCCAGCAAACAGCACCACTCCCACGCGACCGATGGAATCATGGTCGATGAATTCCATGAGCGCAGGCTTCAATACCGACAGCCGATCTTCCGGCTTCGCCTCCGACGCTAAATCTTCAGCCAACATCGAAGTCGACACATCGAGCGCTATCACGACGTCAGCTCCGGCGGGACGACTGATCTGAGAGGGTGAAACCATCACCGGCTCGGCAGCTGCCAAAATCACGAAAATCAGCGCGACGTACCACCAGGCTGCGAGCCTCAAGTTCTGCGCTCGTCCGAGCGTCGAGCGCCAGAACCGCGCATATGGCACAACCATCACACGCATACGACCAAAGAGGAAACGCACGATCATCGCGATCGGAATCAACACGAACAGCAGCAAGGCGGGAGCAAAATCCAAATCCAGATAACGACTCATCGGCGCTTCTCACCAGCCTTGAGCATTTTGATAAATTGACTCAGCGGATCACCGGCCACATCGACAACGTGCCGTCGTCGAGAATCGGGCCACCAGCCAACCCATCGCTGTTCACGATCTGCTCTCCAATCGGCGTGAGCAACGACGGCCGCCTCGTCCTCTCTTGCGCTCAATACTTGATCGGAGATGGGATCGAAGATCGCCTTTTGAAGATCGACCGGCGCGCTACGCTCCCAAGGATCCTCGACCCGCAAACCACGCAAGTCGAAGTGTCGACTCCATGCGCGCCACTGTGGCGAGGGTCGGCCATCGGGGATTTCTGCAATCCATAACACGAGCGAGCCGTGAGGAATCCCGGCTACGACAGTCGGCTGTCGGCAACGTTCGCAAGCTTCTCGAAGATTTGGTGGACTCGACTGCAGTAACCGAACGACCTCGGACAAAATCCGCCGACGATCCCGAGTGGGTTGCAGGCGATGCTCGCTGGAACCGAACCGATGCAACAGCCCCACTCGCTCGCGTTTGCTTGCAGCCAACAACAATGCGTAGCACACCAAATCGATAGCGACCTCTCGCTTGCTACGCTCACCGCTACCGAACTGCAGCGCAGGATCATCATGAAAGACGATGAAGACCACCACCTCTCGCTCTTCAACGAAACACTTTCGATAGAGATCACCCAATCTCGCAGTGACATTCCAATCGACGTCACGAATATCATCACCGAAGGTGTATTTGACGACTTGGTCAAATTCCATGCCCCGACCGCGAAAAATCGAGTGCTCGGAGCCGGTCGCTGTCGATACTGCGCGACGTCCCCTCAGACGCCAAACGAGGCGCTGCAAAGCCTCTCGGGTTTTAGAGTCGAGCAAGTGGTTGGCAGACCCGCTCATCGGCGCGGCCGGCTCAGGGAATGGCAACGGAGTCGATGATCTCCGAAATCAGCTTTTCGACCGTTGAGCCGGCGGCCTGAGACTCGTAGGTCAGCGCGATTCGGTGGCGCAATACATCTGGCAACAACTCCTGCACGATCGCAGGTACGACATGGTCCAATCCTCTGATCCATGCCAGAGCGCGTGCGGCCTGAAACAAAGCCAACGTGCCGCGTGGCGAGGATCCGTAATCGAGCACCCGCGAGGCGGACTCACCGACCGCAAGATCGCGACTACGTTGGATAAGATCGACGATATATCGCTCGATGGCAGGTGCGACATGGATCGAATCAATCTGCGCTCGCATCGCCATCAATTCCACGCCACTCGACACGGCCGTCAAACTGGGCGTCTTCGAGACGCCACCCCAGCGATGTAGCATTTCGAGTTCTTCCTCGACACCGGGGTAGCCCAGCACGAGTTTGAACAAAAAACGATCCGTCTGCGCTTCGGGCAATGGATAAGTACCCTCCTGCTCGAGCGGATTCTGCGTCGCCATGACGAAAAATGGCTCGGGCAGCGGATGAGTCGTTCCGCCGATCGTCACCTGACGCTCACCCATTGCCTCCAACAAGGCGCTCTGCACCTTCGCAGGCGAGCGATTGATTTCGTCGGCCAAGACCAGATTGGCGAATACGGGGCCAAGATGAGGACTGAATGTCCCCGTATTCGGCATATAAATCATCGTGCCGACCACATCGCTCGGCAACAAATCGGGTGTGAACTGGATACGTTCAAACTTGAGGTCGAGAACACGGCCCAGAGATTTCACCAGCAAGGTCTTAGCGAGACCGGGCATGCCCTCAAGGAGGACATGCCCGCCTACGAGCAAAGCGATCTGTAAACGCTCGACGATCTCCGTCTTGCCGAGCACGGCCTTACCGAGCTCGCTGCGAACTCGTTCTGACCACTCCGGACCACTAGCTGACATTATCGACTCTCCGACTTATCGACCCCGGCGCAATACGCGCCCATGTCGCTCGGCTGTTACCTTGCCACCATCGACCGCCAACTTACCGTTGACGAGCAGATAGTCGACGCCCTCGGAGTATGCATCCGGCTCTTCGTAGGTGGCTACGTCACGAAACTTGTCAGCATCGAAAACGAGTACGTCGGCATAAGCTCCTTCGCGCAAGAAACCCCGGTCGCGAACCCCGAGCACCGTCGCGGTCAAACCCGTCGAGGAATGAATAGCCTGTTCGAGGGAGATCACGTTGCGCTCGAACACGTAGCGACGGATCTTCCGCGGGAAGGCACCGTAGGCGCGCGGATGTTCCCCGCCGGAGCCGAACTCCGATAAGCCACCATCGGTACAGGTCATCGTCCAAGGCTGCCTCATGAACGCCTCAACATCCTTCTCATTCATATTGAAAGACACGATCGGCGCTCCGCCTTGAATGAGCATATCGATGGCAGTGTCGACCGGATCTTGCAACTTCATACGGGCGATCTCGTCGAGACGCTTGCCTTGCAGCGAAGGATCTGGCGGAAAACTACGAATCATCATCGCGTTGGCGCCGCCGCGGCGCTCCATGTTGCTGATCATCTCCTTACGGATTTGGGCGCGTTGCTCAGGATCTTTCAATCGCTTCGCCATTTCAGCCTGACCGCCCGCCTGTGCCCAACCTGGCACTAATGACGGCTGCAAACCCGAGCCCGATGCGGCGTAAGCATATTGATCAGCCCAAATCTCGAGACCTTCGGCGCGAGCCGCATTGATGACCTCAATCACATCCTTAGATTTGCCCCAAACGCTCGGACCCAGCGTTTTGATATGCGTCACGATACCGGGCAACTTGGCTTGGCGAGAAACCTCAATTAATTCTTTGGTGGCATTGACGACGCCCACATCATAGCTCGCTTCATCTCGAATGTGGCTCGTGTGGAAAGCGCCCGGATACGCTGCTGCTATCTGCGCGAGCGCAACCAACTCGTCGGTCTTAGAGTATTTGCCGGGTATATAGAACGGGCCACTAGAAAACCCAAAGGCGCCCTCGTCCATCGCTTTACGCACGAAATCTTTCATACGCTGCAGCTCTGCGGCCGTTGGCGCACGATTCTCTCGGCCCATCACGGCGCTGCGGACACCGTTATGACCGATGGTCGGGATCACATTGACGCCCGGAGTATGTTTCTCGATAGCAGAGAGCAAAGGAGCAAGATCAGCCGGGCCGCCGCCATCGGGATTGATCAGCACGGTCGTGATGCCTTGATACAGAATCGGAACCGCACCTGCGAGCGGCGCCATCGACAAGCCCGGCACCGAGTGCGAGTGCGCGTCGATGAACCCTGGCGTAACGTACTTGCCCGCAGCGTTGATGACGCGCGTCGCCTTCGCGTCTTGCGGAATATGACCGACCGACACGATCCGATCACCAGAGATCCCAATGTCAGCCTTGCGCCAGGGCATGCCAGTACCATCAAGTACACGCCCATCGCGAATGATGACATCAAAAGAAGCGGGCGCTGCCGTTTGCGCTGCATGTGAGGGCAGCAACGTAGCCAGGCCAGCGGCGGCCATCAGTCCCAGTTTCATAAGCATCTTCAGCATGGTGGTCCTCTCCTAGGTCTCCGCCGACAGAATCTGTCCGGCTGCATCACGAACGTTTTCGAGAAAAGCTGATTGCAAGGTCGTCAACGGTGAATCGATTCGATGCACAGCGTAGAGCGACACGGGTATTTGCGGTTCTAATACGCGGCTTTGAATCGACGTTTCTGTTGGTGCACCCGCTGTAAAAGGATCCACCATCGCGACCCCCTGTCCCGACGCAACGAGTGAGCGCGCAACTTGATATGTCTGCACCCAGGTGGAGACCTTCACCGGCGGAGAGAGCGTGCGCAGACGAGCGTTGATCTTACGACCGAGATCGTCCTGCAAGGTCAGCCCGACGATTTTCGCTCCCGCCAAACTCGATAGCGGCAACGGTTGCAGTAAATCACTCGTGCTCCAGTGTCCGGCCGGGGCGATCGCCATGATCTGCCCTTCGGACAGTAGCTGACAGCGGATACGCGGATGTTCAATCTGTTGCAATGTGAGACCCACATCGCACTCATGCAGCAGCAAAGAGTTGAGCATCTCCCGAGTGTGCTGCGTGAAAAGATTAATCTCGACCTTGCGAAACGTCTTACGCATCCGCGTCACGACGTTCGGAATAAGCGTATTGGCCAAGGTCGGCGTGCTCACCACCCGCAGCATCTCCGAGTCACTCGGCTTGAGATTGAGGGCTAATTGCTGAAGCTCGGCGAGCTCGTCGGCGATGCGCTCGATCTTCGGTCTTAGAACCTCGCCCTCGCGGGTCAGCCGTACACGCCCCATGACTCGAATAAAGAGTGGATAACCTAGCTGTCGCTCGGCTTGCTGGAGAAGCTTGGTTGCAGCAGGCTGAGAAATATTGAGTAATCGCGCGGCACCGGTCACCGACTCAGCCTGCAACATCGCTTGGAACATCTCGATATATCGAAGTCGCATGATTTGAGTTCCGTTCAATTAGCGTTGGCGCGCAACTAACTCTTCGCTCACCGCACTTCCGGTGTGACCCCAGGAGTTTCGGACGTAGGTTGCGATAGCAGCCACTTCATCATCACCCAACTTATCTCCGAAGGCCTCCATCATTTTCCATCGCCGCTTTTGCCACTCGGTCGACGGTGGCGTCTTCGGACGATCGGGTCCACGCAAAATAATATTGACCAACGACTCAGCCCCTGGTGCGTTGACGACCGTACTGCCCGCTAACGGGGGTCCGGTGTCCACGCCACCCGTTCCTTCAGGCTGATGACACGTACCGCAATGAATGTTGTAGAGAATACGCCCCTCGCTCATCGTGTCGACGTCGAGCGCGTTCGATTTCACCTTCTGTTGATTGGCCGGTAGTGTTTTCAAATAAACAGCCATCGCCCGCACATCAGCAACGGGGAGTTGTCGAAGGCTCGCCACGACCTCGTTCATAGGACCGAAGACCGCCGCCCTTCGACTGATGCCACGATGCAAATACCCAGTAAGATCATCCACCGTCCACGCGGCTAAACCGCTCGGGCTGGCGGTTAGATTGCTTGCGGCCCATTGACGCGCGCGCCCATCGGCATCGGTGTGCGAGTGCACGCCGCCCGTCATGAGGAAATCGGCATCCTCAGCTCCCAAGGCGTTACGGCGACTGTGGCATGCACTGCAATGCCCCAACGCCTCGACGAGATAAGCTCCGCGATTCCACTCGGCGCTCCGATCAGCTTGGCGGGCGAACCGCGCCTCCTCTAAAAACAGCGACTTCCACGGTCCAAGCAAAGCACGTTCGCCGAAAGGAAAACGCATTTCATTGGCGGGCGGACGCTGTGAAACCGGCTTCAGACTTTTGAAATAGGCGAACAGAGCCGCCACGTCAGTATCCGTGAGTTTCGTATAAGCCGTATAAGGAAAGACGGGATACAGATGCTCACCGCTTGGACGCGTACCCGATCGCAATGCCGCCGTGAATTGCGCCAACGACCACGAGCCGATGCCAGTGGTGCGATCGGGCGTGATATTGGTCGAATACAGCACTCCGAACGGCGTATCGAACTTCAGCCCGCCCGCGTACGCCTTACCACCGGGCTTCGTATGACAGGCGACACAGTTGCCGGCGATGGCGAGATATCGCCCACGCTCTATCGATGCTGTCGTTGAAGCGATTGCCGTCTCTATTCCGGTCAGCGCGATCAGGATGGCGGCGCCGGCACGACACAGGCGTCGAAGTACAATAAACGTGGCACGCATCAGTCGGTCGTCACCAATCGAAACTTCTGAACTCGCTTACCCGCAGACTCCGCTGCATAGATGTTGCCGTCAGAATCGAACGCAGCTTGATGCACCTGCTTCAATTGACCAGCCCACGGCCCATATTCACCAAAGCGATGAACTTCGGTGGCATCGTTGCGCCTGAGAATTCGGATTTGAAAATTACCAATGTCGGTAACAGCCATCAGTGATTGCGATTTGTCCGGCCAGAAACTGATATCCCCAACCGTTCCGGGCGGCAAGGTCTCTGTGCCGATGCGATGCTCGGCGAGGAAGGTTCCGTCAGCCTTAAATATATGCATGCGATTATTGTCGCGATCGCACACGTAGACTAGTGAGTCGTTTGAAACGGCAATGCAATGAACATTACGGAACTGTGGCGAGATCGGATTAGTCGGCGAATACCGAGGCATATCGTTGTCGGTCGGCGGCTTGCCGTAAGCACCCCACATACGCTTGAAAGCGCCGGTATCTGCATCGAATACGATGACGCGATGATTTCCATAACCGTCGGCGACATAAGCTTCGTTGGTCTTCGGATCTACCGAGATCGCCGCAGCTCCAAATAATTGACTCGTATCCTGACTGTCGCGCTTGCCACCAGCACGACCAATCTGCATAAGAAACTTTCCCTCACGCGTAAATTTCAACACCATCCCGTCTGGCTTGAGACCCTCTGGCGTAATTCTCGTTGAACTACCGCCGATCCAAACGTGCCCGCGATGATCGACGGTGATGCCATGTTCGACGGATGGCCAGTCATAACCCTCGGCGGGTCCACCCCAGGCGTGCACCACATTACCCTGCCGATCAAACGCCAATACAGGCGGTGCGGCAATGCAACAGCGCGACGCCGGTGGAGTACGCGACGCGCTCAACTCGCGCATATTTAGGGTACGTGGACGATTAACGATCCAGATCAAACCTTCGGCGTCGACGAACAGCCCACCGATTTCGCCGATCACCCACTTATTCGGCAAGGGTAACTTGGGCCAATTCGTCTCGACTTCGTACCGAAGCGTTTTCGGAACTTCAACCGCGACAGCAATCGACGACATCGACAACGCGGCGAGCGCTAGCCCAAAAACTTTTGCCCGAATCGACATGTAACCCTCGAAAAATAGCCGCGTGCGAAGCGATTTTGCTTCGCACGCGGCTGACCGCTTAAAGCTTGAACCGTACGCCCACGCGGAAGTTACGGCCGAGCTGATCGAACAACGTCGGATTGGTCGACGGCGTGCCATAAGCACTACCGGCCGGACCCGGCGCAACGACCGGCGGATCCTCATCAAGAAGGTTGCGGATATTCAGGAAGAACTCGTATGACGAGTCGTTCGCCCGCTCCAGCGTGTAGGTGAAATTAGCATCCACCACGAACTGACCATCAATGTTGTTGTCGTTGATGGTGCGGTTGATCGAGTTCGACGTTGGACAACCCGTGGTGCACTCGATCCACGCGTTGTTGTAAACGCCCGAACTGATACCACGCCCCGTCAGACTCATCGCGTACGGTCCGGACTTGTAGCGCGCCGTCAGGCGATACATGTAGTCCGGCGGACCATCACCCGTGTTGTGGCCCACCGAGTCGGTCGGTGTGACGATGCCGTCATCCGAGTAGTTCTCGAGATAATGGGTGACGAGACCACGCAACTGTAAGTTGCCATCGTTCCCAGCCAATCCCGGCACATCCATCTGGTAGCTCAGTTCGAGATCGATACCGCGATTGATGCGCTCCGCCAGGTTGAATGGCGAAATCGCGATCTCGCTGATGATGTTCGTGCCGCCCGCTGCTACGCCGCGAGTGATCGCCGCGCAGTAAACCTGACTGCCTTCAAAGCAACGATCGACGATCTCTTGCGCCGGCAATGAACCGATTGCACCGGCAAGATCAATCTCGTAGTAGTCGACGGACGCGTTGAAGCCCGGCAGTGCAGTCGGCTGCAAGACCACCCCGAAGCCCCACTGATCCGCCTCTTCTGGCAACAAGTTGGGGTTACCACGGTTGACGCCACGATATTGCGTGTTCGCGTTGTTATTGAACGGGTCGAGCACGTTATTGGTGTTCGAGGTACCAGCCGCGAACAACTCACCAAGATTTGGCGCACGAATGTCGCGCGAACGAGTTAAGCGGAATCGCAAATCGTCGTTCGGCGAGTACGTGAGACCCACCTTCCAAGTTGTTACCGCACCCGAGGTACTGTAGTCGGTACGACGAACGGCCGCGTTCAAATCGAGCGCCTCGGCCATCGGTTTCCCGGCGGCCAAAGGAACCACCGTTTCCAAGAAGGCTTCCTTGACATCGTATTTGCCGAAGTTCGGCAGATAGTTACCAACGAACCATCCCGAGCGATAAATGGGATCCACGAAACCCGTGACCTCTTCCTCGCGCCACTCGATACCGGTCGCGAGTGAAACGGGACCCGCCGCGACGGAGAACGGCTCGCCATTGATTGAGATGGCGGCCACGCGCTGCTCGAGAGTCTGCTCACGCTGCGGATTGCCAAGTACGTAGGCGAGCGCCTCTTTCGACACCACACCAACACCCATGCGGTTCAAAGGGACACATCCGTTATCAGGACTGGTGAGCGTCGAACGACAGACGATCTGCGTCGTGCCGGGACGGAACACCGCATCCTGCGCGAGAGCGAGGCGGGCGTTATTGGTGATGTCGCGCGCCGTTTCGATCGAGTCGGATTCACCTTGTTGATAGTACGCATTCCAACGCCAGTCGGAACCGAACAAATTCACCTTGCCGTCAAGACCCGCAACGAATCGCTGTACAGTTCGTTCGTTATTGGCAAGACGCAGCGGCAGATCGGCGTTCATCGTACCTAGCGTGAAACTCGCAATGTTATTCGCCTGCAGCGCCGACCGAACTGACGCGGGAATGAAGGCGTTATCCGAACGGATGACGACGTTGGCTTGGTTGAATTGATAGCCGGTAATGTTCGTCGTCTCAGTCTTGTTGCGCGAAGCCTGGACGAAGGCAGTCGTACTGTCAGTGAGATCAAAGCTCAGTCGGGCAAATAAACCGTTACGCTGCTCCTCGGCCTTCAAAGATTGTGCGCTGTTGAACTGATTATCCTGCCAACCACCGCCCACCATCCAAGGCCCAGCCGATCGCGGGTTTGTCGCCGGCTTGAAGGCACCGTAGTTGAATTGGTATGGCGTACCGCCCGGCCCAAAAGCGGTTCCACGCAACACCGTATCTGTTATCAATCCGCCGGCAGCGACCTGCATCAATGCAGCATTGGAGGTAACAAGATACTCGGGCTGTCCGTTCGTCGTCGTGTATGTTGGGTTTGGAATGGTGTACCAACCGTTCTGGTTCCAGTCACGCGGAACGCCCATCACACCGTCGTCGTCGATAGCCTCGACCGCCGCAATAAAATGACCTCGATCGCCGGCAAACGGCGTGCCGAAGGTCAAAGATCCGCGTACAGATCGATTGTCCCCTTCGCCCGACTCGTTGGCATCGAACTCACCCTTAAAGCCGGTGTAGTCCTTGTCGAGAATGAAGTTGACGACACCGGAGACGGCGTCGGAACCGTATGCCGCCGAAGCACCACCGGTCACCACTTCCACCCGCTCGACCAACGATTGCGGAATGTTGTTAACGTCGACGACACCTGTGAGGATCGAGCCGACAGAACGTTGGCCATCAACCAGCACGAGCGTGCGAACCGTACCAAGACCGCGAAGATTCAGCGCGTTGACGCCTGCGGTACCCGCACTGATGCTGGTATTTGAGTTTTGTGGAGTCGAACTACCAACAACCGATGGCAAAGTATTGACGAACTCAGCAAGGTTCGAGACTGGCGCAGCTTTCAGCTCTTCGATGCCGATCACCGTGAGCGGCGTCGGCGCCTCGAAACCAGCGCGTTCGATGCGCGTGCCGGTCACGACGACTTCGTCAAGCGAATCGGCAACCGCTGCCTCTTGAGCCACGACTGGCGACGTACCGAGCGCCACCGTAGCCACGAGCGCTATTGCGCTACCACCCCAAGCCATGCCAACACGTTGCCGCGAACCGACAATCTGTCGGACCGCGTCAGCGACGCTCGCAGTTTTGATTGAGTTATTCATAGTTCCCTCCACTCCTTTTCCCCGGATGATTATTCGTGGCGATTCATCGCCGACTCTCGTCGCGTGTCCCGCATGAACACGTATACCAAAAGTGATGTCGCGATACACATAGTCAGGTAGTAATAGAACCACTCTTCCTGACCGATAGATTTAAACCACAGCGCTACGGGCTCTGCCGTTCCTCCGAACAACGAAACGGTCAACGCATAAGGCAGTGCCACACCTGTCGCACGCACGGTGGTTGGGAACAATTCCGCTTTGACGACGGCGTTGATAGAGGTATATCCCGAGACGATGATCCACGCGGCAGCAATCAAAAAGAATGCTTCCATCGCACCAGAAGCTGACTGCAGTGCCGTCAACAATGGAATCGTGAATAAGGTTCCAGCCACGCCGAATCCGATCAACAGCCACTTGCGCCCAATGACATCCGAAAGCGCACCATAAAGTGGCTGTAAAAACATCGCAAAAAGCAGCGACCCTGCCGTCACCAAGGTCGTTTGTTCACTCGTGAGTTGCACGGTGAGCTTCAGATACTTTTGCATGTACGTTGTATAGGTGTAGAACGCCGCCGTTCCACCCATGGTCAACCCCACCACCAACAGCAACTCACGCGGATAGCGCATCAGCGCGCGCAGTGAACTCTCCTTCTTTTCAATGCTCTTAGCGGCAACAAACGACTCTGTCTCGTGCAGATTTCGGCGCATCAACGCCGCTACGACCGCTAGCAGCGCACCTATGACAAATGGGATACGCCAACCCCAATCCATCAATTGCTCTTCGGTCAAAAATACCTTTTGGAGAAGCAGCAAAACCATCACGGCGCAAAGCTGACCACCGATCAACGTCACGTACTGGAAGCTCGAGAAGAAACCGCGATGGTTCGGATGCGCAACTTCGCTGAGATAAGTCGCGCTCGCGCCATATTCGCCACCGAGACTCAAGCCCTGTAAGAGCCTCGCCACAAAGAGCATGATTGGCGCAGCGATCCCAATCGAGTCGTAAGTCGGCGTCACGGCGATCAGCAATGAGCCAAAGCACATCAATGCAACTGAAAGCGTCAAAGCCATACGCCGACCACGACGATCGGCTATATGGCCAAATATGATGCTACCGAGCGGCCTGACTAAAAATCCGAAAGCAAATAGCAGCGCCGCATTGAGTTGCTGTACGACGACATCATCACCCGGGAAAAACTGGTGCGCGAAGTACAACGCGAATGCCGCGTAAGCGTAGAAGTCATACCACTCAACGAGATTACCGACCGATCCGATAAAAACGGCGCGCCCGCGTCGAGCGAAGTCAGCTCTATCCATCGGTGCAACGGTAGTCGTCACGGAAATGCTACCGCCCATACTAGCGTGGCGACTCCATCCATCGGCGTTCCTACATCCACCTTCGTTTGCGGGTTCATCGCGTAAAACATGTCGTATGTGTCGTGACCGAACATATCTCCTGGCTGCTTATCATCTGCGAACGTCCAGAGCGCATAACCCTGATAAGCCCACTGCTTCTTTCCATCAGGACGAACGTAAACATCCCAATAGCCATTGGCCACGGCATCGTTCGGCGCAAGGAACGGCAACCACTTTTCGCAGTCGCGCTGGCAACGCACATTGACGCCAAGATCACGCCCCACCGCAGGACGCTGCGGCGCGCCGCGATGCAGACTGCGACCGCCACCAGACTGATAGATATGACCGTCTCGCTTGTACAGCGTCTTACCCGCTTGAGTGGCCAAGACGAGACCTTGGCTGGCCGTCAACTCGGTACGAACACCGCTCGGCATGAAATGACGATAGAGGGCTGCCACCTGCCACGGCCCGGCAACGCCATAAGCGTCACCGGTGCGGTTATCGCCAGTGTAGGTATATAAAGGACGCCCTTTCCACGCCCACTGCGAACGTCCGTCGTTGCGCGACACCACCGAGAAATCCCCGATAGGAACCGCCACAGCCGGCGCGGGCACAGGTAAGCGTCGTTTACCGGAAGCCAAGTCACCTTCGAGCAGCGCTGGCTCGTCCTTTCCGTCGTGAACATAGACCGTCATGCCGCGATGATCGACGAGCGTGATGGCCGCCGCATCGAGCACTTCGGCAACCTTCAGCCCCGGCGGCGTCAAGACGCCGCCGCGCATCGGCTGGACTAACGCAGTTTCCCAACCATCTATTTTCGGTTTATCTCCACCTGCGCCGCGAACGCCGCTGCCGCGTCGTCCACCACCGACCATATTGCCGAAGCCATCGCGGCGCTTCGCGCCAAACCGCGCTGCACTGTTACCGAAGACCGAACCTGGGTCCGCGTCGTCAGCGAATGTATAGGCGAGTCGCCCCTTCCATGCCCATTGCGACGCACCATCAATACTGCGCGCGATCGTCCAATCACCAATCGGTTGGGCTCCGCTCAATGGTTGCAAAGCTTTGAAACGCGGATCGCAATCCTCAGCGCAGGGTTTCGCGCTGGCCTCACGAAAATACAGCGTCTTTCCCTTCGCATCGGCGAACGCCACTTCATCACGATAAACCATCGAGGCCGTTTCTTTGCCAAGATCCCAGCCTTGACCGCGACCAACCGCTTGCAGCGTAATCCCAGGCGGTGTCGACGCTACAGCCGTCACCTGCGCCTCGGAAGATTTGCCCCATGGCCACCAGGAAATCGCCTCGGCTCGCGTCGCCGCGAACACACCGACGATCACGATCGACAAAGCAACCGGAGCCAGTAAACGAATTCGCGACTCACTGGGCATGGCGCTACTCCCCTGACCTCAAACCAGCATGTCGGTGATGGGACGAGTGGCGCGATTGGACTGACTACCCCAGGCACTCACGCGCACGCCAAAGCCTTGTTGTACCGTCAAGCCGACACGAGTGACAGGATCGCCTGCTAGTGCGATGTGTCGCCCGGTGAGGAACAAACCACCCGCATTTCCCACGGTCATGGTGGTGACGTTATCCATCGTATGCGTGCGCGCGTAACCGTGATCGGTCTGCCACAACACGAGCATGCGATCGAGCACTGACCCCGCCCCCTCCGGCGTTGCTTCGAGCTTACCGAGGAAATTGGCGAACAACTGATTGGCCCACATGATGAACCAGGTCGTCTCGGGCTGATAACCGAGTGCATCGTCGATCGGCTCTTCATGCGTATACCCATGCCAAGTCTGTGTCGAGCCGGCCTTGCGACAACCTTGCGTATTCATGGTGACATTGAACACTCGCGTCTGCCCGCAAGTGACGGCATGAATCAACAACGACGTAAAAAGATCGATATTTCGTTCAACTGCCGTGACTTCCGCGCCCGGATCCGCCTCAGGTGCCACACTCGGTGGTGGCTTACATGCCGGTAACGGCTCGGGTGGCTCAAGCTGCATCGCAACTTGTTTTTCGAGTTGACGCAGTGAAGTGAAATATTCATCGAGGCGCGCGCGATCGCTCGCACCGACCGCTTTCAGCACCGCGCGACGCTGATCCGAAACCTGGGAGAGCACGCTCGCTTTAGCGAGCGCCTTGGTAGATGGGACAAACTCAGCTGCGTTAGGGTCTTTGAAATCGGGGCCGAAGATTCGGCGATAAAGCGCAGCGGGAGATGCTTCAACGGGCTTGTATGCAGCGCCCGCTCTTTTGCTGACACCGAAGCGGCCACCGGTACCCGTCACATCGAGGGTCTGGAAACGGGTTTGGCGTCCGATGATGTCGGCGATATCACTATCGAGACTGGCACCACTCTCCCGTCCACTCGGAATCCCGCCAAGCGTTGCGATTTGAACACCCGTCTTGTGCGTTTCCACCGGCCGCCCGTCGAGGTGGTAGTACCCGCCACTGATCAGATTGACCCGCTCTTTCCACGGATCGAACATGGCGAGTTCAACTTTATTTTTATAGTTGCTGCCGGTTTGGTCAGGCACCCATCGACCGGGATTCAGCCCGAGATACTGAAACCAGTTACCAAAAACACTTGGCAGCGGCTGGCCCGTTCCGGCGAGCGCCGTGCCGGATTCATTCAAAAAACAATCGAGAAACGGCAAACCGACGGCAACCGCCGATCCTGCGAAGGTGCCTCTTAAAAAACCGCGACGCGACGTGCTCATCTTCGGTACCTCAGCGGCCCACTGCAGCAGTTATGGTGTCGACTGGAACGGCAGCTCGATTCGGCTCTGCCTGAAAAAACTCGGGACTCGTGACGATAGCCCGCATCAACTCGGGCACTTTGAAGCCGCTTTCACGGAAACGGACTCGCATCTGCTTCAAGAAAACTCGCTGGTCCTGCGTCAGATCTTGACCGAACGCATAGGCGCTCATTCTCTTGACGAGACACGAGGGAATCGCCGGGTTATCGCGAACGACTTGCGCGAGCTCGAGTGAGTTCGAGAACTCAACGCCATCGAGATCACCCGATGTATCGATGGGCTGACCGTTCTCGACCAAGCGGAACTCCCCTGCTCCATCGAAATTCTCTAGCGCGAGACCCATCGGGTCCATGATGCGATGACACCCTGCGCACGAGGGAACAGTCGAGTGAGCGATCAATCGTTGACGTACCGTCTTGTGGATTGGATCAGCCGTATTCTGGACCACCGTGAATTGCACATCCGGTGGCGGCGCGGGCACGGTCTGACACATGAGTACTTCGCGCAGTGCCTTACCGCGATCGGTCGGCGAAGTTCTACCCGGCGGCGAATGCAATGCGGTAAAGCTGGCGTGGCTCAAGATGCCAGCGCGCGGGTCTTCCGCCGAGAATTCGAACGGCTCCCAAGCTTCTACGCCACCGTTCGGGCCCTCATGCGCGAGCGGTACCTGATAAATCGCCGCCAACGACGGCGTCAAAAATGTCTTTTTGGTCGTGAAGGCATCACGATAGTCACCCTGCTCATCCAGCAACAAATGAACCAGGGTGCGCAATGTCTGCTCTTGCGCATCGGCCATCTCCCGTCGACTGAACTTAGGAAACAGCGTTGGGTCTTTGCTCAAAGTCTCGAAAGTGTCGAAGCGCAGCATGTCGTAGAAAAATGCCCTAACGCCTTCCTCTAAACGTGGCGAGGCCATCATCCGATCAACTTGCCGGCGAAACCCACGATCACTATCGAGGTCACCCTCGCGCGCCGCTCTCATCAACTCGGCGTCAGGGCCGGTATTCCACAAGAAGAAGCTCAGTCGGGCTGCACGTGAGTAAGCATCGAGCCGGTAACCGTCCGAACGGTCTGGATCGTCTTCGATCACCGGGATGCGGAACAGAAACTGAGGTGAGGTCAGCATAGCCGCAAGGCTCAGCGCGAGACCTTCGTGGAAATCTCCCAATGCTTTGGTAGCAGCCGCAGCTGCCGCAACGAAGCTGCGCGACTCGAACTCCGTCAAAGGCCGGCGAAATAAACGCTCCCCGATCGGTATCAGGAACTGCGCAGCACAGCGATCATCTGGTTGACTGGAGTTAGCGGGTGCGCAAGATAAAAAGACCCGTCGATTCTCTTCGCGCAACAAAACCTGCTCAGAAATGGCTTCGGCCATCGCATCGAACTGTTCCATACCCGCTGGACTAACACTGACGCTAGAGGCGCCCACTACCAGCAAACCGCTATCTCTCATCACCGGTTCAAGACGGCCGCCAAGATCGATATGCGCACCGAATATGTCCGTGATCGCAGCCCGATACTGCTCCGACGTTAGGCGCGGCGCCTTGACCTCAGGAGGCTGAAAAACTTTCGCGGAGCGCGGCGTCGACTCGGGCCAAAGCAAAAACGCGCCGGCCGCCACGGCCACAAGGGCTATGGTCGCAGCAACAACACGTCGAGGGCGCTTGCTCATGATCTCGGTTTGTCCCGCATGGCTGTTCTCACCTGCGCGCCCGGTGCGGTGACGAATGCCGGAATAGCAGTGAAGCGGTAGGCCGCAGAAATAGCGAGGTTTTGACCCGTCGTGGGATCGGGTTCTGCGTCAGCAGCTTTTTTCATGGCATGCCAGAGACCGGGACGATCACCAACGATGCCGTTATGGGAAAACGCAAAATACAGCTCGCGCCAAGGTTGAAAACCGCCGATCAGACCATCCCACTGACCGCGCGCATCTTGCTTCAGGCTCATCTGAAACTGGCTGAGGTTCAGCACCGGCGCGCTGAGTCCATTCCAAAGCATGCTGAATCGCGACTGCCTCGTGATCGTCAGCTCACCGTTGCGCAGGTAGCCGCGGTATTCATTGATCGAGCGCGGATCGGGATCGGCTCGATAAGTGGCGTGCCACCGTGGCGAGCCGTCCATGTTTGAGCGCAGATGATCGAGTGAGCGCTGGATTCGAACGACGACCTCGCCAGCCTTACCCGAGGGCGTCTCAGCAATGGTCATTAGCCATGCAGGCTGCGAATCGCGCAATTGCACCCACACCCACTCGCCATAAGCCGAGGGGCTCGTCCAGGTGCCTCGAAAATTTTGATTGCAGCCGAGTGCTCGAAACAGCTGATTATCGATACCAGGCTTACCGGAGACCATGTCGACAAAATCGTCCGGCGATTGCTGACCGTCGAGATCGAAGCCGACCGTCTGTTTGGCGACGACGAATTTTAGTTGGGGGTCCGGAACCGCTTCCGGATGCGTCATCGGATTAACGGGTTCACCGTTGATCGTCGCTCGGCGCTCGAGAATTTCGTTGACCTTGCGCTCGCCCTCGCCACCCTGATCCCAGCCGATCATCAGGCGACGTACGTCGGCCGCCGAATAACCCATGGTCCGTAACGCCACGGCGATCTGGCCGCGTTCGTCCTCCGGGTTGACCCCGCCGGGGCAATCTCCCGGATTATTGGTGAACTGCTGCGCGAAAAAACTAACAACGAAGGATTGGCTTTGCGACCCTGCTGCCAGACTGTGCGAAGCGGCCAAAACCAGAGGCAACGCCAACCCGAGCACGGTTGCGATGCGCTGCAACCGAGTTCTCCTCCTGATCCCCCCGTCTCGTCCCCACACGCCAGCCACCTCCGGGATTGCCGACTAAGGTACCGGCACTAAACTACGCTTCGATGGTATTCAACGCGAATGAAATAATCGGGCCGCGTCATAACCATGCGTTATTTCGGATAGTGGCATCATCACCCCGATTGAGGTGACGAACACCATGGCCAGTCGCGAAAGCGAACAGATGAGCGGGGCCGCAACCCCGACTGCGGATTCGGACTCGTGGCACCGACGGGCGGTCGTGGCCTATCAGCTCAATCAGCTAGAAGACGCGATCGAGCACTGGCGCAGGGCCATCGAACACGGTCCGATGCCGCACTACCGCCACAACCTCGCCAGCGCGCTTTGTGACCTGGCCACATTGCAAGTTGAGCGCGGGGCTCTGGAGCCGGCCTTTGCCACACTCACTGAGGCCGCAACTTTGGCGCCGCAGTTGTTCGATGCACAGGCGGCTCTCGGCATCGTCGCCACTCAGTTGCGGTACTGGGACATTGCGAGCGGCGCTTTGAATGCAGCACTCGCCCTAAACGGGGCTAACGCACGCGTGCACGACGCGCTCGGCGTGCTCGCCGGGCGGCGACAGCTTTGGTCCGACGCGATACAGCATCACTCTAACGCGCTTCGCAGAGACGCCCGCGACGTCGACGCCTGGAATAACCTCGGTCATGCACTGCTACAGATCGGCGCGAGCGATCAAGCAGTCAAGGCACTCCAGCAAGCCCTTAGTCTCAAAGAAGACTTCGCCGAGGCACATAACAATCTCGGCAATGCCTATCGCGACTGCGGGCAATTTGAGCTCGCCAAGTCGCATTACTCTACGGCACTAAAAATAAAACCGAACCTCACGGAGGCGCAGTTCAATCTGGCAGAGCTGCATCGCTATCAGCCCAATGATGCAGAGCTTACACGCCTGCTACAGACGACGCTACCGGAAGATACTGTCGGCGCCGCCTTATTGCTGTTCGCACGCGGAAAAGCCTTGGATGATGTGGATCAAACAGCCGAGGCTTTCGCAAGCTGGCAGCAGGCCAATCGATTGATTCGACAAGACAACGGGTACGATGAAGAACAAACATTGCATCGTCTCGAGCGACTCTGCGTACAAATGCAAAGCCTCACCCCACAGTCGCCAACCTCTTATGCCGAACCACCGTCACCGAATCATGTTTTCGTTGTGGGCGCTCCACGCTGCGGCTCCACCCTTTTGGAACAGATTTTGATCAGTCATCCATCCATATACGGCTTCGGCGAGCGCGATTTTTTTGAGCAAGCCCTCCTCGCTGAGTCGCGAACTTTGTTTGATAGCGTCGATATAGAACCTGCGTACTCAGCAGAGCAACTGCAGCGAGTCGCCCACCGGTACCAAAGTGCGCTCGCGAGCACCCTAGAGAAGCAGACAGGCGCATCGTTCGTCGTCGACAAGTTTCTCGCCAATGCCCTACACATTGACACCATCCACAAGGCGCTACCTCACGCCAAGATCATCGTGCTCGCGCGCGACCCGCGAGATATCGGGTGGTCCTGCTTCACGAAGCGATTTAGCTCGGGACATCCCTACGCTTATGATCTTGCGGAACTCGGCCGATACCTAACGGCTCATAATCAACTACTAGACGCTGCTTGCAAATACCTTCCTCAGAGCACTGTCATGCGTATCCAATACGAAGACCTGGTCAACAATCCGGAAGACGTGATTCGTCATGTGCTGCAATTTCTCGGTGTAGGCTGGCACGCTAACTGCCTGAAGTTCTATGAAACCGATCGCATCGTCACTACCGCGAGCGCACAACAAGTTCGAAAGCCGATCAACCGCCACGGTATCGGTCGATGGCGGCGTTACGAGCATCACCTCGGCCCTTTATTGAACGCACTATGAAAGCCCATACGCCACCCTTCACGCCTGTTCGCGTTCTATTGCTGATCCTATGGTCGATTCTCTTCACATCCATCCAGTCGAGCGCAACCGAAGCACGGGCTCCACGAATCCTGATCGACTCCGCTCACTACAACTTCCACACCGTCGAGCGTCGCTATGCGCCTTTGGCAAGACTACTCAACGACACTGGCTTCAGAGTTCAGTCAACCACGAGTCCCTTTACACCCGAGTTATTGGCAACGACCGACGCGTTGGTCATTGCCAATGCACTGCATATCTCGAATGTCGATCGATGGGCCTTACCGGTTGAGTCCGCATTGTCGGAACAGGAGACGGCCTCACTCGTCACTTGGGTCGAGAACGGTGGTGCGCTATTACTGATCGCAGATCATTTCCCCTTCCCCGGTGCTGTGGCGGATCTTGCCTCTCGATTCGGGTTTCGTTTTCTAAATGGGTTCGCCATCCGCTCTGATGCGCCAACCGAAGACATTTTTGATCTTGAGACTGGCTCTCTCAAAAATCACTCTGGGATAACGGGTGCCGAATTAAATCCGCCCGTCCAGAGAATCGCCACCTTCACCGGCAGTGCTTTCGAAGCACCGACCGAAGCGCAACCGCTCATGGTGCTCGGC
>JBMTZD010000026.1:0-29546 GCA_049455235.1 Steroidobacteraceae bacterium
GACGGAGAGAATCACCGCCACCGTGACGACGAGAATCCAAAAGGTCGAGCGAATGTAGGACGGCAAATCGCCCCAAGTATTGAGGATGAAATCCGTCACTGCCCTGCCCCCTCGGCCGCGCGCAGCGCGATCACCGTTTGCTGCAGGGCCGGGCTACGACGCAGAACCGCGTCGATGGAATACATCGGCACATCGAGCTCGCCGATCGCGAGATCCGCCGAGCCGCTCACGGCCGCGATCGCCGGTACATGGTGCGTCACGATCGAGGTCGGCACCGCCCCGCCCGCGCCGCTCGTGATGAGCGTCTGCAACTCAGCACGAACTTCTTCGGAAGTCTCCTGCTCGAAGCCCGAGAGCTCCAACAGGTTACCGAGCACGCGCAACACCTTCCAAGCTGGACGCGCTTCACCCGGCAACTTCGACACGGCCGCTTGCGACTGCCAGCGACCTTCGAGATTGACGTAGCTACCGGAGGTCTCAGCGAAGCAACCGACGGGCAACAATACATCGGCGCAGGCCAGCAACTCGTCGGACGCATAAGGGGTCAAGGCGACCACGCAAGCCGCCGACTTCAGCGCTGACTCGGCCACGGACGCTGCCGCCATATCCTGTTTCGGTTCGATGGCACCGACGAGCAAATAAGCGCGTTGCGGTGACTCGAGCATCGAGTGGGCATTGAGACCGCTCGTCGTCGTCGCAGCGCCCCCCGCCAGGCGATGCGGCAAGGCTCCCGCGATCGACACACCCGCCGCGTTTCCGCCCTCGGCGAGCACACCCAGCGTGGCGCCTGCCACGCGAGCGATTTCGACCGCGAGCGAGCGCAGATCAGCCCACGCCGGGTGACGCGACGCCAACGCGCCGAGCCAAACGACGCGCTTTGAGCCTGTGAGCAGAGCCTCTGCGGCGAGGTGCTGCTCGCGCGTTGGCGCGATACCGCGCAACAAGGTCGCGTAAGCATCACCAACGTGAACGCCAGTCTTCTCGATGACAGCAGCCAACACACCGGCTAACTGCTGCGCCCAATGTGACGGGTCAACGGCAATCTGCATCGAAACAGGGAAGCGGTAGTCGCGCGCGATCGCGTCAATGAACGCCACCTTAGCGCCCGCTTTGACGGCCGCCTTGCGCAGTCGATGCGCGAGCAAAGGCAATTCCGCGCGCAGGTTTGAACCGATGACAAGTGAACCGGATACGGCATCGACCTCGGCGATCGGCAAGCCCAAAGATGGCTGAATGGCATCGGCCGCCGCATCGCGGAAATCGCGCTGACGAAGCCGGTAATCCACATTCGACGAACCCAATTCACGGGTCAACTTCGCGGCGAGGTAAGCCTCTTCAGTGGTTGATGACGGATGAACGAGCGTGCCGAGGTGATGACCCGCTGCCTTCAAGCCGCGTGCAGCCGCTTGCAACGCAACATCCCACGAGACTTCTTGCCACTGCCCGTCTTGCTTGAGCATGGGCTTGGCAAGACGATCATCCGCGTGCACGCCTTCGTAGCTATACCGATCGCGATCGGCGATCCAGGTTTCGTTGATATCGTCGTTCGCGCGCGGCACCACTCGCTTGAGTTTGCCGCGCAAGACATGACCAAACAGGTTGCTACCGAGCCCATCGTGCGGCGCGATGAAAGGAACCTGCGACATTTCCCACGAGCGTCCCTGATAACGGAACGGCTTAGAGTTGAGCGCGCCAACCGGGCACAAATCGATGATGTTGCCCGACAGTTCATGATCGACACTCTTTTCGATGTAGGTGCCGATCTCCATATTTTCGCCGCGGCCGGTCGTGCCAAGCTCGGGGATACCCGCGATCTCCTGACCAAAGCGCACACAACGAGTGCAATGGATGCAACGGGTCATGTCCGTCGAGACGAGCGGGCCGAGATTCTTATCTTTGACGACGCGCTTACGCTCGTTGAAGCGCGCGATGTCTCGACCAAACCCCATCGCGAGATCCTGTAACTCGCATTCCCCACCCTGATCACAAATCGGGCAATCGAGCGGGTGGTTGATCAGCAGAAATTCCATAGTGGCTTTCTGCGCACCGATGGCGACCTTCGACTTGGTGAAGATCTTCATGCCCTCGGCAACGGGCGTTGCGCAGGCCGGCAGCGGCTTGGGCGCCTTTTCAACTTCAACGAGACACATGCGGCAATTCGCCGCGACCGGCAACTTGTCGTGATAACAGAATCGCGGCACGTACGCGTCATGGGCGTCCGTGACGTGAATGATCATCGCGCCTTTGCGCGCTTTGACCGGCTTGCCGTCAACTTCAACGTTGACGAAATCGTCCTGCGGATTCGCTGCCATCTTCCCGCGCGCGGCTTACGCCGCCTCCTTGGTTCCATCGACGAGGCTACGGCCACCGTGCTGGATCATGTACTCGAATTCATGTCGGAACTTCGTGACGAAGCTCTGCACCGGCCATGCCGCCGCATCACCCAAGGCACAGATCGTGTGACCTTCGATGCGATTGGCGACGTCGATCAATAATTGCAGATCTTCCATACGACCTTGGCCGTCAACGATGCGCTTGAGGACGCGGTTCAACCAACCGGTGCCCTCGCGGCAGGGTGTGCACTGACCACAGGACTCTGACTTGTAGAAACGCGAGATGCGCTCGAGCGCCTTCACCATACAAGTCGTTTCGTCCATGACGATGACGGCCGCTGAACCCACCGATGAACCGACTGCGCGCAGCGAGTCGTAATCCATGTTGACGCCCATCATGACGTCGCCCGGAACAACCTTGACAGACGACCCGCCGGGGATCACCGCCTTCAGCTTACGACCGCCCCGAACGCCGCCCGCGATCTCGAGCAAATCTTTGAACGGGATACCGAGCGGCAACTCGAAGTTGCCTGGCTTGTTGACATGGCCCGATACCGAGAAGATTACCGTACCGCCCGCGTTCGTCGTACCGAGCTGCGCAAACCACTCGGGTCCCTTGCGCAGGATCGTCGGCACCGACGCATAACTTTGCGTGTTATTGATGGTCGTCGGCTTGCCATAGAGACCGAACGCTGCGGGGAACGGCGGCTTAAAGCGAGGCTTACCCTGTTTACCCTCAAGTGATTCGAGTAGCGCAGTCTCTTCACCGCAGATGTAGGCGCCCGCACCAACGAACGTATACAGATCAAAATCGATACCAGAGCCTTGCACGTTCTTACCGAGCAAACCGGCTTCGTAGGCCTCTTTGACCGCCGCTTCGAAACGCGGCACGGGCTCACCCAAGAACTCGCCACGAATATAGTTGTATCCAACCGTGGCACCCATCGCATAGCCGCCGATCGCCATGCCCTCGACGAGCGAGTGCGGGTTGAACCGCAGAATGTCGCGATCGTGGCAGGTGCCGGGCTCACTCTCGTCGGAGTTGCAAACGGCGTACTTTTGGATCGGTGCGTTACGCGGCATGAACGACCACTTCGTCCCGGTCGGAAAGCCGGCGCCGCCGCGACCGCGCAGGCCGCTCGCCTTAACGGCTTCGATGACCTGCTCGCGCGTGATTTCTCCGGCGAGGATTTTCTTCCACGACGAGTAACCACCAATTTTGAGGTAACTCTCGAGGGTCCACGGACGATCGAGCGCGAGCGGCTCGAACACCACGAGATTCATGCGATCGCGCCAGGTGTCGTATGCACTCATTTCAAGCCATCCAAAATCTTGTCGACCTTTTCCGGCGTCAGGAATTCGTGGAATTCATGATCGACCATCATCATCGGCGCGCCGGTGCAGGCAGCCAGGCATTCCTCTTCTTGTTTGAGGAAGATGCGCTTGTCAGGCGTGCTCTCGCCCACCTTGATACCGAGCTTGCGCTCACAATGCGCCAAAATTTCTTCGCCGCCGTTAAGCCAGCAGCTGATATTCGTGCACACGCTCACATGATGCCGACCGCACTCGTGGGTCTCGAACATCGAGTAGAACGTCGCAACCTCGTAAACTTGGATCGACGGCAGACGCAGATACTCTGCAACGGCATCCATCAAAGCGGGCGTCAAAAAGCCCTCATTCTGCTCCTGCGCAAATCGCAGCGCCGAGAGCGTCGCCGAACGCTGGCGCCCCTGCGGAAAGCGTGCGATCCACTGATCGATCTCGTGACGTGTGTGCTCGGTCAACAAAGAGACATTCGGGCCCTCACCCGGTTCAAAAACTTGACCATCACTGGTCGTCACCTGGTGAGCAGCACTCATCGATCTATTTCTCCAAAGACGATGTCTTGTGTACCGATCACCGCGACCACGTCAGCCAGCATGTGACCTTTGACCATCTCCTCGAGTGAGGCGAGATGTGGGAAACCCGGCGCACGGCACTTGAGTCGATACGGCTTGTTGGCACCGTCCGAAACCAGATAGATGCCGAATTCCCCTTTCGGCGCTTCCACCGCAGCGTAAGTCTCACCCTCGGGTACGCAGTAACCCTCGGTCATCAACTTGAAGTGATGAATCAGCGACTCCATGTCGCCCTTCATGTTCTCGCGACGCGGCGGACGCACCTTGGCATCGGCCACCATCACCGGGCCCGGGTTTTTCTTCAGCCACTCAACGCACTGCGCGACAATGCGGTTGGACTGGCGCAACTCTTCAATACGCACGAGATAGCGGTCGTAGCAATCGCCGTTGACGCCGACGGGAATATCGAAATCCAGCTGGTCGTAGACCTCGTAGGGCTGCTGCTTACGCAAATCCCAAGCGATACCCGAACCACGCAGCATGGGCCCTGAGAATCCAAGTTGCATCGCCCGCTCCGGCGAGACCACGGCGATATTGACCGTGCGCTGCTTCCAGATGCGATTGTCGGTCAGCAAGGTTTCGTACTCGTCGACCGCCTTCGGGAAGCGCTTGGTGAAATCTTCGATGAATTCCAGCAAGCCCGCGGCGCGTGCCTCGTTCAGGCGGTCTGCATCTTTCTGCGAGCGCCAGCGTGAGGCCTGATACTTCGGCATCTCGAGTGGCAGATCACGATGCACACCACCCGGGCGGTAGTACGTCGCATGCATGCGCGTACCGGAAACCGCCTCGTAGCAATCCATCAGATCTTCGCGTTCTTTGAACGCGAGCAAAAAGACCGTCATCGCGCCGATATCGAGACCATGCGCGCCGAGCCACATCAAATGGTTCAGGATACGTGTGATCTCGTCGAACATGGTGCGGATGTACTGCGCGCGCAGCGGCGGCTTCACACCGAGCAGACGTTCGATGGCCATCACGTAGGCGTGCTCGTTGCACATCATCGAGACGTAATCGAGCCGATCCATGTAGCCGATGGATTGATTGAAGGGCTTCGACTCCGCCAACTTTTCGGTGGCACGGTGCAGCAAACCGATATGCGGGTCCGCCTTCTGAATGACTTCGCCATCGAGCTCGAGGACGAGGCGCAAAACGCCGTGAGCCGCCGGATGCTGCGGCCCGAAATTCATGGTGTAAGACTGGATTTCAGACATGGATCAAGTTCCGTCGAGCGCCGGGTCGTAGCGGTTGTCGTGACGAATGACTCGCGGGACGAGCGTGCGCGGTTCGATGCTGACCGGTTCGTACACGACGCGCTGCTTGGCGGGGTCGTAACGCACTTCGACGTTGCCGATGAGCGGGAAATCCTTGCGGAACGGGTGGCCAATAAAACCGTAGTCGGTCAGGAGTCGGCGCAGATCGGGGTGACCCCGGAATAAAATGCCAAAAAGATCGAACGCTTCGCGCTCGAACCAATTGGCCGATGACCAAATATCGACCAGTGAGTCGATGATCGGCTCGGCGTCATCGGCACAAAACGCCCGCAAGCGCAGACGCTGGTTGTTCGTAATCGACAGTAGCTGCACGACGACCGCAAAGCGCACGCCGTCCTGACGCACCTCGCCGACTGCGCTGCGATTGACCCCGCGCGAAAATCCCGAGCCCGTCGCAGAGAAGGTCTTCCACTCGGACTTGCCGAACTCCGAATAGTCGACGCCCGCGAGATCCATCAGCATTTCGAAACGCAGGGTTGGTTCATCACGCAGCACGCGCGCGACCTCGAGCCACTGAGTGGCGTCGCATTCATAGGCGATTTCGTCGGGCAGCGAATCGATGCGACGCACCAGCGCACCCAGTCGAGCCTCGATGGCCTGCACGGTGTTTTCGATCGTCATGGGTTAAGCACCGAGCTCGTGCGAGCGATCTTCTTCTGCAACTGGATGATTCCGTACATCAGTGCTTCGGCCGTCGGTGGGCAGCCCGGCACGTACACATCGACGGGAACGATGCGATCACAACCGCGAACCACCGCATAGGAGTAATGGTAGTAGCCACCACCGTTGGCGCAGGACCCCATCGAGATGACCCAGCGTGGTTCTGGCATCTGGTCATAGACCTTGCGCAATGCGGGAGCCATCTTATTAACGAGCGTACCGGCAACGATCATGACGTCGGACTGGCGCGGACTCGGTCGAAACACCACACCAAATCGATCGAGGTCATAGCGCGAGGCGCCCGCGTGCATCATCTCAACTGCACAACACGCCAGACCAAAGGTCATAGGCCACAACGAACCGGTGCGAGCCCAGTTGACGAGGTTATCTACCTGCGTGGTGACGAAACCACGCTCAGCAAAGCCTTGCGCGTCGCTGTTGTTGTTCAATCCCACTCGAGCGCTCCCTTCTTCCACTCATAGATGAACCCGACGATCAGGATGCCGAGGAAGATTCCCATGGCGACGAGACCGAAGGTGCCGATCGACTTGAGTGCGACGGCCCACGGAAAGAGGAAAGCGATTTCGAGATCGAACACGATGAAGAGAATGGCGACGAGGTAGTACCGCACATCGAATTTCATGCGGGTGTCTTCGAAAGCTTCGAAGCCACACTCGTAAGCGGATAATTTTTGAGCGTCGTTCGGCGCCTTCGAGAAGTACCGACCGAATCCGGTACCGAGCAGTAGCAACACGGCAGCTAGGCCAGTGGCGACTGCCAAAAAAATCAGTGCAGGCAGATAGTTCGAAAGCATATTCACCGCCCTGGCACGATCACGACGAAAAGCCGCGAAACCCCCGTGCCGCAAGCGGCGCGAATTGTAGCAGGGTATGAATCGAGTTTGGTGCGGTCGGGGAGACTCGAACTCCCATACCTTTCGGCGCTAGCCCCTCAAGCTAGTGTGTCTACCAATTCCACCACGACCGCAACGTCGTTGTCAGACTTACTGACCCTGTTCTGGCGCTACCGGCGGTGCGTCAGATAATGTCGGCGCCGGATTCGCAGGCGCCACTTGCTCGACGGACTCGCCGAGCAATCCCCCAGAAGTATCGACGGTGCTGCGCGTGCCAAGCCACGCCAGCGCCAGACTGTTGAGCATGAAAATCGCAGCGAAAATCGCCGTCGAACGCGACAACCCCGTCGTCGCACCGCGCGCGCCGAACACGCTGCCCGAAGCGCCCGCACCGAAACCGGCACCGGCATCGGCACCACGGCCACGCTGCAACAGCACGAGCGCGACGATCGCGATCGAAACGAACACTTGCAATATGGTCAGGGCGGTCAACAGCATGTGATGTTCACTTTCAAGTTGCAGCGGCTGCGGCGACGATCGCCGCAAATTCTGCTGCTTTCAGTGAGGCCCCACCTATCAGGCCACCGTCGACATCCGGCATCGCGAAAATCTCTTTCGCGTTGCCCGCCTTGACGCTGCCCCCATAGAGGACCCTCACGGAGCCGGCAATTGTAGCATCGATTGCGGCAATTCGACCACGCAGGCAAGCATGAACCTCCTGCGCCTGCTCGGGGCTTGCCGTACGACCTGTTCCGATCGCCCAAACAGGCTCGTAGGCGAGTACGCCACGGCCGAGCGCCCCTACCCCGACGGCCTCGATCACGGCATCAAGCTGGCGGGTCACGACAGTCTCCGTCGCGCCTGACTCCCGCTCTTGTAACGATTCGCCGACACAGAGAATCGGTACAAGCCCCGCTGCCAGTGCGGCAGCGAATTTACGGGCAACGAACTCATCCGTTTCGCCATAGATCGCCCGCCGCTCGGAATGACCGACGATGACGTAGCGACAACCGATCTCGCGCAACATCGATGCCGACACTTCACCCGTGTAAGCACCGGGTTCAACCTGTTCGCACACATCCTGCGCACCGAGTTCGATGGCACTACCCGAGAGCGCCGCAGCGACCGAAGATAAATAAACGAACGGTGGGCACACGACACAGTCGACAGCGCTGCTCGGCAACAACTCGCGCAAGGCCAGCAACAACTCTGCATTACCCGCAAGCGAACCATGCATCTTCCAGTTGCCTGCTACCAATGGCTTGCGCGTCATCGTCACACCCCCGCCTGTACGGCATCTGCAATTCTTTGAGCAAGACCTCGCGCCGTTGCTGACTGCTCGGCCTCAACCATGACTCGAATCAACGGCTCAGTACCTGAGGCACGCAACACCACACGACCCCGTCCAGCTAGCTGGGCATTGGCCGAATCGACGACCTCGCGCACAGAGTCGCGCGAATAGGGATCGAAGCGCTCTTTGACGCGCACGTTAATCATGACCTGCGGGAGTAGCGATAGGTCGGCGGTGAGCTCCGCCAGCGACTTGCCGGTTTCGCGCATCACGCCCAAAACCTGCAGCGCCGCGATCATCGCATCGCCGGTCGTTGTTTGATCGAGCGTCAGCAAATGCCCCGAGGTCTCACCACCCAATACCCCGCCCGTCTCGCGCAACTTGGCCAGAACATACCGATCGCCCACCGCCGCGCGCTCGAACCCGATGCCTCTATCGAGTAACGCCCGCTCGAGGCCGAAGTTCGTCATCAAGGTTCCAACGACTGGACCGCGCAAGGTGCCGGCCGCCTGTTTGGCAAGCGCAATCACGTACATCAACTGATCGCCATCGACCTTGCGGCCTAAGTGATCGACCATCACAAGGCGATCGCCATCGCCATCGAGCGCAATACCGACCTGCGCCTTCACGCCAGGAACAGTCAACTGCAGCAACTCAGGTGACGTCGATCCACAGCCCTCGTTGATATTGCGCCCGGTTGGAGAGCAACCGATCGGAACGATCTCGGCGCCGAGATCAGTCAAGATGCGCGGGGCGACCTTGTACCCCGCACCGTGCGCGCAATCGATCACGATCTTCATACCCGCAAGCGTCTTGCCTGCGGGGAATGTTGCACAACAAAAGTCTTGATAAGCCTTGCGAGTCTTATCGACACGAACCGCACGACCTAAGCGACCCGACTCCACCGTCGTTGCGCCATTGGCCAACTCAGCCTCGATGAGCTCCTCGGCCTCGTCGGTCAACTTGCCGCCCTCGGCGTCGAAGAACTTGATGCCGTTGTCGTAATACGGATTGTGCGAGGCACTGATCACGACGCCAAAACGACACTTGAAATGACGCGTCATGAAGGCGATGCCGGGCGTCGGTAAAGGACCAATCAGCAGCACATCAAGACCTGCCGCGATGAAGCCCGCCTCGAGCGCCGCCTCGAACATGTAGCCGGAGAGGCGCGTATCTTTGCCGATCAACACGGTGCCGCCTTGCGGTGCGAGCACTCGCGCCGCGGCACTTGCCAAGCGCAGCGCGAAATCTACCGTCAAAGGTGCCTGACCTACCGTGCCCCGCACACCGTCAGTTCCGAAATACTGTCTCGCCATGGTTCGTTGCCAGCCCTAATGACTTATCGGCCCTGATCGCGGAATGCGCTCCACACCTTGAGCGCATCCACGGTCTCGGGAACATCGTGAACGCGAATGATACGCGCACCGCCCTCGCAAGCGGCGAGCGCGAGCGCCAAACTGCCAGCAAGGCGCGCCTCCACGGGTCGACCCGTGAGACCCGCCAACATCGTCTTGCGTGATAAGCCAGCGAGCATCGGCACACCGAGAGACTGGAGCTCGCTCAAACGTCGCAGCAACGCCAAGTTGTGTGGCAGCGTCTTACCGAAGCCAAAGCCCGGGTCGATCGCGAGTCGATCATCCGCGATACCCGCGGCACGACAAGCCTGCAACCGCTCGGCGAGAAACTCGCGAATCTCGCTCACGACGTCGGTGTAGTGAGGTGCCTGCTGCATCGAGCGTGGCTCGCCCTGCATGTGCATCAAACAAACGGCCGCATTGCTCGCAGCGACTGCGGCGAGTGCACCGGGTCGGCGCAGCGCATAGACATCGTTGATCATCTGCACGCCAAGCTCGAGGCCTGCGCGCATCACTTCTGGCTTGCTGGTATCGAGAGAGACGAGAGCCCCGCGTTCGATCAATCGACGCAAAACCGACTCGACTCGATGCCACTCCTCATCGGCAGACACTTCCGCCGCACCAGGACGGGTCGACTCGCCACCCACATCGATGATGTCGGCCCCAGCGGCACGCATCCGCTCCGCCGCAGAAATAGCCGCTTCAACATCGACGAACCGACCGCCGTCGGAAAAGGAATCGGGCGTGACATTGAGCACGCCCATCACCCTTGGGAAACGCAAATCGAGAAGTCGATCTGCGCAACGCAGCGACATCAGCCGGCGCTGCCCTCACCCGCTGGCGTCGCGCCGAGGCCGCCCGAGGGCGCCGGACGCGGCGGCGTATCGCCACCGGTTGGACCGGTCGGAGCTGAATCGTCCCAACCCGAAGGCTCACGCGGCGGACGACCTTCCATGATGTCTTTGATCTGACCATCGTCGATGGTCTCGAATTTCATCAAGGCATCGGCCATCGCATGCAGCTTGTCGAGATGAGTCTGCAGGATGTCCTTCGCACGCTGGTAGTTGCTCTCAATGACGCGGCGAACTTCTTGATCGATTGCGTGCGCGGTTTCATCCGAAACCTGTTTGGTCTGGGTGACCGAACGTCCGAGGAACACCTCGCCCGACTCTTCGGAATACGTCAGAGGTCCGAGCTTGTCCGAAAGACCCCACTTCGTGACCATGTTGCGCGCGAGATCGGTCGCACGCTCGATGTCATTCGAAGCACCGGTCGTTACCGCATCAGCGCCAAAGATAATTTCTTCTGCAATACGTCCGCCGAAGAGCGTCGTGATGCTCGACTCGATACGACGCTTGCTCATGGAGTAGCGATCCTGCTCCGGCAGGAACTGCGTCACACCGAGCGCGCGACCGCGCGGAATGATGGTGACCTTGTAGACAGGATCGTGCTCGGGAACCGAGATGCCAACGATCGCGTGGCCGGCCTCGTGGTAGGCGGTCATGCGCTTTTCTTCCTCGGTCATGACCATGGAGCGACGTTCGGCGCCCATCATGATCTTGTCCTTCGCGCGCTCGAACTCTTCCATACTCACGATGCGCTTGTTCGCGCGAGCGGCGAACAGCGCCGCCTCGTTGACGAGGTTCGCCAGATCCGCGCCCGAGAACCCGGGCGTACCACGCGCAATCAACGCGGGCTTCACGTCCTCACCGAGCGGAACCTTGCGCATGTGGACTTTGAGGATTTGCTCGCGACCACGCACATCGGGCAACGGCACGACGACCTGACGATCGAAACGACCCGGTCGCAACAACGCCGGATCGAGTACGTCGGGGCGGTTAGTGGCGGCGATGACGATGATGCCTTCGTTACCTTCGAATCCGTCCATCTCGACGAGTAACTGGTTCAGCGTCTGCTCACGTTCATCGTGACCACCACCGAGACCGGCGCCGCGATGGCGACCGACGGCATCGATTTCATCGATGAAGATGATGCACGGCGCATGTTTCTTAGCTTGCTCGAACATATCGCGCACGCGAGACGCGCCCACGCCCACGAACATTTCGACGAAGTCGGATCCCGAGATCGTGAAGAACGGAACCTTGGCCTCACCGGCGATGGCTCGTGCGAGCAACGTCTTACCGGTACCGGGGCTACCCACCATCAACACGCCCTTCGGAATCTTGCCGCCGAGCTTTTGGAACTTAGAGGGATCTTTGAGGAAGTCGACGATTTCGCCGACTTCCGTCTTCGCTTCATCGACGCCCGCCACATCGGCGAAGGTCACGGCGACTTGATCTTCACTTAGCAGACGCGCTCGACTCTTGCCGAACGACATCGCACCACGGCCGTTACCGCCGCCTTGCATCTGCCGCAGCATCCACGCGAAGACCAAAATCAACAGCAACGCGGGAGCGAGCTGCAGGATCAACTGGGCGAGGAAGTTCGGTTGCTTCGGCGCGCGACCAATAATCGCCACATCGGACTTCGCCAACGTGCCGATCAGTGCCGTATTGTCCGTCTCGGGGTTGTAGAGCTCAAAGGTGGACTTGTCTCGGCGAGTGCCGATGATGGTGTCGCCCTGCAGCACGACGCTCTCGATGCGACCGTTGCGCACTTCGCCTAGGAAGGTCGAGTAGCTGATCTCGGCTACAGGACCCGAGCGGGGCATGAATTGGCTGAAGAGCACCAGCACCGCCAAGGCGATCAGGGCCCAGACCACGAAGTTTTTCATCAGATCGTTCATTACCAATACCTCAAAGGCGCGTTCCCTCGCCCCGCCGTGATCAAACTACACGAACAGGGGCCGCCGAACCAGTCGAAACGGCCGCTATACCGCCTTTCGACCGCGTGCGAGCAAGTAAAGTTCGGGACTGCGCGAGCGCGAGGCGGCAGGCTTGGCGAACTTGACTCGGGTGTAGTGCTTGCGGGCTTCCGCAACCAGCGCATCGAAACCCGAACCCTGAAAGGTCTTGATGAGGACGTCACCGCCCGGCTTCAAGGCCCGATTGGCGAGATCCAGCGCTAATTCGCACAAATACAGCGAACTTGGCTGATCGATCGCCGGGACGCCCGACATATTCGGTGCCATATCCGAGAGCACCACATCGACTCCACCGGCTGGCACCTTGGCCAGAATGGCCTCGAAAACCGCCTCCTCCCGAAAATCGCCTTCAATGAACTCGACCCCGGCGATAGGTTCCATCGGCAGGATGTCGCTCGCAATCAGGGTGCCGTTCTTGCCCACCTTGCGTTTCGCGTATTGGCTCCACGCACCGGGCGTGGAGCCGAGATCGAGCACCACCATGCCCGGCTTCAGCAGCTTCTCCTTCCGATCGATTTCCTCAAGCTTGAAGACGGCCCGCGAGCGCCAGCCCTCCGCCCAGGCTCGCTTAACGAACGGGTCGGTGAAATGTTCCTTCAGCCACTCGCGGCTGCTTTGCGTACGTTTGACCATGATCGAAGGGGTAGAATGGCGGCCGTGAAACTAACAGAAAAACAGCGCCGCTACCTGCGCGGCCTCGCCCACCCGCTCAAACCCGTCATCCTGATTGGCAACGCCGGGGTTAGCCCTGGCGTCGTGGCTGAGACACAGCGTGCTCTGCATGACCATGAGCTCATTAAAGTTCGAATGACAGGTGCGGATCGCGAAGCGCGTGACGCGGCTCTCGAAGAGCTTGCAGCGCAGTGCGAGAGCGCGTTGGTCGGGCGGATCGGTCACGTCGCAACGCTATACAAACCTCGCGCCGATTTGCGCCGGATCGTACTACCCGACTAATTAAGCCTCGTAACGAACGGCGACGATCTCGTACGAGCGCACGCCGCCGGGCGCCGCCACATCCACCACGTCGCCCTCAGACTTGCCTATCAGCGCTCTGGCGATGGGGGATGTGATGGCAATTCGCGAGGCGCGGATGTCGGCCTCGTCATCGCCGACGATGGTGTACGTCACTCGCTTGCCATCTTCCTCAGCTTCGAGATCGACCGTCGCACCAAAGACGACCTTGTCACCTGGGGTGAGCTGAGCCACATCAATAATTTCGGCGGTCGAGAGCTTCGCTTCGAGCTCAGCGATACGACCCTCGATAAATCCCTGCTGCTCACGCGCCGCGTGATACTCGGCGTTCTCCGACAGATCGCCATGGCTACGTGCCTCGGCAATCGCCTTGATGACATTGGGTCGGTCCTCGCTCTTGAGGCGCTTCAATTCGGCGCGGAGCATTTCGGCACCACGTAGTGTCAAAGGATTACGCTTCATGCGCTCATCTCCTGGTGCAGATCCTGCAACCGGTTGACGTCGACTTGGTCGAGCGAATCGAGAGCCTCGCACGTTGCGAGCGCCGCCGCCAGCGTCGTGTAGTAGGTGACGCGTCGCTGCACCGCCTCACGTCGGATCGAATGTGACTCCTGCACCGCCTGTTTACCCTCGGTGGTGTTGACGATCAACACGATCTCACCATTTTTGATCATGTCAACGCAGTGCGGGCGGCCCTCACGCACCTTATTGACCTTGCGCACCGCGATCCCCGCTGCCGCGATAACGGCCGCCGTACCTTCGGTCGCCACGAGATCGAAGCCCTTCTCGAGGAGACGGCGAGCGAGCTGAACGACTCCGGGCTTGTCGCGCTCGCGCACACTGAGAAAACAAGTGCCCGAGCGCGGCAACACCACGCTCGAAGCCGCTTGCGCCTTGGCATAGGCCTCACCGAAGCTGCGACCCGTACCCATCACCTCGCCCGTCGATTTCATCTCGGGGCCGAGCATCGGATCCGCTTCCGGAAATTTGACGAACGGGAAGACCGCTTCTTTGACGGAGTAGTACGGCGGCACACGCTCTTGAGTGGCCCCGAGCGCCGCTAGCGTTTGCCCCGTCATGACGCGCGCACCGATCTTCGCGAGCGCAAACCCCGTAGCCTTCGAGACGAACGGTGCCGTACGCGACGCACGCGGATTCACCTCGAGCACGAAAATCACGCCGTTCTGAATGGCGAACTGAATGTTCATCAAACCGACCACGTTGAGTGCGAGAGCGAGCTGCTTGGTCTGCTCGCGTAACGCATCTTGCAACTCGGTTGACAAAGAATTGGGTGGCAGCGAGCAGCCCGAGTCGCCCGAGTGCACGCCTGCCTGCTCGACATGCTCCATGATGCCGCCGACGAGTACGTTGCGACCATCGCAAACCGCATCGACATCGACCTCGATGGCGTCATCGAGGAATCGATCGAGCAGCACCGGGCTCTCGTTCGAGACCTTCACCGCGTCGGTCATGTAGGCGCGCAAATCATCTTCGTTGAAGACGATCTCCATCGCACGACCACCAAGCACGTACGATGGACGAACCACCAAGGGAAAGCCAACCTCACGAGCGAGCGCGAGCGCCTGCGATTCAGTGCGTGCCGTTGCGTTAGCCGGTTGGCGCAGTCCGAGCGCCTGAACCAACTTTTGAAAGCGCTCACGATCTTCGGCCACATCGATCGACTCGGGCGAGGTACCGATGATCGGCGCACCAGCCTTCTCAAGTGCGCGCGACAACTTCAGCGGGGTCTGACCGCCGTATTGCACGATCACCCCTTCAGGCTTTTCTTTGTCGATGATCTCTAGCACATCTTCGAGCGTCAGCGGCTCGAAATACAAACGATCGGAAGTATCGTAATCGGTGGAGACAGTTTCGGGATTGCAGTTAATCATGATGGTCTCGAAACCATCCTCGCGCAGCGCGAGCGCTGCGTGCACGCAGCAATAATCGAACTCGATGCCCTGCCCGATTCGGTTGGGACCACCGCCCAAGATCACGATCTTGCGTCGATTCGTCGGCGCCGCTTCACACTCTTCTTCGTAGGTCGAGTACAGATACGCGGTCGAAGTCGAAAACTCAGCCGCGCAGGTATCGACACGCTTGTAGACCGGGCGAACCCCGAGAGATTGCCGACGGGCACGGATCTCACTCTCGGTCACGCCGACGAGTTTGGCTAAACGCGAATCAGAGAAGCCATGCCGTTTGAGGTATCGCAGTCGAGAGGCATCGAGCGCCGCGAATGAACCTTGGACGACCTCCGCTTCGAGCGTGACGATTTCTTCGATCTGCGCGAGGAACCAAGGGTCTATGCGCGTGAGTTCGTGCACGCGATCGAAGGTCCACCCCGCCCGAAAACCATCTGCCGTCTGCAGCAGACGATCGGGGCCTGGCATCCGCAAATTATGAGCGAGCGTAGCCGCGGCTTCCTCGCCAAGCGGCAGCGCAGTGACGGGTGATAAACCGTCCAAACCCGTCTCAAGACCTCGCAAGGCCTTCTGCAGCGATTCTTGGAAAGTGCGGCCGATCGCCATCACTTCGCCCACCGACTTCATCTGGGTGGTGAGTCGGTCGTTGGCGCCACGGAACTTCTCGAACGTGAAGCGCGGAATTTTGGTGACCACGTAGTCGATGGTCGGCTCGAACGACGCCGGCGTTGCACCACCGGTGATGTCGTTACGCAACTCATCGAGCGTGTAACCCACGGCGAGCTTCGCCGCGATCTTGGCAATTGGAAAACCGGTCGCCTTTGAAGCCAATGCCGATGAGCGCGACACGCGCGGATTCATCTCGATGACGATCAAGCGACCATCTTCCGGATTGACGGCGAACTGCACGTTCGAGCCACCGGTATCGACACCGATCTTGCGCAGCACCGCGATCGAAGCGTCGCGCATGCGTTGATATTCTTTGTCCGTCAGCGTCTGCGCTGGTGCCACGGTGATCGAGTCGCCCGTGTGCACACCCATCGGATCGAGGTTCTCGATCGAGCAAACGATGATGCAGTTGTCGGCACGATCGCGCACGACCTCCATCTCGAATTCCTTCCAGCCGAGGATCGACTCTTCGATCAACACCTCACTGGTTGGCGACGCATCGAGCCCGCGCAGCACGATCGACTCGAACTCCTCGCGGTTGTAGGCGATACCGCCACCGGAGCCACCGAGCGTGAAGCTCGGTCGAATCACACAGGGATAGCCGAGCGTCGACTGAATGGCGAACGCCTCTTCTAAACTCTTGGCGACCGCCGAACGCGCTGACTCGAGGCCGATCTCGCGCATCGCGTTGCGAAAGAGCTCGCGATCTTCAGCCATATCGATCGCATCACGTGACGCGCCGATCAATTCGCAATCGAACTTCTCGAGCACACCTTCGCGTACGAGATCGAGCGCGGTGTTGAGCGCCGTCTGACCGCCCATCGTGGGTAGCACAGCATCGGGACGTTCTTTCTCGATGATGCGAGCGACCGTGCGCCAATTGATCGGCTCGATGTAGGTTGCATCGGCCATGTTGGGGTCGGTCATGATCGTGGCGGGATTCGAGTTCACCAGGATGACCCGGTAGCCCTCTTCCCTGAGCGCCTTACAGGCTTGCGCGCCCGAGTAGTCGAACTCACAGGCTTGACCGATCACGATCGGACCTGCACCGATGATCAGGATGCTTTGGATGTCGGTTCTTTTCGGCATGGCGGACTCGGTTTCTCGATCAAGCCGAACGGCGGCGTTGCATGGCGGCCGTGAAGCGATCGAACAGATGGCTGACGTCGTGGGGACCAGGGCTCGCTTCCGGATGCCCTTGGAAACTGAATGCGTCGCGATCGGTACGCGCGACGCCTTGCAAGGTGCCATCGAACAACGAGCGATGGGTCGGCACGAGATTCGACGGCAAGCTCGCTTCGTCAATCGCGAAACCGTGGTTTTGCGACGTGATCAATACCCGGCGACTCGCTAGATCCTGCACCGGATGGTTGGCGCCGTGGTGACCAAACTTCATCTTCATCGTGCGAGCGCCGCTCGCCAGACCGAGCAGCTGATGTCCTAGGCAGATGCCGAAGATTGGCACGTTCGCCTCGAGGATCTCGCCAATCGCGCCGATCGCGTAGTCGCAGGGTTCGGGATCGCCCGGACCATTCGAGAGGAATACGCCCTCCGGTTGCAACGCGAGCACCTCGGATGCCGGCGTCTGCGCCGGTACCACCGTGACAGAGCAACCCGCATCGATAAGCAAGCGCAAGATGTTGTGCTTCACGCCAAAGTCGTAGGCAACGACGCGATAAGGCTTGTGACCGGTACGCGCTGGTGGCGCGTCGAAGGTCGATCCCGCCGTCCACTCGTAGCGTTCGCGCACCGAGACAACCTTCGCGAGATCCATCCCCTTGAGTCCCGGGAACGCGCGGGCGGCTTCGAGCGCTGCAGCCTCGAGGCTAGCAATATCGCCCGACTTGCTCGCAGCGCCCGTCACGATGGCGCCATTCTGAGCACCCTTCTCGCGAAGAATGCGCGTCAGACGTCGGGTGTCGATATCGGCAATCGCGACGACACCGTGCTGCGCGAGAAACTCGGGAAGACTGCGCGTTGAGCGGTAGTTGCTGAGCCGGGGCGGCAGATCACGAATCACCAGACCGGCGGCATAAGCCGCTATGGATTCCATGTCATCGTCGTTGGTGCCGACGTTGCCGATGTGGGGATACGTGAGAGTGACGATTTGTCGAGAGTAAGAAGGGTCGGAAAGAATTTCCTGATAACCGGTCAAAGCGGTATTGAAAACGACTTCGCCGGAGGTGTTGCCTTTTGCACCGATCGAAAGGCCGCGGAAGGTCGAACCATCCGCGAGCGCTAGCACTGCTTCACTCACTCAGTCACCCGTTGCTCTGCAAAAACACTCTCCGACGCAGAGCGCGGGTATCGCATTGACAAAACGGGAGACACTCTTGCGAATGTCTCCCGCCTTGCTAGGACTAACCCGGCTATCGGATTAGAAGGAAATTCTATGTTTTCGGACCCCATCCTGTCCATGGAATTCGGGACGAAATCGAACCGATACGAAACACCGAGAGAATCGCCTAAGTCTTTGTTTTTAATTTAATTACGTCGCCCATTTCATAGCGACCTGGCGGCTGTTCGGACAAAAATTTCGCTGCCCGCAGAGCGCCTCGGGCAAAGATTGCCCGGTCTGTGGCCTGATGGGAGAGCAGCACCCGTTCACCGGCCCCCAGAAAGGCCACGGTATGGTCACCGACCACGTCCCCGCCCCTGACGACCGCATAACCGATCTCACCGGTAGGGCGCGCGCCGCCCTCGCCATGGTTGCGCAGCGCATCACGTCGGAACGCCATACCACGCCCGTCGGATGCGGCTTGACCGAGCGCAAGCGCGGTACCCGAGGGTGCATCCTGCTTGTGCCGGTGATGCGCCTCGACGATTTCGATATCGAAGTCGGTGGGTAACGAGCGTGCCGCTTGGCGTACGAGTTCGAGTAGTAAGGTCACGCCGAGACTCGTGTTCGCGGCGATCAGAACCGGAATCTGCTTGGCCGCAACATCCGCCGCGGCGTGCGCCTCCGCATCGATCCCCGTCGTGCCGACCACGATGGGAATCCCAGCTTGAGCGCAAACGGCGAGGTTGTGGCGAGTCGCACTCGCAGCGGAAAAATCGATGACCACTTGCGCGTCGCTCAGCACCGCTGCGAGCTCTGTTGTCACGCGGGTGCCGATCGCGGGCAAACCAGCGAGTTCGCCGAGATCACGACCCACGGCAGCAGCGCCCTCGCGGTCGATGGCGCCGACGAACATGACATCGCCCATTTCGAGCGCCGTACGCGTGATAGCAAGCCCCATACGGCCCGAGGCTCCGACGATCACCACACGCATGCCAATACTCCTGACGGTTTAGTTGCCGCCTGAGAAGAAGCGTTTCACCCCCTCGAAGAAGCCCTCTTCTCGCGGCGTGTGGCCCTCGCCATCACCGCGTAGCGACTCATCGAAGCGGCGCAGCAGTTCGCGTTGCTCGGACGACAGTTTCACCGGCGTTTCTACCACAACGCGACAGAACAGGTCGCCCCGACTGCCGCCACGGACCGGCTTCACGCCCTTGTCACGCAAACGGAAAACCCGACCCGATTGGGTCTCGGCAGGAATCTTGATCGAGACTTCCCCCTCGAGAGTCGGCACGTTCACCGAACCGCCGAGAACGGCGGTCGCAAAACTGATGGGCACTTCACAAGACAGATCGTCACCTTCGCGCTCGAAGATCGGGTGCGGTTTGACGTTCATCTCGATATAGAGATCACCCGGCGGTCCACCGTTACGGCCCGCCTCGCCTTCACCGGCCAAACGAATGCGATCGCCCGTCGCCACACCCGCCGGCACCTTGACCGACAGCTTGCGCGTGCGACGAACACGACCCTGCCCGAGGCAGGTGTCACACGGATTTTTGATAATGCGCCCCGTGCCGCGACACTTGTTACAGGGCTGCTGCAATTGGAAGAAGCCCTGCGATATTCGCATCTGGCCGCTTCCCTGACATTGATCACAAGTGATGGGGCTCGAGCCCTTGGCACAACCGCTGCCGTGACAGGTCTCGCACTCCATTAAGCGCGGAATCTCGACCTCGGTGGTGTAACCAAACACGGCTTGCGACAAATCGAGCTCGAGCTCATAACGCAGATCTGCGCCACGAAAGACTTGCGAGCGGCCACCACGACGACCGCCACCAAAGATATCGCCAAAAACCTCACCAAAAATATCGCCAAAGTCAGCGCCGCCGAAACCGGCACCACCGGGGCCGCCACCTTGACGCATGGCCTCCATACCATCGTGACCGTGCTGGTCGTAGACGGCACGCTTCTGCGCGTCTGAGAGCACCTCGTAGGCCTCTTTGGCCTCTTTGAAGCGCTCCTCAGCCTCGGCATCACCCGGATTGCGATCCGGGTGATATTTCATCGCGAGGCGTCGGTAGGCCTTCTTGATATCGGCCTCCGACGCCCCCTTGGCGACGTCGAGGATCTGGTAGTAGTCGCGTTTAGCCATGTGAGTTCAATCAGCCCAAGGCCGATCAGGACGCCTTGCGGTCCTGATCCTTGTCCTTCACTTCCTCGAACTCGGCATCGAGTACGTCGCCGCGATCCTTGCCCGACGCCTCAGCAGCACCCTCGGCACCCGCCGACTCCGCTGCTTCACCGGATTGCTGCGCATAGGCTTGCTGGGCGATCGCGCTAGAGGCCTGCATCAAGGCTTCGAGCTTCTTCTCGATCTTGTCCTTGTCGTCATCCTTCAAGACGGCCTTGAGGTCATTCAGGGCATTCTCGACCTTGACGCGCTCTTCGGTAGCGACCTTCTCGCCCAAATCTTTGAGCGTCTGTTCGACCGAGTGCACCATACCATCGGCTTTGTTGCGCGTCTCGACGAGCTCGCGGAACTTTTTATCCTCTTCAGCATGCGCCTCGGCGTCGCGCACCATGCGCTTGATCTCATCCTCGGAGAGGCCTGAGGACGCCTTGATCACGATGCGCTGCTCCTTGCCGGTCGCCTTGTCCTTGGCCGACACGTTCAGGATGCCGTTAGCGTCGATGTCGAACGTGACTTCGACCTGCGGAGTACCACGACGCGCCGCCGGGATGTCCGTGAGATCGAACTTACCGAGCGATTTGTTATCGAGCGCGCGCTCGCGCTCGCCCTGCAACACGTGGATCGTCACAGCCGTCTGGTTGTCCTCGGCGGTCGAGAACACTTGCGAGTGCTTGGTCGGGATCGTGGTGTTCTTCTCGATGAGCTTGGTCATCACGCCACCCAAGGTCTCAAGACCGAGCGACAGTGGCGTCACATCGAGCAGCAACACATCTTTCACGTCGCCCGCGAGTACACCACCCTGGATCGCCGCACCGACGGCCACAGCTTCGTCTGGGTTGACGTCCTTACGCGGGTCCTTACCGAAGAAATCTTTGACGTGCTTCTGCACGAGCGGCATGCGGGTCTGGCCGCCGACGAGAATGACCTCGGACACCTCCGCCGCCGACAGACCGGCATCTTTCAGCGCGATCTTGCAGGGCTCGATCGTACGCTTGACGAGATCTTCGACCAGCGACTCGAGCTTGGCACGCGTGAGTTTCACCGCCAAGTGCTTGGGACCCGTCGCATCCATCGTGATGTACGGCAGGTTGATGTCGGTCTGTTGACTCGAGGAGAGCTCGATCTTAGCTTTCTCGGCCGCTTCTTTGAGGCGTTGCATCGCAAGCGGGTCCTTGCGCACATCGACGCCGGACTCTTTCTGGAACTCGTCAGCGAGATGGTTGATGACTCGCAAGTCGAAGTCTTCACCACCTAAGAACGTATCGCCGTTCGTTGAGAGCACTTCGAACTGGCGCTCACCATCGACCTCGGCGATCTCGATGATCGACACGTCG
The DNA here is from genome assembly GCA_049455235.1 of Steroidobacteraceae bacterium. Lineage (GTDB taxonomy): Bacteria > Pseudomonadota > Gammaproteobacteria > Steroidobacterales > Steroidobacteraceae > UBA964. The sequence continues at coordinate 21,855 of JBMTZD010000026.1, forward strand.
AAGGTGCCACCACCCAGGTCGTACACCGCGATTTTGCGATCGCCACCGTCTTTATCGAGACCGTAGGCAAGCGCAGCCGCAGTCGGCTCGTTGATAATGCGCTTCACGTTTAAACCCGCGATGCGGCCCGCATCCTTCGTAGCCTGACGCTGCGAGTCGTTGAAATACGCCGGTACCGTGACGACGGCCTCGGTCACTTCCTCGCCGAGGAATTCTTCGGCGGTCTTCTTCATCTTCATGAGCACGCGCGCAGAGATCTCCGGCGGCGCCATCTTCTTGCCCTGCGCTTCGATCCAAGCATCGCCGTTGTCTGCCTTGACGATCTTGTAGGGCACCATGTCGATGTCCTTCTGCACGATCTTCTCGTCAAAGCGACGGCCGATCAGACGCTTGACGGCATAGAGCGTGTTCGAGGGATTCGTGACGGCCTGGCGCTTGGCCGACTGACCCACCAGAACCTCATCGTCCTTCGTAAAGGCGATGACCGAGGGGGTCGTACGATCGCCCTCGCTGTTCTCGATCACGCGGGGTTTACCGCCGTCCATGATGGCGACGCAGGAATTCGTCGTGCCGAGATCGATGCCGATAACTTTTGCCATGTTGTGTGCTCCGTTGCGGATTTCGTGGGGCCACCGGCCCGTTATGCCGCTTTAAATGGGGGTGTTCGTGCGGGATTCAACCCGGGGCGCGCGCGACGATGACGCGCGCGGCGCGCAGCAGTCGACCGTTCAGGGTATACCCGCGCTGGATGACCGCGAGCACCGAATTGGGCTCGGCCGTATCCGAGGGCTGCGCGGCCATCGCCTCGTGCAAGTTGGCGTCGAAAGGCTCGCCCACAGGGTTGAGCTCGATGATCCCGGCTTTCTCCATTGCCTTGGCCAAGAGTCGGGCCGTGGCGGCCTGGCCTTCTGCCAACGCCACCGCATCCGCCTTGCCGGCATTCTCGACGCCCAAATCCAAGCTGTCCTTCACAGGTAACAACTCGCCGGCGAACTTCTCGAGCGCGTAGCGATGCGCCTGCTCGACGTCGCGCTGGGCGCGCTTGCGGATATTGTCGAGCTCGGCAAGGACCCGCAGCTTTTCGTCCTTGAGCTGTTCAACCAAAGCGCGAGTCACGTTGAGCTCTTCGCGCAAAGCCTCGCTATCTGGACTGGCCGCAGCCGCCTGTTCCGGCGATTCACTCATGAGATATCACCCTGAAAAACAATGGTTTACGACGGGAATTTAGAAAATATGGCAACTCGTGGCTGCCCCTATTCGACCCACTCCCTGACGAGCGAGATGGGGTCTAGCGGCGAGAATTCAAGGCGGAGCCTAAGAGGCGTGCCGTCATATCGACGATGGGAATGACGCGCTCGTAGGCCATGCGGGTCGGGCCGATCACCCCGATCACCCCCATCACACCATCGTCACCGCTATAAGGCGCCGTGACGATGCTGCAGTCATCGAGCACCTGATAGCCCGACTCCTGTCCGATGAAAATCTGCACGCCCTCGGCATGCAGGCTCTGGTCGAGCAAGTGCAGAAAGTCACGCTTTTCGTTGAACGCCTCGAAGAGCCGCTTGAGCTTCTCAACACTCGAGAGCTGCGCAACCCCCATGAGGTTCGTCTCGCCCGCGACGATGTACTCAAGCCCCGCGGTCGGCGTCGGCGCCTGATCCACCACCTGCTGCGCGGCGCTGATCGCATCGAGCATCAAGGCATTCATGTGCGAATGCGCTTCCTGCAGTTGCTGCAGGATCTCGCGCCTCGCCTCCTCGGGCGTTCGACCGACGAGCTGTTCGTTGAGGTACTGAGCTGCGCGCCGAAGCTCCTCGCCGCTGTAGTGCCGCGAGAGGTGAATGATGCGGTTTTGCACCTCGCGATCATCGAAGACCATCACCACGAGCACGCGATTCTCTGACAAGGCGACGAACTCGATCTGCGTGATCGAGGCGACCTTCGGGCGCGGCACCGTCACCACACCGGCAAGACGCGTTACGTTCGAGAGCAACTGCGAGGCGTTCGCCACCAGCGCCTTCGGATCGCCCGTGAGGTTCGGTCCAAACTGCTGACGCAGTTCATCGACCGCGAGCCCCTCGAGCGGCCGCGATCGCAACAAGGTATCGACGAAGAAGCGGTAGCCACGATCGGTCGGGATGCGTCCCGCCGACGTGTGCGGCGAGACGACGAAGCCGAGCTCCTCGAGATCGGCCATCACATTACGGATGGTCGCCGACGACAGACTCAGCCCCGAATCGCGCGACAAAGCGCGTGAGCCGACGGGCTGGCCATCCCGAATGTAGCTCTCGACGAGCACCCTCAAGAGCTGCTGGGCGCGGTCGTTTAGAGAGTCGTAGTCGTGAGCCATGGGTAAAACGCTACCGACCCATGACGAATCCCGTCAAGCGACCCGTTTAATGCGTTGGTACGACACCAAGGTCCGTGATAAAACGGCGCAGCTTTTACCCGGTGCTTCCGCATGTCGTTAATCCGTCGCTGCGCTCTCGTGACCCGCTTCGCCGACGCTCGCGTCGCCGAGAGCGCTGCCCTACTCGCCGGTCATCTCTCTGAGCGGCAAATAGAGGTTTTCTCGCTTGAGTCCGAGGAGGAGCGTCTGCCCGGGCTCGCCGTTCGCTTCGTACCAGATGACACGCTCGCTGATGACGCTGATCTCGTCATTGCGATCGGCGGCGATGGCACCTTACTGCACGCCGCCGGGCTTTTCGCTCGCACCGATACGCCGCTGCTCGGCGTCAATCGGGGGCGGCTCGGCTTCCTCACCGATGTGATGCCCGAAGACATGCTCGCCTCGGTCGACGATGCAATCGAAGGACGATGCGCGCGCGACTCGCGCCCACTCCTGTCGGCCGAGCTCACCACCCACGACGGTCAGCGCAAAACGGGGCTGGCCCTCAACGACATCGTGCTGCAAACGAGCCAGATCGGTCGACTGGTCGATTACGAAACTTGGATCAATGGTCGCTTCGTCAACGCGCACGGCGGCGATGGCCTCGTCGTGGCGAGTGCGACGGGCTCGACGGCCTATGCGCTCTCTTGCGGCGGCCCGATCGTGGATCCCGATCTCGAAGTGCTTGTCGTGGCGCCCATTTGTCCGCATACCCTGTCGGATCGGCCCATCGTCGTCGGCGCCAAATCCATCGTCGAAGTACGAATGCTGGACCGGCCCGATTCCATCGCCGAAATCGCGTGTGATGGTCATGCCCTCGGGCGCTTAGCGCCGGGCGGCACGCTTGCGATACGAGCGGCAACGCAGCGTGTAACGCTCTTGCATCCAGCCGGTTATGACTACTTCCGATTGCTGCGCAGCAAGCTCAACTGGGGCCGGCGCAGCTTCGACACCGTTCGCTGACGCGACCCCATCATGCTGAGCCATTTGCAGATCCGCGACTTCGCCATTATCGAGAATGTCGAACTCGATCTTCGTCGCGGCCTCACCGTGCTTACCGGCGAAACCGGTGCCGGAAAATCGATTCTCGTGGACGCACTGCAACTCGCTATCGGCGGTCGTGCGGGCGCCGAGGCGATCCGACACGGCGCAGATCGCGCCGAGATCACAGCGACTTTCGATATGGCCGGTGCACCCGTTGGCTTGCGCAACTGGTTGGAGGAACAAAGCATCGAGATTGACGACGAACTCGTCGTCCGCCGGGTCATTCAGCGCGATGGCAAATCTCGCGCCTACCTCAACGGTCAAACCGTCGCCGTGCAACTGCTAAGACAAGCTGGAGAGTGGCTGGCTGACATCCACGGTCAACACGAATTTCAATCTTTGATGCGCAGCCAAGCCCAGCGCGAGTTGCTCGATACCTACGCGGATGCTACTCGCCTTTGCGAGCAGGTTGGCGAATTGCATCGCGAGCGCATCAAGGCCGATCAAGCACTGAGTGATCTTCTGAACGCAGCGCATGATCGCGACGCTCGGCTCGAGCTACTACGTCACCAACTGGCTGAGTGGGAATCGCTCGCGCTCAAAGACGGTGAGCTAGCCTCTTTGATCGAAGAACGCCATCGATTGACGCATGGCGCGAAACTCGCTGATGCCGCACGTGTTGCACTCGAGCTGATCGATGCCAACGAGTCCTCTAACGCCCATGCACTTACCGCTCGTGCGCTGAATCAAGTGCGTCAAGTGAGTCACCTCGATGCGGCACTCGCCGAGCCCTTAGCCGCGCTCGAAGAATCGGTCATCCGCCTTCGCGATGTCGCTGGCGATCTCACGCGTTACCTCGACAGGCTTGAAGCAGACCCAGGCCGACAAGAGATCGTGGAGCAACGCCTCGCTACCCTCGAGTCACTCGCGCGTAAGCACCGCACTACACCAGACCAATTGGCGCCGGTGTTCGACGAGATTCGCATCGAACTTGAGCGGCTTGAGAAGCTCGAACAACACTCCGGTTCGCTCACCGCCGAGCGTGACCGTATCGCTGTCGAATGGAAGACAGTCGCTGATCAACTTGGCAAGTTACGTCGCAAAGCCGCCGCAGAACTATCGAAAGACATCACGCATCGCATGCAGGGTCTTGGCATGGTTGGCGGCGAATTTCGTATCGCGCTGAGCCCACAATCCTCGCCAGAGTTAACCCAACAACACGGTAGCGAAACCGTCGAGTTTCAGGTCTCTGCCAACGCCGGCCAGCCCCCTCGTCCGCTCGCCAAGGTTGCCTCGGGTGGTGAGCTGTCACGACTCTCGCTCGCGGTTCAGGTGGCGCTCGCCGCACGCGCCACGAATGACTCGAACTCCGCCGCGTGCATGGTATTTGACGAAGTCGATTCGGGTGTCGGCGGCGCCGTTGCCGAAATCGTGGGTCGAGAACTCGCCGCTCTCGCGCAAAGCGCTCAGGTACTTTGCGTCACGCATCTGCCGCAGGTAGCCGCACTCGGCACGCAGCATCTGCAGGTCAGAAAGCAGAGCGATGGCAAACAAACACAAACCGGTATCCGAGATCTGCAAGGCGCCGAGCGCGTTGAGGAAATCGCGCGAATGTTGGGCGGCGTCACCATCACCGAGACGGCGCGCGAACACGCCGCCGAAATGCTGCGCGGTGGCGTCAGTCCGCCGCGTTCGCGCGATGCGGGCAGTTCGTCTTCCGGCAGTGCCCGTAAATCACGAGCGCGTGGTCGGTAATTTCGAAACCATGACGCTCGGCGACGGCATGCTGCCGACGCTCAATATCCTCATCGATAAACTCCTCGACGTGCCCGCAGTCGACGCACTTGATGTGGTCGTGATGCGCCCCTTCGTTGAGTTCGAACACCGCCATGCCATCGGTGAAATGATGTCGGGTAACGAGACCCGCCGCTTCGAACTGGGTTAGCACGCGATAGACGGTCGCGAGCCCGATATCCTCACGCGAATCGACCAGCCGACGGTAGATATCCTCCGCCGACAGATGCCGATTGCCGCTGTTCTCGAGGATTTCGAGAATCTTGACGCGCGGCAACGTCACTTTCAGTCCAGCCTTGCGAAGATCCTTGCTTTCCACGTGAGCCCCGGCGGGTTGAGTTAGAATGCGTCGATTATGGTACAGCGCCACCGAACTGCTCCAGTTTTTCGTCCTCGCCTGCCGAGTCTGACCTTATTGGCGGCTCTGCTCGCCACGCTGCTCACCTCAGGCTGTGTCTATCGAATGACGGTGCAGCAAGGCAACTTCCTCGATGCGCGCCAAGTCGTTCAAGTGAAGGAAGGCATGACCCGTGCGCAGATCCGCTTCTTGCTCGGCACACCCATGCTGCCCGACGCATTCGATCGCGACCGATGGGACTACCTCTACTACCTGCAAGTCGGTCGACAGAAAGAAGCGGAAGAACAACGCCTGACCATTTATTTCACGGACGATAAGGTCAGCCGAATCGAGAATGTCGGCGCACCGACCGAAATTCCCGCCGAGCAAGCGAGCACGCCCGCCTCGACACCCGACTCAAACGACGCACAACCCTAAGGCGCCGTTAGCAACGCTGGGTGCTCAACGACCTGGTTTTCGGGTCAGCGGATTTCGACCTTTTTCCGTTTGATGGGGTTGCGCGCGCTCTCTTCGCGCTGCTTTCGGATCCACCTTCAACGCGAGATACATCTCCACGCGATCACCGTCGACGAGCACCCGCGAACGATCGCAGCGCTCGCCAAAAATGCCGACCGGGGCACTGCGCCACCACGCCTCATTAAGCGGAGATGCTTCGCTCGTGCCCTGATTTGCCGAAGCGAGCTGCCGTACCAGTTCGTCTCGAACCTCGCGCAGTAGGTCATCGACCGTGGCGCCCGAATCGAGAACGACCGATAACTGCCCTTGCCAACCGGCTAGTGCGCAGGCGAAGAAGCATTTCATGGCTGGCGCGAACGACGCACGAAGGCGTCGACTAACGAAGCGGCCGTCTCCTCGAAGAGCGGTGCGAACATCGCGCCCGCCAAGCGATTGGCAAATTCGAACCGAAGCCGCAGCGTGACGGAACAGCCCTGCTCACCAATCGGTGATATCTCCCAAACCCCTTCGAGGAAACGGAACGGCCCTTTCACCAAACGCATAGTCACTCGGCGAGCTGGCTCAAGCTCGTTGCGAGTTGTGAATTCGGTATTGAGCGCACTGCGCTGCACGCCGAGTGTGGCCACGACATAGCCCTCACCGCGCTCCTCAACGCGAGCAACACGGCAACCAGGAACGAACTCGGGATAGCGCTCAACATCGTTGATGAGCTCGTAGAGCTTCTCGGCCGAAACCGCAACCATGGCAGAACGAACGACTTCACGCATCGGAGCATTGTATAGAATGCCTGCAGACCATGAAGACCGAGACCAAGGCCAACGACGGGCCAAAAACGATCGCCGAGAACCGTCGTGCACGCTTCGACTATTTCATCGAAGAGCGCTACGAAGCCGGTATCGTTCTGGAGGGCTGGGAGGTCAAGGCACTGCGCGCAGGCAAAGCGCAGATCACCGAGTCGCACGTGTTCGTGCGTGATGGCGAAGTGTTCTGGATCGGTGCGCACGTTAATCCGCTGAAGACGACATCCACGCATGTCGTCGCCGACCCGATACGCACGCGCAAACTGCTCATGAAGCACAGCGAGATCGCTCATCTCATTGGCGCGGTCGAGCGTAAGGGATACACCATCGTGCCGCTCGAGCTCTATTGGCAGCGTGGCAAAGCGAAGCTTCGTATCGGTTTAGCCAAGGGCAAGAAGCAGCACGATAAACGCGAAACGGAAAAAGAGCGCGACTGGTCGCGCGACAAGGCGAGATTGTTGCGACGCGGTTGACTTCGTGCAGGTGCGCTTGGCGCACACAAGTTTTATCGCGCACGCGCCGTACGGTGATGTCACGCGCGTTTCGTTGACTCTGTTCCAAAATGGAGTTACCCATAAGGTTCTCCAATAACAACCACGACGGAGTTCCCGCATGAAACCCATTCGCTTGGGTGTCGCTGTTGCGGCGACGGCGTTGGTATTTGCAACGGGTGCTAACCTCACCGGACCGCAAAGCCTCGCTTTTGCCGACCAGGCCCAGCCCACACCGCCGCCCCCGCCGCCCCCGCCAACGCCCCCGCAAGGTGGGCCATCGAAGGATGGCAGCAAGCCCCCTCCGGGTGGTTCGATGCCGCCGCCCCCGGGTGGTAACACCGCACCGCCGGGAACACCGCCCCCTCCGGGTGGCCCAGTCGGTCCGCCACCGCCTCCGGGTGGTTCGATGCCGCCGCC
>JBMTZD010000027.1:0-27989 GCA_049455235.1 Steroidobacteraceae bacterium
CGAGCAGTTTCAGATTCGTGATTGCCAGAAGCACGAGTGAGCCGACGAGATTGATCGACGAGCGCAGCGCGATCGAGAGGCCGACGCCCGATATCGATTGAACGAGAGTCGTGTCCGTCGTCAGACGCGAGAGCACTTCGCCTGTCCGTGTGACTTCAAAGAATTGCGGATCCATGCGGATCACGTTGCGATAGACGGCTTCGCGGATATCCGCCACCACGCGCTCACCCAGCCAGGTGACGAGATAGAAGCGTAGCGCGGCGAATCCGCCGAACAGCACGGCGACACCAAGAAATGAAATGAAGTAGATGTTGATCGTCTCGGCGCTGCCCGCGGCCATGCCTTTGTCGATCAGGCCTTTAAGGGCGATAGGCAGCGCGAGCATCGCGCCGGAGGCGAGCAGCAGTGCCACCATGGCGGCACCCAAGATTTTTCTATACGGACGGAGGAAGGGCCACAGCGATGCGAGTGGACGGATGGATTTCGCCTTCGGTCGGTCGGCGAGTGCGGGATCTGCCATGCCGCTATTCTACCGGTAGCTCAAGCACAACCTTGCCGGTGGTCTGCCCACTTTGCAGTAATTTCATGGCCTCGAGCGCCTCCTCGAAGCGAAAGCGAGCGCCGATATGGGGTGGTGACGGAATGAGCGCGAGTGTCGCGCGCATTGATTCGGGCAATCGATCTGCTTGCTCCCAGAGCCAAATGAGATTGAAGGCCAGCAGACCGCGATTGAGTGGAATCATCGCAAGCGGGTCGAGTCGGGGTCGGCGTAGCCAGCCTGCGAGCAATCGAAACGGGTTAGGTCGAACGCCGCCACCCATGAAGTCGGCTGCGCCAAAGAGCACGTACCGACCCTCCGGTGCCAATCGATCGAATGCCGCTTGGAAAGCATCGCCGTAAACGGCATCGAAGATCACATCGAAGCCGCTCGCGCCGTAGTGTCGAAGGGCGGCATCGAGATGGGCTGAATAGTGACGATCGCGAATCACGACGGCTTGCGGTGCCAATCCATGCTCGTCGATCAGCCATTGACGCTTGCACTCACTACCGACGACTGCGACGGGCTTGGCTTCGAGTGTGCGGAGCGCTTGTAACGCGTGCAGTCCGACACCGCCGGCGGCCGATTGCACGAGTACGATCGAATCTTTGCGAGCGTTACCGAGTCGTTCGATGCCGTACCACGCGGTCAATGCTTGCACCGGATAAGCGGCCGCTTGAGCAAACGACCAATCCGCTGGCACCGGCCAGAGCGTCGCAGCCGGCACGTTGATCGCGTCGGCGTATCCGCCGAAGCGCGTGAGCACCATCACACGATCGCCGATGTGCCACCCTTGGGTTTCGGGTCCGATGGCGACGATCGTGCCGGCCGCTTCGAGCCCGGGGATGAAAGAGCCTTTGGGTGTGGCCGAGTACAAACCGAGGCAGGCAAAGATATCGGCGAAATTCAGGCCTACGGCGGCGATACGTACCTGAACTTCACCAGGCCCTGGTGGGGCTAATGTTTCAGCGACGAGTTTGAGTCTTGCGAGTGAGCCCGCATTGGCGATGCGCCACGCTCGCCGATCACCGGTCGGTGTGGGGTCGCGGTGTTCGAAGTGCTCAGGACTCGCTGGCGTCGACGGCTGGGGTGACTGCATACAGCCGAGCATACTGCGAGGGCAGCATGCCAGTGTAGCGACGGAACATGCGGGCGAAATACGAGCCATCGTGAAAGCCGACGGCATAAGCGACTTGGGTGACAGGCACGTCAGCGCGCTGCAAACGTTCGCAGGCGGCAATCACACGATAGCGCAACAAGTATTCGCGAAAGGTGATGCCGAAGATGTGGTGAAAGCTGCGACTGAACTGGAAGCGGCTAAGGCCGCAGTGCTCGGCGATGTCTCGCGCCGGAAACTTTTCGTGAAAGTGTTCTCGGACGTAATCAGGGGCTTTGACGACCCCGGCGTGGAGCGCCGAGAGACTATCGAAGCGAGCCGCCACGTCATCGACGCTAGGCAGACGGATCGTCTTGGGTAGACGAGTCTCCTGCCCTGAAACTGCGTTCATCGTGCATCCCCCAGCAACTGAACATCCTATATTTAGGATGACCCGATAATAGGCATTGGTTGCTAGTCAAGGCCATTAAAACGGCGTAACTCGACTAAAACTTTGTTGCAAAAATGTGCGGTATGGCGTAGCGGGGGTGGGGGTCCGGGGCTAGAATCCCCCCATGGAAAACGAGTTTCGAGATCCCCCGGTCACCGGTTTCGACGCCGCCTTCACCGATGCGGTCGACCTCGGCAACAAGCTGGCAGATCGAGATCGAGAGGCGGATATCTGGGATATCGCCGATGGCCTGCTCGCAGGCGCAATCCAGTATTGGCTCTACTCGCGTCAGCCTTGCAAGGATCCGCGCTGCACCGAGTGTTTGCCTGTGTCGACGGCCGAGGGCCGTATGGCTGAACTGCAGCGCCTGATCAAACAACTCTCCGAAGAGAGCGAGTACTACCACAGCCCGAACGACTCGAACGTCGGTCGGGCCTGAATCGGTTGACGTGAATCGATAGGACCTGCGTCAGCGTCGGCTGACGTCCTCGAGCGCTGCTTCCAGAATGGCGAGCCCCTCGGCGAATACCGCATCGCTGATCGTCAGCGGCATCAGGAAGCGCACCACGTTGCCGTAGACCCCGCAGGAGAGCAGCACAAGCCCGCGACGGCCGGCGGCCTGCACGAGCGCTTTCGTCAGATCTGCATCCGGTGCCTCGGGGTTACGTTGCTTCACGAGTTCCATCGCGACCATCGCGCCCACGCCGCGTATTTCGCCGATGCAATCCCAGCGCGATTGCAAATCGCGCAAACGCGCCATCAGCGTGTCACCGAGTTGCGAAGCGCGAGCACAAAGATTTTCTTCTTCGATGACATCAAGCACGGCAAGACCGGCTGCGCAACCGAGCGGTGAGCCCGCATAGGTGCCACCGAGACCGCCTGCGAGCGGGGCATCCATGATGTCGGCTCGACCCGTGACGGCAGAGAGCGGAAACCCGCCCGCAAGGCTCTTGGCGACTGTCATCAAGTCCGGATGCACGCCCGTATGTTCGATCGCAAAGAGACGACCCGTGCGCGCAAAACCTGTCTGGATTTCATCGATGATCAATACGATGCCGTGCGCATCGCACAGGCGCCGCAATTCGCGCAGGAATTCGGGTGGGGCGACGTAGAAACCACCTTCGCCAAGAACCGGTTCGATGATCATGGCGGCGACGCGCTGCGGATCGATGTCGGCTTTGAAGAGTAGTTCTAGGCCACGCAGCGCATCGCGCGTCGTGACGCCGTGATAGTCCATCGGGTAGGGCGCGTGGAAAACCTCGGGCAACATCGGTCCGAAGCCCGCCTTGTAAGGTTGCACTTTGCCCGTGAGGCTCATGCAGCCGAGAGTGCGGCCGTGAAACCCACCACTGAAGGCGATAACGCCCGAGCGACCCGTGTGATAGCGAGCAATCTTGATCGCATTTTCGACCGCTTCGGCCCCACTCGATAGAAACAGCGTTTTGTTCGGCCCGGGACCTGGCATCAACGCGTTCAATCGCTCGGCAAGCTCGACATAGCTTTCATAGGGCGTCACTTGAAAGCAGGCGTGCGAGAAGCGCGTTAGCTGATGTTCGACCGCCGCAGCCACTTTGGCATGCAGGTGGCCGGTGTTGAGTACGGCGATGCCGCTCGCGAAGTCGATGTAGCGCCTTCCCTCGACATCCCAGATCTCGGCGTTGCGTGCACGATCGGCATAGACCTGCAGGGCATTACCAATGCCACGCGGAATGGCGGCTGCACGACGTTGGGCAAGATCAGCGTTAGTGGTCATGGTGTCATTGCTCGGCGGTTCTGTTGATCTGGTCTGTTAGAATTTACTCGTTTTAATCGGGGTTTTCTTCGGGAGTCGCCGTGACAGAGACCATCAAGACCGAAGTTGTCATCATCGGTGCCGGCCCTTGCGGTTTGTTTCAGGTCTTCGAGCTGGGCCTCCTAGGTATGCGGGCGCACATCCTCGATTCATTGGCGGCACCCGGCGGTCAGTGCACCGAGCTCTACCCCGATAAACCGATCTACGACATTCCCGCCTTGCCGGTGTGTGGAGCTCAGGAGTTGGTCGATCGACTGATGCAGCAGATCAAGCCCTTTGAGCCGGTATTCCATCTCGGCGAAGAGGTGCTTGAGGTCAAAGCGCGCGACGATCGTCGGTTCGATGTCGTCACCTCCTTAGGAACGCGTTTCGATGCGGGTGCGATCGTGATCGCAGGCGGTGTGGGGTCGTTCCAACCGCGGCGCTTCGGGGTTCCGGGCAGTGACGTATTCGAAGGTCGCCAGCTGCACTATCGTGTGAAAAACGCGGATAGCTACCGACAGCAGCGCCTCGCTATTTTCGGTGGCGGTGATTCTGCGCTCGATTGGGCGCTCGAATTCGCACCGACTGCAGCCTCCCTGACGTTGGTGCATCGTCGCGCCGAGTTTCGTGCGGCGCCAGCCTCGGTCGCGCGGATGCGCGAACTCGAAGCCGCGGGCAAGCTCCGCTTCATTGAAGGTCTCGCCGAGTCGATCGTTACGAATGATGATCGATTGACGGGGGTCACGATCAAAGCGGCCAATGGTGAGCTTCATGAGGTCGCCGTCGATCACGTGTTTGCTTTCTTTGGACTGCATCCAAAGCTCGGTCCGATCGCCGAGTGGGGTATGGAACTCGAGCGTAAGGCGCTGAAGGTCGACACCGAAAAATTCCAGACTAGCGTTCCGGGTATTTTTGCGGTGGGCGACATCAACACCTATCCCGGTAAAAAGAAATTGATCTTGTCGGGATTTCACGAGGCCGCACTCGCTGCCTTCGGTATCCAGTCGTGGCTGTATCCGGAGAAGAAGCAGTTTCTGCAATACACGACGACGAGTCCTGTGATGCAGAAGCGTCTCGGGGTCGGCTAGGAGACTTTGCCCATGGATCGTCGTCTCGCTGATTTGCTCAAGCAGTTCGAACTCGAGCGACTTGAGGTCAATCTCTTTCGCGGCGAGAGTCGCGACATCGGCAGTCCGCAAGTTTATGGCGGTCAGGTGCTCGGCCAAGCGCTGATGGCAGCAAGTTCTACGTTGCCGCCCGAGCTCGAAGTGCATTCGCTGCACGCTTATTTCTTGCGCCGCGGCGATTTCAATTTACCGATCGTTTATCAGGTCGATCGCAGCCGCGATGGGCATTCGTTTTCGTCGCGTCGCGTGATCGCGATTCAGAACGGTCAGCAGATTTTCACGTTTTCCGCATCCTTCCAAAAACCCGAAGCGGGTTTCGACCATCAGGTCGACATGCCGTCGGTTCCGCCGCCGGAAGATCTACCCGATTGGGATCGCCCGAGTCCGGAGGTGGCTGCAAGCTTGCCTGAGAAGACCCGCCAATATTTAGCGCGTGAGCGGCCCTTTCAGATGCGCCCGGTGGAACTGTTGAGTGCGATCCATCCGGTGGCAGGTCCACCGCTCCAGCGTGTGTGGTTTCGGCTGGTAGATCGCCTGCCGGACGACGTACGTTTGCATCGGTGTTTGCTCGCCTACATGTCTGATTTTGCTTTGTTAGGTACGGCCGTTCGTCCTCATGCGGAGCTCGTGGGCGATGGCAATTTGATGATGGCGAGCATCGACCACGCGATGTGGTTCCATCGTGATTTCAGACTGGATGATTGGCTGTTGTATTCCCTCGAGAGCCCGAGTGCTTCCGGTGCGCGTGGCTTTGCGCGCGGCAGTATCTACACTCGCGACGGGAGACTGGCCGCGAGCGTTGCGCAAGAGGGGTTGATTCGCTTGATCGACAAGCAGAGAGTATCAAAGAAATGACGGATCGTAGCTGGATGTCAACGCGTGCCGCGTTCGTTGGAGTCTTGCTATCGCTGTTGGCCGTTGGCGGGTCATCTGCGTTGCAAGCGCAGACGTCCGCTCAGGATTCGCCTTCGACTCAACAGTCGATCGATAAGAACTCACCGGAGTACAAGCGTGGGCGGCTGCTCTTCATCCAGTGCCGTGCTTGTCATGATTTGCAACCCTCGGAGATCGTCAAGATCGGGCCGAACCTCGCGGGCTTGATGGGTCGTAAAGCGGCAGCCGATTCTGCGTTCGCATACTCGCCCGCGTTACAGGCAGCGGCGGGCAAGCTCGTATGGGATAAGCCCACACTCGATGGATGGATCGAAAAGCCCGCTGCCGTCATCCCAGGCAACACGATGGCCTTCGCCGGAATCTCGAGCCCGACGGATCGGGCGGCGTTGTTGGCCTACCTCGAAGCGGAAACGTCGACGCGTTGATCGTTCGAGCGATCGCGATTCAGCATAGCTCGAATCGTGTCGATAAGAACCGGATTGAAGCGAGCCGGATTTTCCATCATCAAAAAATGCCCTTGCCCGGCGAGCGTAATGAGCTTGAATGAGGGCGCATAGCGCTGCAGTCGCGCTGCATCAAGCGTGACCTGATCGGCATTGATGGTGGCGATCGGTTGTTTCAGGAGCGGCAGCCTCTGAGTGCCATCCCAATCGTTGAGACCACGGATGGCAGGCAGAGCGACTTTCGGGTCAGCCGCTGCCATGTCGTTAGCGATTCGCTCGCGCAAGATCGGATCGGCGTCGGCTCTGAAAAAAGACTGCGAGACGAAGGCGCGCGTCGTACCGCTGAAGTCACGCTCGAATGCAGCGAATCGCGCGGCAGTCTCCGCGTCTGAGGGCTTCGGTGCGCCGATGCTCGCGAAAGTATCGACGCCAATCACCCCGCGAACCCGCTCGCCGAGGAGCACCGCCGCCTCGACGGCAACCGGGCCACCCATCGAATGCCCAACCAGAATGATCGGCTGATCAGTGGGTAGCTGTGCGACGACATCAACGACGTCGCGGCCGAACGAGGGCATCGAAAAATCCGTACGGGTCGCGGGTGTCTTGCCGTGACCGGCGAGATCCACGGTGACGACATCGAAGTGCTCGCGCAATGCGGGTAGCTGTGCGCTCCAGTAACTCGAGTCGCAAGACCAGCCGTGAATCAGTACGACGAGGGGCGCGCGACTCCCGGATGCCGAAATGTCTTTGTCCACGGAGGTGCGCGGATAAACGTCGTGATGAATGTTGGCCTGAGCCGTTGCGTTCAATGTCAGCCAGGTTGCGAGCAGAATCAACGTGAGTCGTCTAATCATGACGTTGCCTCGATCAGCATCCAGTGGTAACCATCGGGAGCAAAGAAGCTGAAGCTGCGGCGCCCGAACTCATCGAAGAGAATGTCCGATACCGTTGTCGCGCCGGCTGTTGAAACGCGTCGATGCATCGATTCGATGTCGGGCGTTCGCCAGCAATACAGGCTGTAGCCGAGTACGCCCGCGCGCGAGTGCGTCCGCTTATCCTCGATGTCCGCGTCTGCCGCAAAGCGTACGCATTTGAGTTTGCCGGAGCGCCGATCCGCGAGCGCTTTGCCGGATGCAGGGTCGTCGAAGTCGACCATGTGAAAGCCTTCGCCCGGTCGTAGTCCGAAGATGCGACGTGAACCCGTCGCGTTTTCGTACGGCACATTTTCTTCGTGCATGCGTTGCAGGCCGAGTACGTGCTCGTAGAAGTCAAAAATCGTCGGATCGTTGCTCGCCACCATCAGTCCGAAGTGAGTGTGTTGGCTGCTTTTGAGCAGGCTCGAGTGGTCGATTTGACCGTACGCGGCACTCTCGTAACCAAAACGCTCGAAAAAAACCTGACGATACAGAGGTTGCAGCAACACCATTTCACGAACGCCCACGATGGGATCGCGAAAGGGTCGTGCGCTGCGTTCGCCGCTGACTTCGCCGATCACGGCGAGCACGGGCGGGATCAGGTTGACTGAGGCGCCTGCGGCCAGGGCGCGCTCGGCATGATTGACGATGTTGAGCACGCTACTCGTGACTCTAACGCCCCAGCGCGAACCCACGCAGCGCAGATCTTCGCTGAGACCAAGGCCGGTGTTCAGGGGCTGGTCCCACTGCATCAATCGCACGAGACCGTGATCCGCACTCTGATGCGAAAGGCGCATGGAGCGAACCGCCGAGTTCACGCCGTAGAGTTTTTGCGCCGACTCGGCGTTCAGGGTTCCTTCAAGTTCAGCTCGGCAACCGTAAGCCGCAAAATCGGCCAAGGCTTGCTCGAGGTCGGTTACACCGACGCAGACTTCGTGCAGCCCGCCGGTGCAACCCACGCTCATACGTGGCGACGCTCGGCGATCGCCTTGCGGAAAGCCGGCAAGCCCCACACGAACAGCATCGAGGCAAGCGCCGCAGCACCTCCAGCGACGATGGCAGCGCTCTTGCCGACGGCCAAGTCATCAGCAAAGAAATACTGAGTAATGACAGCTGTTAGAAATGGCGCAAGCCCGATCCCGATCAGATTAACGAACAACAAATAAATCGCCGACGCCTGTGCACGCATCCGGGGTGGAGTCAAGACAACGACGCCCGCTGACGCGGCGCCGAAAGCAAAGCAGGTGAAGAAGCCCATCGGCATTAAAAATATTGTTGACCACATGGCATTATTGAGCAGCGTGCCGACGCTCGCGACGGGAATCAACGCGATGGCGGCCGTGAGTCCGACGCGCATGGCGGCATCGAGATGTCCGGCTGCGCGCCAGCGATCGGTGAGCCACCCGCCGGTCAAGATGCCGGCGGTGCCAAAAATCGCGATCGCCAAGCCCATGCGAGTGCCGGCCTCACCGAGCGGCATCTCGAGCACTCTTACGAAATACTGAACACCCCAGATTTGATAGACGTTGATCACCATACCGAGAATCGAGAAGCCGAGAATCAGCGAGCCGTAGGCGCGCCATTCCGAGAGCATGTAGCGGACCGTATCGGGGATCGAGGCCGTATCGGCTTTCTCCGCGACGACACCAGGTCGTTCACGACGCACGGGTTCTTTGAGCGTCAGCACCCACAATGCGAGCAGGACTCCGGGTATGCCTACCAACAGGAACGTCAGTTGCCACGAGCGGATCGTGCCGATAATCGGCACGGTGTATTCCGGCGAGCTCGCTACGAACTGGATGACTGCGCCGCCGATGATGAGCGCGAGTCCCACACCGAGCGGTAAGCCGATGACAAACACCGAAAGCGCGCGACCGAGTTTTTTCTCCGGGAAGCTGTCGCCCGCCATCGAGAAGGTGGCCGGTGACAGCACTGCCTCACCGACAGCGACGCCGATACGCGCAAGTGCCAGTTCGATGAAGCCGCGAGCCACACCGCACAGCGCCGTCATCGCACTCCACACGGCGACACCGGCGGCGATGATGTTGCGTCGGTTGTAGCGATCGATAGCCCAGGCGATCGGGACGCCGACGCCCGTATAGAAAATCGCGAACACGAAACCGTACAACAGACTCATCTGCGTTTCGCTGATGCCTAGGTCGGCACGAATCGGTCCGACGAGCAGACCCAATACCACTCGGTCGATGAACGAGAGGATGTAAGCCAGCATCAGCACGAAAACCATGTACCAGGCGGTGGACGCCTTGGGCCAATTGCCTTCGTCGGCAGAGGAGGGTGCGGCGTTGTTCATGCGCCGATGATATCCAGTCAGTGAGGCGTGCGCAGGACTTTGCCGGGGTTCAGGATGCCGTTGGGATCGAGTGCGTGTTTGAGCTGCTGCATCAACTGTAGTTCGACCGGGTCGGTATAGCGCTCGAGCTCCTCGACCTTGTGGCGACCGATGCCATGCTCTGCACTGAAACTGCCGCGAAACTCTTGCACGAGGTCGTGGATGGCGCGACGAATGTCGGGCTCGCGCGCAAGTAACGATTTCCCGGCAGTTCCGCTCGATTGATTGATGTTGAAGTGCAAGTTGCCGTCACCGACGTGACCGTAGCAAACGAGAAAACCCTCCGGTACGTGGGTCGCGACCCACTCACTCGCGCGATCGACGAATTCCGCTAAGCGATCGATCGGCAAGGAGACGTCATGTTTGACGCTCGGGCCATCGCGTCGTTGTGCCTCCGGGATATTTTCGCGGATGAACCAGTAAGCAAGTCGCTCGCGCTCGTTTTGTGCAAGCAGCGCGTCGGTGACGAGACCCTTCTCCATCGCCCCTTCGAGCAAACTCGCGAGGCGCTCTTCGATTGGGTCTTCCGTGTCGCTGCTGCTGACCTCACAGAGGACACACCATGGCGAGTCGGGGGTGATGTTGATGCGTGCGCCCAAGTGACGCTCGACCAACTCGAGAGCCGAGCGCGGCAGCAGTTCGAAGGAGCTCACGCGATCGCCACTTCCGGCGCGCAGGTCAGCGAGTAACTCCACCGCACATTTGACCGAAGGAACCGCAACCACGGCCGTCCCGTGTCGCTTAGGTAGCGGGAAGAGCTTCAGGCTTGCCGCTGTGATCACGCCAAGAGTGCCTTCCGCACCGATGAACCATTGGCGCAAGTCGTAGCCGGTGTTGTCTTTGCGCAGCGCCGACAAGGACGAGAGCACGCGACCGTCAGCTAGGACAACCTCGAGTCCCAGTGTGAGTTCGCGCGTCATGCCATAGCGCAGCACGTTGACGCCACCTGCGTTGGTCGAGAGATTGCCGCCTATCGTGCAGCTGCCCTCGGAGCCGAGACTTAAGGGGAAGTAGCGATCGACCGATTCGGCTGCAAGCTGGATTTCTTTGAGGATGCAGCCCGCCTCGACGACGAGTGAATTGTTGAGAGGCTCAATGCTGCGGATACGGTTCATGCGACGCAGTGACATCACGAGCTGCGTGCCGCTGTCGTCGGGTGTGCCGGCTGCGCAGTAGCCGGTGTTGCCGCCTTGCGGTACCACGGGGATGCGTAGGGCGTTGCAGAGTCGCAGAATATCAGCGACTTCCGCCGTTGAACGCGGCAATGCGAGCGCGAGCGCTCGACCCTCGTAGAGTTTTCGATGATCGGTGCTGATGCCTTCGAGTACGTCCGGTGCCGTGACGATGACTTCGCTGCCGAATCGCGACAGCAGTTGTCCAAGTGGGGAAGAGACAGTCGTGTTCATCATGCCCGTCGACTTATATTCAAACGGCAGTCCGGCTTGGTGAGCAGCAGTTGGACGTCACCCAACTGGCGCTCTGCGAATCCGCCCTCGCAATAGCAGAGATAATACTCCCAAAGACGCACGAAACTGTCCGGGTAACCTAGGGCTCGCACCTGATCGAGGTGGCTGAAAAAGTGACGTCGCCATTCAGACAGCGTGCGTACATAGTGCGGACCGATATCCTCGAGGTGGAAGATCTTGAAATCGGTCGCTTTCGTCAGAGTGCGCGAGATCAACTCGACGCTCGGAATAAAACTGCCTGGGAATACGTAGCGCTGGATGTAATCGACCGAGCGCCGCGCCCGCTCGTAATACTGATCTTGCAGCGTGATCGCCTGTAACAGCATGGCGCCGTGTGGTCGCAACAGATCGGAGCATTTACGCAGATAGGTTTCCAGATATCGCTCACCCACCGCTTCGATCATCTCAATCGAGAAGGCCTTGTCGAAGGTGCCTTTCAGGTCTCGATAGTCTTCGAGTAACAAAGTGATGCGATTTTGCAGACCGCGTTCGACGATTTTTTCACGCGTATAGTCGTGTTGTTCGCGCGAGATCGTTGTGGTCGTGACGTGGCAACCGTAGTGTTCGGCCGCGTGCATGGCGAGGCCGCCCCAGCCAGTGCCGATCTCGATGACCGAGTCAGCCGGCGTCAGTTGGAGCTTGCGACAGACCGCATCGAACTTGGCGATCGAAGCTTCTTCGAGCGTGCTCGTCTCACTTTCAAAAATGCCACAGGAATAGGCCATGGTGGGATCCAGCATGAGCTGGTAGAGCTCGTTGCCAAGATCGTAGTGAGCCGCGATATTGCGCGCGCTGCCGCGCTTGCTGTTGCGGTTAAGAAAGTGCAAGACGCGCATGGCAGGTTGCGTGAGGAACGACCAGCGACCATCGAGCGAGTTCATCATCTGCCGATTCGCTACGAAGAGACGGACCAGCGTGGTCAAATCTTCGCAACGCCACAGACCATGTATATAGGCCTCTCCGGCACCGAGCGTGCCACCAAAAGCAGCGTCGGCATACAGTTGTTCGTCCAGCACTTGCAGAGTGACGCAGACATCAAGTCGCGCAGTGCGTGCACCGAAGTGGGTGCGAGTTCCATCGGGATCGATCAGGATCAACTCGCCATCGCGCAGCAGCGACAGTTGGGAGCGCAACAGCTGACGCCCGAGTCGGGCGAGCAACGGGGCAGAGCTGCGCTTGCGATGGGGCAGCAAATCACTGGCGCGCGTATTCATGGCGTGCGTTTCTCCGGATGCACGAAGAAGGGCGTTCGTTTCCACCAAAGCCGCAGGGCCTGCCAGTAAATCAGGGTGCTGACTTTCAGCGTGATCAACGGAAAGGACCATAGCGCACGAGCGAGGTTACCGCTCGTCAGGGGTAAACGTCGCAAGGTCATCGTCGAGTCGAAATCACAACGCCCTTCGCGCCAGTTTTCCATGTGAACTTCCAGCGTTTCGCCGGGCACGCTGAAGCGCCAGTCGTAACGCATATCCATCGGCAAAAACGGCGAGACGTGAAAGCCTTTGTCGAACTGCCAGCGCAGCGTCTTGGCGCCGACTCGTTCAGCCTCGGTCACCGACAGTACGTAGGAATGTCGTTCATCCCAAGGTGTGTTCGTAATTTCCGCCACAACGGTCTCCAGCTCGCGCCCAGTGGCGTCGAAGACGTAGTAGAAGCTGACTGGATTGAAGTTGTATCCGAATTGACGCAAGTGTGTCAGCAGGCGGATAGGCCCGCTCGGGCGTATACCCGTTTCCTGCTCGATGCGATCTCGCACGGCCTCGTCCAACGGGACCGCCGGGTCACCCAGGTAATCCGCGCGACGAAACCAGGCGAGTGCCGGCCTCCTCGATGACCATAGCCACCGGCCTTGAAATACGGTCGGCAATTCGTTGAGGTCGATCAGCGTGAGGTAGATGCGATAGCGAAAATCGTTGCGTCGCGGCGCGTGGCGGCGATGCCGTAAATGTCCAACATAAAGGGCGCTGGCGCCGCTCATGCAGTCGCGTGACGTCGCGGTTCGAGCACGGCTTGCGGTGGCTTGCGGCCACCGGCGACCCTAGCGAGATCTTCCAGTGCCCAAAGCGCGCTGACGACGCCATCCTCGTGGAATCCGTAACGCCAGTAGGCACCGCAATAAAAACTGCGGTGATGCCCCGAGATCTCGCCGCGACGCGTCTGCGCGAGCACGGCGGACGGCGTGTAAACCGGGTGATCGTAGACGTAGCGACCCAGGATCTTATCTGGGTCTATGTCGTCACGGTTGAGTGTGACGAGAAAGCGTGTGCTCGAGTCGATACTTTGCAGCACATTCATGTCGTAGGTGAGGCAGACGCGCTCCGTATCCGGATCACGAAGGTGGTAGTTCCACGCCGCGCGTGCGAGCGGCTTGCGCGGCAAGACGCGATCGTCGGTGTGCAGAATGGCATCGTTCGGTTGGTAGGGAAAAGCGCCGAGCACGTCGCGTTCGAGATCCGTGGGTGACTCGAGCATGCGGAGCGCTTGATCGCTGTGACACGCCATCACCACATAATCGAAGCGATCGACTTCGCCGCGCGCATCGACGAGCTCGACCTGTTCGGCTAATCGACGGATTTGTTTGACGGGGGTGTTGGTACGCGCTTGGACCCGTCCGTTTTGCGCGAAAATGGTCGAGATCCGACGAACGTATTCACGCGAACCACCGCTCACCGTTCGCCACACGGGCCGATCATCGATATTCAGAAAGCCATGGCGATCGAAGAAGTCGACAAAAAAGCGCGCGGGGAAATTCAGCATGCCATCGCCTGTGGCCGACCAGATGGCTCGCCCCATCGGCACAATGTATTGCTCGATGAAGGGGCGCGAGTAGCGCTCCCGTTGCAGGTAGTGGCCGAGTGTTTCCGAGGGTGTCTCATCGCGCAGCAATGACTTGCAGTCGCGATTGAATCGCAGGATGTCGGCGATCATCCGCAGGAACCGGGGATTCACGATGTTGCGCCGTTGCGCGAACAGCGAGTTGATGGACGTCCCGTTGTATTCGAGTCCGCTGCGTTCGCAGCGCAGCGAAAAGCTCATGTTCGACCATTGCCACGGCACGCCGAGCTCCGTCAGCAAGGCGATGAAGTTTGGATAGGTCCAGTCGTTGAAAACGATGAAGCCGGTGTCGATCGCGTAGTGATGGCCGCCGAGCCATACATCTTTGGTGGCCGTGTGACCGCCGAGATAATCGTTAGCCTCGTAGATCACGACCTCGTGATCATGGCGTAGGTGCCAGGCGGTGGTGAGGCCGGCGATTCCGGAGCCGACGATGGCAATTCGGCTCATGCGTCGTAACTCAGCGTATGCGTCGCGCCGAGTGATCGCGCGCAGAGGCGGGCACGGGCTTCAGATCCCAAATGATGCCGAGCCACGACATCACCTTCAGGATGTAATAGGTGATATCGATCTCCCACCAATAAAAGCCTTGCCGAGTCGAGCTCGGGAAGTGGTGATGGTTGTTATGCCAGCCTTCACCGAGGGTCACTAGCGCGAGCAGCCAGTTGTTACGACTCGTGTCACCAGTGCGATAACGCTGTTTGCCAAATACGTGCGAGAGCGAGTTGATGGTGTAGGTGCCGTGATAGCAAGCCACCGTTGAAATGAAGAAGCCCCAGATCAGCATCTGTCCGCCACTCGTACCGAGGTCGGGTGCGAAATGCTGCAGTAGGACACCGAGACCGAACATGCTCGTCGCAAACGCAACCGGCACGACGATATCGAAGCGATCTAACCAACACAGCTCGGGGAATTGCAGTAGATCGCGTACGCGGCGCAAATCCGGTCTGAAACCGCGAGCGGTCAAGAACCAACCCATGTGCGAGCGCAGAAAGCCGTGTTGCGCCGGTGAGTGCACATCCTCAGGCTTGTCGGAATACGCATGGTGGTGACGGTGATGTGCGGCCCACCAGACCGGTCCGCGTTGCACGGCAGTGGCGCCGATCAAACCAAAGATGAACTGGCCTGCGCGCGAGGTTTTAAAAGATCGATGTGAGAAATATCGGTGATAGAAGCCGGTGATAGCGAACATACGAATGAAGTAGGCCGCGATGGCCACTCCAACTGCAACCGGACTCCAACCCACCCAAATGACAGCCAAGCAGGCGAGGTGCATCGCGATGAATGGCAGGATGCGCGCCCATTCGATTCGGTCAGGGATATCCGGGAGTGCAGCGCCATCGGTCGGGGCGACCAACGGGCCTGTATCGAACCAATTGACGAAGGCGCGAATCAGGCGTCGCCAAAGTGCGGGAGCGGGGGAGTCGTTCATCGCGGGTCAGTCCTCAAAGCTCGCTAGCCAAATTGCCAAATATGCCTCCCCAAAGTAAACGCGCCGCGCCGAGCTTGACCTCGACGCGGCGCATTCGCTTCAAACAAAGCCGCGCTACGGTCGTCGTTAGACAAGCCCGTTCATGCGGCGCAGCGCCTCGATGCGCTCATCGAGTGGCGGATGGCTCATGAACAAGCGTTTCAAACCGCTCGGTACGCCGGCGTTGATACCGAAGGCCGCCATCTGCTCTGGCAGACCCTCAGGCTGTTGGCGCTCCTGCGAGCGCTTGAGCGCCTCGAGCGCGCCGATCATGGCCGCGGGGCTCGCGAGTACGGCACCGGCTGCGTCCGCACGGAACTCGCGCTTGCGCGAGAACCACATCACGATGGTACTTGCCAAGATACCGAGGAAAATTTCGGCGACGATGACCACGGCGAAGTATGCGAAGCCGCCGCCGTTCTCGTTTTTGAACACGACCTTGTCAACGAAGTTGCCGATCACGCGCGCTAGGAAAATCACGAAGGTGTTCACGATGCCCTGGATGAGCGTGAGGGTCACCATGTCGCCGTTGGCAACGTGACCGACTTCGTGACCGAGAACCGCTTCGACTTCTTCCTTGCGCATGCTGCGCAACAAGCCGGTGCTGACGGCGACCAGCGCCTTGTTCTTGTTCGCGCCGGTGGCGAAAGCATTCGGTTCGGGTGAATCGAAAACACCCACTTCCGGCATGCCGATGCCAGCTTCTTGTGCCTGACGGCGCACGGTTTCAACGAGCCAACGCTCGGTCTCGTTACGCGGCTGCTCGATGAGCTGCACGCCCATCATGCGCTTGGCGCTCCACTTCGACATCGCGAGCGAGATGAAGGCGCCGCCGAAGCCGAACACGGCCGCAAAGACGAGCAAGCCGTACAGGCTGCCGCCTTGGGCGGCAATGTACTGGTCGATGCCGAGCACCTTCATGACGACCGACAACACGAGGATGACGGCTAGGTTGGTGGCAAGGAACAGCAAAATACGTTTCATACGGGTCAAGGACTCCTGTGTCTGTGTGACCGGATTCTACGGTCAAGGAATTGGACTCATTCCATCAACGGAGGTTCAGTCCGCGCTGCAAATTTATCCGGGTCGCGCGGTGACCGCCAGTCGAGTTGAGCTCTTTTCGAGAAGCTGGGGGTCGTCCCAGCAAATTCAAGGGCTTAGGAGCCGCTTTTCTTGACGAAATCCGCGAGCGCCACCAGCTCCGGCTCCGGCAAATAGCCAAAACCGGGCATCACGCGCCCGCTGATGTTACCCGGTTGGCCGGGCATCCGACCCACCTTTAGGAAGGCGGTCAGGGCGGCCGTATCGCTACGGCGAACGTAATCGGAGCCTGCCAAGCGCACGCCGAGCTCGGCAATGCCCTGAAGTTTGGGCCCATGACAGGCGAGGCAGTGCGTGGCGTAGAGGGCCGCTCCGTCGAGCGAGGGTGAGGCTGCTGGTTCGCTGATTTGCCTCGCTGAGTAGCCGAAAGGAGCGGGCGCCGTGACTTGCACGGGGGCCGCGGCGGCTCCACCAAACGAGAGTGGGATGCCACTGGCCGAGGCGATGACGATCACTCCGCCTGCCACACCGGCGACGATTCCGCCGCTCGCTGCGACCGCCTGGCGCCGACCGAGCGTGGCCTTCGGCCAGCTGTTGATGATCGAGATCGCGAGAATGGCCACGGCGATGAGCACGCCGACGCGCATAGCAAAGAGCAGAATTTCGGGTGACCAAATTCCGCCGCCCTCGAAGAGATTGGCGAGACCAACGGCCGTTGCGGCATCGAGATGCGCTGTACTTGCCGCGGTCCAAATCTCTTCGATGTTGTCTTGAATCGCGGTAACGAGGCTCGCGATCATCGCGAATCCGGCCGCGTACCCTGATTGGCGCAAAACGCCGATCAATCCTGCGGCCGTCACGATGGCGCGTGGTGGCACATTACCCATCATCAGAGCGTTGTTCGGTGCGAAGAAGAGCGCCGAGCCCACCCCGAGCAGCAACATCGCCGGCATCAAAGCGAGTTGGCCATGATCTGCCGAGATCGGCAGCAAAGCGATGTAGCCGAGCGCGGTCAGAACGGCGCCTGCGACAGCGAGACGGCCCGCCCCGAATCGGGCGGCGAGTTTGCCGGCGGCAGGGCTGATGAGCGTCGTCGAGACGGCGATCACGGCGAGAGTCATGCCGGTATCCCAGGCGCTGAACTCCATGGCGCTGATCAGCACCAATGGCAGCACGAAGAGTTGCACCGGCAGCGCTGCGAAGTAGGCCGTGAAGGCAACGCAGGCGCGAGTGAACTCGCGGCTCTCGCGAAAGAGCGAGAGGTCAATCAAGGGCAGTTTGGCTCGACCCTCATGACGGATGAATAAATACAGCGAGGCGAAACCACCGGCGGTGATTGCCCATACCAAGAGATCGCGATGATTGTCCTCGACTGGTAATCGATTGAGACCGAACAGCATGCCGAAGATGGCGAGGGTCAACAAAAACGCGCCGGCGAGATCCCAATCTTGTTTGACGGCGCCGCGCGCGCGGTGTTTGGCGTCGGTGATCAGGAAGGAGCCCGCGATCGCGAGCAACGCCAGTGGAATGCGCGTGCCGAACAGGGCGCGCCAATCGTAAGCATCCAGGAGCCAACCAGCGAAGATCGGTCCGAGCACGAAGCCGACGGAGTTGCCCGCTTGCATGATGCCAAGCGCCTTCGTGCGTTCGGCTGCGGGGTAGAGCTCGGCAGCCAAAGAAAACGTGATCGGCAGGAAGAGCGCCATCCCTGCGCCTTGCACGACTCGCAACGCAATCAGCGTTTGGATATCGGGCGCCCAGGTGCAAGCGATCATCGCCATCGAATAGATGAAGACACCAAGTTGGAATACGCGGTCGGAGCCAATGAAAGCGGAGAGCCGCGAGGAGAGCAGCATCAAGCCGGTGGCCGAAATGAGGTAGCCGAGCGCCACCCAAACGACCACGCTCGTGCTGGTGTCGAGTTTGTCGATGATGTCGGGGAACGCGATCGGCACGAAACTCGAGTCGAGGCTCGCCAGAACCGTGGCGAGCAACAAAGCCGACAGCACAAGACGTCGTCGCCCGAGGCTAATGGACGGAGCGGCAGGGGCGACGGGAGGGGTCTCGGCAGACATGCGATCCTCAGGCGTACTTCACGACCGGAATGCCGAACAGCTGTTTCCAATCCGCAGCGATCAGCAAATCCATCAACTCGGATTTCTTGCCTTCTTTGCGGCGCTCCATTTCATTGAGGAGCGTAATCAAGGCGTCGTCGACCTTGTCCCCAAACAAGTAGCGCAAATAGGACATCGGAATACGCGGGTTCTCGGCGAAATCGCCGTTCTCGTCGAACGAAGCGGCGAGGATCGGCGGAACGTAGAACACATTAGGCTCGGTGCCGTATTCCGGATGCAGCGGCAGCGCTACCTTCCACTGATAGACGAGCTTGTGGATCGGGCCGTTCTCATCATCGAGGAATCCCACGAAGCGCAGTCGGCCTGGGCATTGGCGTGCGCAGGCGGGGGCAACGCCCTGCTCGATGCGCGGAAAGCAAAAGATGCACTTGGTCGACTTCTTTGTGACGAAATTGAAGTAGACCTTCTTGTACGGGCAGGCCTGGTTACACTTACGAAAGCCTTGGCACTTGTCTTCGTCGAGAACGACGATGCCATCTTCTTCGCGCTTGTAGATGGCCTGGGTCGGGCAAGCCTTGAGACAGGCCGGATTGGTGCAGTGGTTGCACAGGCGTGGCAAGTAAAAGTGGTAGTTGTTGGGGTAGGTACCGGAACTGGTGTCTTCGTCCCAGTTGGCGCCGTAGCCCATATCGCCCTTTTGTTGCAGACGATCGGACTTGCCTTCGAAATACACCTCGTCGAAGTTCAGCGGCTTCTCTCCGCCATAGTCCTTCGCATCGATTAGCGGCGGCATCTGCAGTTGGCCGTTTCGAAAACCGCCGTTCACTTGTTCCCAGTTTTTAGGATAGCCCGGGCCGGGCTTGGTCTCGACGTTGTTGAAGAGAATGTTTTCCATTCCCTCGCCGCTGGTCCACAGCGTCTTGCATGCAACGGTGCAGCTCTGGCAGCCGATGCATTTATTTAGATCCATTACCATCGATATCTGGCGGCCCATCGAGTTCAATCCCCCAAGCTCTGCAGTTCGACTGCAATGAAATCTTTGGTTGCGCGCAGACTCGCCTGCAGCAACGGATGTGCATCGTCTCGGCTTCCAACGAGGTCGGCGAGATCGCCTACCCACCACGCGAGATGACGTTGGCAGAAATCGCGTTGTGCGGCGCGCAGCCCTTGAACCAATGCGGTGTCGGTGTTTTGTGATTCGTGCCAAGTTAAAAAGTGCATGAACTCCAGCAGCACCGACAAATGGTCGGGACGCCAGGCGTAGTCGTCGCCCAAGCGGTAGCCGAAGTGCTCATAAAAGCGCGCGACTTCCTCTTTGGCTGCGGCATTAGCGCCCGGCGCGAGCTCTTCGCGAATCGCGAGCGGCGGTCCGCGATCGCCAACCTCGAACAAGGCGCCGTAGCTCGCGCCGACCGAAGCTGCGGTCGACTCTGCGCTCTCTTCCAGATCGGCGGTTTGCGAGAGCGCGAAGAGTTCAGCGATCCGATTTCCCTCGGTGGATAGCGCTTCATCGGCCATGAGTAGGCGCTCGATGATCGTCACATGATCGAGCCAAGCGGTGGCGATCGCTTGTTCGGGCGAAGCGAATAATCGCGACAGCCCGGCGTACATTTCTGCACGCGCCATCGCGACGAGTTTGGCATCGGCGTCGGGCGTGGCGTTATCGAGAGCGGCGTTCATTCGCAACTTAGGCGATGCGGACTTTGGCTGCGGTCACTTTGCCGCGCGAGTGCAGCTTGAAGTTGCAGGTGAAGTCGCGATAAGTCTGGTTTGGTGCGTAGGCGAGCACGCGGTAGCCAAGGTGCCCGTAATCGCCTGCGACCGAAGTGGGTTTGACGAGCCCCGCCGTCGGGATCACGGCTGCAAAGTTTTGTCGACCGCGGAACATCGTCGGATCCCAGCCGTGATACATGTAGATAGTCCCGGGCATGATGCCCGCGGACAAGTGCGCCATGCAGATGAAACTGCCACCGTCGTTGAATACCTCGATCAAGTCCCCATCGCGCACGTTGCGTGCGGCGGCATCGTCGGGGTTAACGTAAATATCCGGTTCACCGCGCTGCAAGGACACGAGGAACGAGTCGTCACGCCACATACTGTGGATGCCGTGACGTGCATGACCCATCGTCATCTGCAGGGGATAATCCTTTTGCTTCAACGGCGGGTGATAGATCGGGAGGGCCTCATCGAACTTCAGGAACCACTCGTGATCGATGTAGAACTGCTGGCGTCCGGTCAAGGTTTCGTACGGGCGTTTCTCGTGTACCGACTCGGCAATATCGGCATGGAAGGGGCTTTCGTCCGAATTCCATACCGTGCTGCCACGTGACTCATCGACGCGTACGATGCCTTTAGCGGCCAACTCCGCAAAGCTCATCTTCGGAATGCCGGGTGTCGCGTTGATAATGAATTGCACGATGTCACGCGAATCTTTGATCGCGCCATCCATGGTGTATAGCGCGAGCGTGCGCTTGAGATCTCGCCGGAACGTCCGTCCATCGACATCGTCTTTGATGGCGGGTGTGCTTTTCTCTCGAGCGATGGTGCTGATCGCTGCCGAGACGCGACGTAGGGCTTCGAAATCATCTACCGCTTCACCTAACGGTTCGACGGCGCGATCGAGCACCTGCACATAGGGGTGGCGCGATTGCAGCATGATGTCGGCACGCTCGTAGTGGTGCGCGATCGGCAGCACGATGTCCGCATGGTGCATCGTGATGCCCGCATCGGGCACCAACGCGACGATCATCTCGAGTTTCTCGAACGCTTCCGTGCGCCAGCGGTTCCCCGATGCACGCCAGTTGGCACCGTTCTCGCCGGCGAAGATGCCCATCTTCCAGCCGTTTTTGCCGTACTGAGGGAACCAGTCTTCTTTCAGGCTGTGCTGATAGTGAGAGTCAAACTCATCGGCGAGTTTCTTGCCGTAGATCTTCTCGTTGAGTTGCTTCATCTTGCCGTGGTCGTAGTCCCACAGCGTGGATGCCACGATACGTGAGGCCGCGCCGACGCCGGCAAACGCAAAGGAAGTGATACCGCGCGACTTCGGGCCGTTGGCCATCTGCACGCCACCGCCTTCGTGACCGGTTGCTCCGGTCAGTGCGCAGAGCAACACCATGGCGCGCTGCAAGATATCTCCGTGCAACCACTTGCAGGCCGAAAACCCGGCATAAATCATCGCTTGCTTGCCGGCTTTGGCAAATTCGCGTGCCACAGTGCGCATGGCATTCGGATTGAGCCCGGTCTCGGCGGACATATTTTCCGGACTATGCTCGGCAGCACGTTTTTTGAGTAGCGCGAATACTGTCGTGACGGTGACTTTCCCGGTTCGGGTTTGCACCGTCCATCGACCTTCGAGTGCAGGCTCGATATCGCCTAGCGCAATCGTTTCGAATTTGCGGCGTCGACGTCCGACCGGCGCTTCGGCCGCCCCGGTGCCCGGTGCTTGCACCATTCGACGGGATTTTTGATCCCAGAGATAAAAAACGTTCTCTCGCACCGCGAGCATGTCGACGAGATTCAGATCTTCGGCGCGTAGGAATTCGCCGTTGTCCTCGCGCACGAGGAACGGCAGATCCGTTTGCTCGCGAATGTAGGCTGCGTCGTAGAGCTTCTCTTCGATGATGGTGTGAACCATCGCCATCGCGAGTGCCGTGTCGGTGCCGGGTTTGATGTTCAACCACTTCGACGAGTGCATCGCCGTCGGGGTGAACTCCGGTGAAATCGTGACGACTTCGGTACCGTTGTATTTGGCTTCCCAAAAGAAATGCGCATCCGGAATTCGCGTCACGGCGGGATTGGCCATCCAAACGAGCACGCACTTCGACTTGAATACGGCGGCCATGGTGTCACCCAAGTAGGTGAGACCCGTCGTCATATAAAAGCCGGTGGGTAGATCGCCGACGCCCGAATAAAACTCGGGGACGGTCACGCCCGTGATGTTCGAAAATCGCGCAAGCGCGGAATAGGAAGCCATCTTCACCGCGAGCTGCGTGCCGCTACCTAAGGTGATCGAATCCGGGCCGTGCTTGACGGCAACGTCGATGAATTTTTCGGCGATTTCTCGAGTGGCTTGATCCCAGGAAATGCGTTGCCACTTACCTTCGCCACGCTTGCCGACGCGTTTCATCGGGTACAGCACGCGCTGCTTGCCGTACATGTAGCGGGCATGCCGTAGACCCTTATTGCAACCACGCGGTCCGTAGTCCGGCACATCGGGTGTGCCCGAACGCTCGTACTCGGCTTGTTGCTCTTCGCGCCATACGACGCCGTTGCGAATGTAGACGTTGAAGGCGCAGGTGCCGGCGCAATTGGTGCCATGCGTGCCGTGCGCCACGCGATCCCAAGTCCATTTCTTGCGCCATACGTCTTCGATACGTCGATAAGGGCGCGTCAACGCATCGCCCATGGCGGCACCGTGCTGCAAAGCCAGAGCGGCGCTGGCGAGCGCGGTGTGAGCAAGGAATTGGCGACGGTTGACGGACATAGAACCCCCAGACCGAAGGCTAGTGCAGGGGTGCTGCCTCGTTGAGGATGTGGGGTCGCGCGCGCCGCAGCGCGGTCACTCAGCCGAGCGCGACTCCGAGCCAGCTTCCGACCAACCATGCGATGACGCCGGCGCCACCGCCGATCGCCACCATGCGCGCAGCGCCGAGCCAAGCGTTACGTCCCGTGAAGAGGCTGATCAGCAAGCCGACCGCGGCGAGTGCGACGGCGGTGATGCCGATCGTCCAGGTCATCACAGAACCTGCCGGCAGTCCGATCAAGAAGGGAGTCAAAGGGATGATCGCGCCGACGGCGAAAGCCATGAATGAGGAGGAGGCCGCTCCTATCGGTGAGCCGAGATCATCCGGGTTCAGTCCCAACTCTTCGCGCGCAAGCACATCGAGTGCATGATCCGGATTAGCGAGTAAGGATCGAGCGAACGCGCGTGCTTGCTCGAGATTCATCCCGCGAGCCTCGTAGATCAACGCGAGCTCTTCCGCCTCTTCCTCGGGGTATTCGGCGAGTTCTTCCTTCTCGAGGGCGATCTGGTATTCGTACATGTCGCGCTGCGAGCGCACCGACACGTATTCACCCGCTGCCATGGACAAAGCGCCCGCGAGCAAGCCGGCAGTTCCTGTCATCAGTACGATTGAGGGGGCAGCGCCTGAACCCGCAACGCCCATGACGAGTGCAGCATTCGAGACCAAGCCGTCATTGATGCCAAACACGGTGGCGCGCAAATTGCCGCCCGAGACACTGCGATGTCGCTCGCCAACTTGCGCCACGGACGTGGGCATCACATGGCCTGGAGCGCTAGTCGCCGTGTAAACCGACAAACCGCGCAGTTTCATCGCTGCCAGCACGTGCCGCGCAGCGCGCGGACCGATGCGATTGACGAGCCCGGAAACCACGCGCGCGCGCATCGAGGGACGAAATTCAAACTGACGCGCGGGTTGCAGCGCTTCCCACTTACGGGCTTGATCCTCGGCAGCTTCACCGAGTTTGCGAAACAGTTGGCTCTTCAGCGGGTCGGATTCGCACTCCGCAACCCGCCGATAGAGCCAAGCCGACTCTTTTTCGTGATACCAGCTATCGAGGCCGTCACTCACGAACGAGGTTTACCGGTCACGACCGTCGTCGTCTTCCCAGTCGTCATCCTCGTCTTCGTCCTCGTCCCAATCGTCGTCCTCGTCTTCTTCTTCCTCTTCGTCTTCATCCCAATCTTCGTCATCCTCGTCTTCGTCCGACCAGCCTTCAGGCTCATCGATCAATTCGAGGTCAAGTTCATGCCACTCTTCGAGATCGAGTTCTTCGATTTCGCCGTCGAGATATTCGATCTCGACAATTTCGGCATCCTCATCGACGGACAGGACACGAAAGGTCTCTTCTTCTTCGACGTTCTCGTACCACTGGCCCTTGACGGGTTCGTTGTCTCTGCTCACGGAAATCACCTCGGCGCGGAGGAAGTGGATCTGGTTTGCGGATTTTACTTCGACTCTCAACTATAGTGCCACGCGATCAGGAGCCCTCCATGGCTGTTCGTTCCCAAAACGCATCGTCCGCTTCGCCCTTGACGCGCGCTCGCCGTGTGGTCATCAAGGTTGGGTCGGCCTTGCTCGTCGATTCGGCAACCGGCCGACTCAATCGTGCGTGGCTCGAGACCTTGGTCGCGGATGTCGTTCGACTGCGCAAACAAGGTAAAGAGGTTGTCCTGGTTTCGTCGGGGGCTATTGCCCTCGGTCGACGACACCTAGGTTTGCCCAAGGGGCCGTTGCGACTCGAGGAGAGTCAGGCCGCTGCGGCGGTTGGGCAGATTCGCTTGGCGCACGCCTATAAAGAGTTACTGGAGCAGTCGGATCTGCCGGTCGCGCAAATTCTGTTGACCTTGGAAGATAGCGAGCAACGTCGTCGCTACCTAAACGCGCGGGCGACGATCAATACCCTGCTCGAGCGTGGTGCCGTACCTGTCATCAACGAGAACGACACCGTGGCGACGGCGGAAATTCGCTACGGCGATAACGATCGTTTGGCCGCTCGCGTCGCACAGATGATTAGTGCCGATTGCGTGCTGCTGCTATCGGATATCGACGGGCTCTACACCGCAGACCCCCATCGCGATACTGCGGCCGAGTTCATTCCGTTAGTACGCGAGATCACCCCTGCGATCGAGGCGATGGCCGGCGGTTCGGTCTCTGATGTCGGTAGCGGTGGAATGACGACCAAGATCGTGGCCGCCAAGATTGCGGTGGCGGCAGGTGCTCATTTTTGTATCGCGGCAGGCGCGCCTCGCCATCCGGTTCGACGGATCGAGCAGGGTGCCCGTTGCACTTGGTTTCGACCGACGGGGACCCCGGTGGCTGCGCGCAAGCAATGGATTGCAGGCGCATTGAAACCCGTTGGCGCCCTCATCATCGATTCGGGCGCCGAGCGCGCGCTGCGCTCGGGCAAGAGCTTGCTTCCCGCGGGTGTCACGGCGCTGCGCGGTCGGTTCGAGCGCGGCGACACGGTGAGCGTGCAAAACTCAGAAGGTCGTGAGGTAGCGCGCGGCATCGTGGCGTACTCCGATGCCGATGCGGCACGCATCATCGGCCGTCGCAGCGCCGACATTCCAGCGATCCTGGGTTTCACTGGGCGTGATGAACTCATTCACCGCGACGATTTGGTGTTGCCATGACTACGACGACAGCGAATGCCGATTTGGCAGCTTTGATGACCGCACTCGGTGAGGCTGCTCTGGCTGCACAGCCTGTGCTCGCTGCCGCTACGCGTGAGCAGAAAGATGCGGCGTTGATCGCAGCTGCAGCTGAGTTACGCCGTCAGGCAGCGCAGATACTCGCCGCCAATGCCAAAGACATGCAGGCGGCCGAAGAGAAGAATCTCAGTGCGGCGATGCTCGATCGGTTGCGCCTCGATACGGCACGCGTCGAAGCGATGGCGCGAGGACTCGAGGAGATCGCGCGTCTGCCGGATCCCGTTGGACGAGTGCTCGCAGAGTGGGACCGACCCAATGGCCTGCGTATCGCGCGTGTCGCGGTACCGCTTGGTGTGATCGGCATCATTTATGAGAGTCGGCCCAATGTCACCGCTGACGCCGGTGCGTTGTGTTTGAAGTCTGGTAACGCGGTGATTTTGCGTGGGGGCTCCGAGAGCGCGCACTCGAGTGCGGCGATCCATTCGGCCTTGGTGGCGGGTCTCAAGGCGGCTGGCTTGCCCGAGGCGGCGATTCAGCTCGTACCGACCACCGATCGGGCTGCCGTGGGCTATCTATTGTCGTCGATGACGGACTACATCGATGTCATCGTGCCGCGTGGCGGTAAGAGTCTCGTCGCGCGGGTGCAGCAAGAGGCGCGGGTGCCCGTGATTGGACATCTCGATGGCAATTGCCACGTCTACGTCGATCGCGATGCCGATTTACCCATGGCGATTGCGATTACTTTGAACGCGAAACTGCGCCGTACTGGGGTCTGTGGTTCGGCTGAGACCTTGCTGGTGGATCGAGCGGCCGTTCAGACCCATCTTGCGCCGCTCGTGCAGGCGCTGCTCGATGCGGGCTGCGAGGTGCGCGGCGATGAACAGGTTCAGCAAGTTGATCCTCGCGTGCAAGCTGCTACTTCTCAGGATTGGTCGACCGAATATCTCGATGCCATCATCGCCGTGCGAGTGGTCGATGGTGTGGAGGCCGCGATCGAGCACATCGGGCGCTACGGCTCATCTCATACCGAATCTATCGTAACGGCCAATGCAACAACGGCCGAGCGCTTTTTGACAGCCGTCGATAGTGCGATCGTGCTGCACAACGCGTCGACGCAATTCGCCGATGGTGGCGAGTTCGGGATGGGCGCCGAGATCGGTATTTCGACCGATCGCTTCCATGCGCGCGGTCCGGTGGGTGTCGAGCAGTTGACGAGCTACAAATACGTCGTGCGTGGCGCGGGTCAAATCAGACCCTGAGCACCACCGCGCAGCGAGTAAACTTCTTTCACGCCGCGATCGCGTAACGTGAGACACGTCGCGAGACTGCGTTTGCCGCGACTGCATATGAGCAGATAGCGCCCGTCGCCCGGCAGATTCCGTCCACCTAGAATCTCTTGCATCGGAATGGCGAGCGTTTTCGTCAACGATAAGCGCCCTAGCGGCAAAGGCTCACGGCTGATTTCTTCGGCATCACGGATGTCGATGACGACAAGTTCATCCGCGAGTGCAGTATCGAGATCCGAGTACTCGATCTCTTCCGTAGGCGGCTCGGCGCGAGCGTCGGCGGCAACACGTTCACAGCGAGTCGCACAGACAGGCGCGCGTTTTGCTTTGATGCGGCGCACGGCGAGTGTCAGCAGATCGATCAAAACCAGCTCATCGCGCAAGCCGCCCGGTAGCGCGAGTAAATATTTGAGTGCTTCGAGTGCCTGCAAGCTACCGAGCACGCCAGGGATGGGGCCGAGCACACCTGCTTCAGCGCAATTACCTACCAATCCGTCGCGCGTCGCCTCTGGCCATACGCAACGCAGGCAACTCGTGCCTCGCGCGGGATCGACGAGTTGTAACTGGCCTTCGTATTGATGAACGCTCGCCAGGATCACCGGCTTGCCGAGTCGGTGCGCCAGATCATTGAGTAAAAATTTCGTGCTGAAGTTATCGGTGCAATCGAGGATGAGGTCGCAGCCCGCGAGCAGGGTCTCTGCTGAGCTCGCCGTCAGTCGTTCAGTGTGCGCGGTGACCTTGACCTCGGGATTCAAGGCTTGCACTCGCGCGGCCGCCAATGAAGCTTTCATTTGGCCGCAGTCGGCGATGGCGTACCACGTTTGTCGATGCAGATTCGACGCTTCGAGACGATCACCGTCGACGATGATCAGTTCGCCGATACCGGCGCCCGCCAAGTATTGAAGTACCGGCACGCCAAGACCGCCTGCACCAATGACACCAACTCGAGCGGCCTGCAGGCGCTGTTGACCATCTGCGCCAACCTCAGGCAACGCCATTTGGCGGGAGTAGTCGGGCGCCTGCACACGTTCGTGGTGATGCCCGTGATGATGCC
>JBMTZD010000028.1:0-26863 GCA_049455235.1 Steroidobacteraceae bacterium
CGAGCGCCCCGTAGCCCCCGTATACGAAGATGGCGAGAAAACCGTCACACTGAACGGCGACCATATCGCCGAAGAGTTCCAACAACTCGTGGAAGCCTACGTCGCGCGCAGTTACCGCAAGCGAGAATCCGCATGAATCACGATGAACAGCAAGCCCCCTCGGCGACCAACCACTTGGCGGCCAAAAAATGTCTGCCCTGCGAAGGCGGCGTTCCGCCGCTCAGTCGCACCGACTGCGAGCGGTTACTCGGTCAACTATCACCCGAGTGGCGCCTCTCACCCGATGGCACCGAACTGCAACGCGAGTTCGTTTTCAAAGATTTTTATCGCACGATGAGCTTCGTCAACGCGCTTGCTCATGTGGCTAACAGCGAAGATCATCACCCGGATCTCGCCATCGGCTACAACTATTGCCGAATCCGCTACACCACCCACGCCATCGGCGGCTTGTCCGAGAACGATTTCATCTGCGCTGCGAAAATCGATCGGCTCGACTGACCGATCGATCAGGCGCGTCGTCGTGCGAAGCGCGGCAACTCGCCCTCGAGCCCGAGCGCGCGCAGCGCGAAAGGCCGACGTAGCGTCGCATTTCGTCCGATAAGACCGAGGGCACGCGTCGCGATATCGCCGACAACGCCACCACCGAAGGCCAAATATCGATTGATGCCATCCATAGCGAGGCTCATCAGCTCGTTCTCACTTTTGCGCCAGCGCTCATAGCGGCGCAGCGCAAGCTCGGCCCCTAGCGACTCGCCCCGTGCGATCGCCCCTTCGACGACTTCCGCTAGAGTTGCCGCATCGAGCAATCCGAGATTGACGCCTTGCCCTGCGAGCGGGTGGATGATATGCGCCGCATCGCCGATGAGAGCGCAACGCTCGCGCGTGTAGCGCTCGGCATTGACGCGGCGCAGCGGAAAGCTGCGTCGCTCGCTCGCGAGCTGCAAGGCACCAAGTACCCGGTCGCTCGACTCCGTCACTGCGCGATCGAATTCGTCTGCGCTCGCGGCTAACAACGCCTCTGCACGCGCCCGCGGCAACGACCACACCAATGAACACTCACCACTCGCGAGCGGCAGCAACGCGAGCGTCCCTTCGCCCAAAAATCGCTGCCATGCCGTATTTTCGTGTCCATGCTCGCAGGCCAGATTGGCGACGATGGCGAGCTGCCCATAGTCTTGCGACTCAATGCCAAGTCCGGCCATGCGTCGTACCAAGGAGCGCGCGCCGTCGGCGCCGATGACAAGACGCGCGGTCACCGTTTGCGCCCCGGTCACGAGCTCGACGGCATCCGTCAAAAAATTCAGCTGCTGTAAGGACTCTTCGCGCAGCACGCCGCCTGCGGATTCGAATGCAGCCAGCGCCGCGCGCTGTAAGGCGCCGTTACCGACGATGTGTCCGAGATCAGGCTCAGCAAGCTCGGCCGCATCGAAACGAAGACTGCCCGCGCCGCGAGGCTCTGCACTTGCAGGCCAGACGTGCATGCGTTCATAGGGCGATAGCACTCGAGGCTGCGCTTCTAGCAGTGGCCACACACCCGCATGCTGCAAGATGCGCTCGCTGGCACGCGAGATGGCAAACACGCGCAGATCTGCCGGATCGCATGCAGGCGCAACCGGCCACTCTCGCGCAGGGATATCCCGTTCGAGCAATAACACACGGCCAGGCCGACAGAGTCCTGCTCGCAGTAACAGCGCACCTTGCGCCGCGCCGACCGGACCGCCACCGACGATGGCCACATCAAAACTCGTCTCGCCCGCGATTGCTCCGCTCACAGCGACAAACCTCGCGCGAGTCGCGGCGTACGCCCCGCAAATCCCCAACTCAACCGCGACATCGCCTGCTTTGCCGTCGGCGACAGATCGAACAGCAACAAGCCCACATCGCGAAGCAACGGCACACCCGGACGCTGATCGCCGAACAGTTTGACGAGCTTGTCGGTGAAGTCGATGATGCCCTCGCGATCGACTGCGCGCCGACGCGAGAATTCCGCCAACACGTTGGCAGACCCGACATCGACCGGCGTCTCACCACGCCGGGCGTCCTTGAGTGCTTCGGCCAACACTTCGGCCAAGGTCACAGCATCACGCAAGCCGAGATTGAAACCCTGTCCGGCGACAGGGTGCAGTGCTTGCGCTGCGTTACCGATCAGCACACACCGCTCGGCCGTGACCGCAGCGGCACGACTCAGTCGCAGCGGATAAGACTGTCGCCTACCCACCTGCAGCAGGCGCCCGATACGCCAGCCGAAGGCGGTTTGCAGACGTGCGAGATAGTCCGCATCCGATAGCGCGAGCACTTCTTCGGCTGCACCCGGCGCCAAAGTCCAAACGACACCATAGTGACCGTCATGCAGCGGCAGCACCGCGAACGGACCATTAGGCGTGAAGCGTTCGTAAGCCGTGCCGTCGGCCGGTCGTGAACTCGCCACGTGCGCCACGATCGCAACCTGCTCGTAATCCTCCACGCTCGCCGCGAGGCCCGCAGCCGCGCGGACCAAAGAATTCGCACCATCGGCGGCAACGACCAGTTGCGCCCGCAACGGGTTTGCACCGGGCTCGGTCTGTAAGATCACGCCATCAGCCCCGAATGTCACTGAAGTACAGCGTGCCGGCATGCGCCGCTCGAGATCGCCACACTGGGCGAGTGCCGCATTCAAGCTACGACCCATCGCGCGATTGGTGATGACGTAGCCGAAAGCGTCGATATCGTGCTCACGCGCATCGAGCCGGGCAAAACCTGCACGACCCGCGTCCGAGACGTGAATCTGTCGAATCGGTGCCGCCTCGGCTTGCATCGCACTCCAAACACCGAGCGCTTCAAAAACACGGCGCGTGCCATTACCGAGTGCCGTCGTTCGATCATCAAAGCTCGGCTGGGAAGCAGCGTCAGGCGCCACGCCCTCGATCAAAGCGACTCGCAAGCCCGTCGGGCGCAGCGCCAGTGCGAGACTCGCACCGACGAGCCCACCCCCGACGATCGCCAGATCCACTTCGGCGTAGTCACTCACCGCCGCACCCTCGAGGTCGTACTCATCACTTCGCACTCATGAGCGCTTCGATCTCGGCGACGGTTTTGGGCACACCGCTCGTAAGCACCTCGGGATCGTCTTTGGTGACGAGCACATCGTCCTCGATGCGAATGCCGAGGTTACGCAACTCCGGTGGCACACCTCGTGTTCCGGGCGCGACGTAGAGCCCCGGTTCGATGGTCAGCACCATGCCAGGCTCGAGCAAACGCCACGCGTCGCCGATCTTGTAATCACCAACGTCATGTACATCCATGCCGAGCCAATGCCCAGTGCGGTGCATATAAAACCGACGATACTCCTGCGACTTGATGAGCGATGGCACGCGCCCCTTAAGTAGGCCAAGCTTCACCATCCCCGCCGTCAACACCTCGACGGCTACTTCATGTGGCCGATTCCAATCGTTGCCCACGCGAACGGCATCGATCGCCGCGAGGTTAGCTTCGAGTACCACTTCGTAGGCGGCCCGCTGAGCATCGGTAAATCGGCCGTTCACCGGAAAAGTGCGTGTGATGTCCGATGCGTAAGTCTGATATTCGCACCCTGCATCGATGAGCAGCAGTTCGCCGTCGTTCAAGACCGACTCGTTCTCGCGGTAGTGCAGGATGCAGCCGTTCGCACCTCCACCCACGATGGGCAAATAGGAGATGTCAGCGCGCCAACGAGCGAATTCGTGACGTAGCTCGGCCTCGATCTCATATTCGTAACGACCGGGTCGACAAAAACGCATGGCACGAACATGTGCTGCCGCGGCAATGCGCGCCGCTTCGCGCATGCGATCGATCTCGCCACGACTTTTGAAGAGCCGCATCTCATTGAGTACGTGCTCGAGGGCGACCATTTCGTGCGGCGCGTGACGTCCCTGCTTGGCAGCGGCACGCAGCCGATTCACCCAACCCAAGACGCGTTGGTCGAAGTCGCGGTCGTGTCCGACCGAGTAGAAAAGCTTGGCGCGTCCTTCGAGCAGACCGGGCAGGATTTCATCGATGTCTCCGATGGGGAAAGCATCGTCGGCACCAAAATCGCGACGCGCACCGACGGGGCCGGCACGACGACCATCCCAAGTTTCGCGCGCCGGGTCTCGATCGCGTACGAACAGAAGATACTCACCCTGGGGTCGGCCCGGGATCAGTACTGCCACCGACTCGGGTTCACCAAAACCGGTGAGATAGTGAAAGTTGCTGTCTTGCCGATACGCGAACTCGACATCGTTATTGCGCATCGGCACGGGCGCCGCCACGACGATCGCGATGGCATCGCGTCCCATGGTTTTCATGAATTGCCGGCGACGGCGCGCAAACTCATCTCGGCCGAGTGGCGGCAGTGCGCCCGCCGATCCGATGAGTGTCGAGCCCTGCGGCTTTGATTTAGTGGAGTGAGACCGGACCATCGGGTCCACCGCCTCCGGTGTTCTCCTGGCGAAACGGCGCTAACTCGTCGAACAAGAGTTGCACGCCGACGCGCACGAACTCGATGAGCTCCGCCAACGCCTCCTCGTTACTTTCGTCCGACTCCGTTTCATCGACACTCAACTGCGTGATGGCCGTGAGATCTCGGACGAGTTCACCGACCTCTGGTGACAGCGAATCCACATCGGGAATCGGGGTGGAACCGAGGCCGTAGAGAAACCCCTGACACCACTCACCGAGTGCGGCGGCTCGCTCATCGATCGGGCGATCATCGCCCGGCAACAACAGCGCGAACTCCATCTGTCCGTTGCCGAGCACGTGACGGGTCCACTCGAAGACCGCATGCATCTCGCCCGCGGCAGAACCGGCAATACCCTCCGGGAACACCTCACGGAGCCAGTCCTGCAAGGCGACGGCGTTGCTTGCACAAAAAGCACCGGCCAGGGTGCCGTGCGCCTCCGGTAGATCGGTCAGGGCTCGCGTTTCGTCGAGTCGGCTCTCGATCGCCCGGTAATCAGGTTGGCTCATGCGCTGATTATGCCCTTCGACCGTGGACACCGGTAATCGCAGGCCTATAATTTTGCCTATGCCATCCTCTGCAACCGACACGGTCGCCGGCTTAGACGCCGAAATCAAACGCCTCGAGAAACAACTCGACGAGGTGCTCTCCTTACTCGGTGCTTTGCGCGAAGAGAATCGCGCGCTGCGCCAGCGGCAGGACCATCTCGCCACCGAGCGGGCCAACTTGCTGCAAAAAAATGAGGCGGTGCGCACTCGGGTCGAGGCGATGATCGGTCGCCTGAAGACCTTGGAGCATGGCGCGTGAGCGGCACCGAAAAAGACACCGCGCGAGTCAGCGTTCGCATCCTGGAGAAGGAATTCCTCGTCGCTTGCCCGATGGAGGAGCGATCCGCATTGCTCGACTCAGCCGAATACCTCAATCAACGGATGCGCGACATTCGCGACAGCGGCAAAGTGGTCGGCTATGACCGCATCGCCGTGATCGCGGCGCTGAACTTAGCTAACGACTTGTTGCGCTTGCAGTCGAAAGAACAGCGCAGCGACGCTGACGCCGCGGCCAAAGTTCGCTCCATGCGTGAACGAATCGATGCGGCACTCGAGCGCGATAAACAGCTTGAGCTCTGACGAGCGGACGTCTTTGGTGTAACCTTTAATGGCGTTGCCTGCGGTGTTCGATAGTGGATCGGGTTACCTCTCGACCCTAGTTTTGAACGCCCAGGGGCATCAGGGCTTGCTGTCAGAATTGTGCATGTCCGCCTCGAGCGGAAAGCCTTACCTGACGTAGTCCGCCCCACTTGTTGCTCTGTGTCGAGAGCAACGGTTCACACCGGCACAGGCGGGTAACGTCTTCGAATTCATCCTGGGGAGTGTTCGATTTGAGCGAACGCGTGCCGCTCGCCGCGCGTGCGGCCCTGCGACAGGAACTGCGTCGCCGTCGAGCCGCGCTGCCGCCAGAGCAGCGCGCAGCGGCGCACCGCCAAGTTGCACTTCATCTCTCGAGAAGTGGTTGGTTGCGGCCCGGCCTGCGGGTTGGCATCTATTCCGCCATCGGTAGCGAGCTCGATGCGGCGCCAATCCTGCGATTGCTCCATCAACACTGCTGCCTCGTCTACTTCCCGCGAGTCACTTCGCGACGAGCGCAGCGGATGACCTTTGCTCGCGCCACGACAACTGAGCGCCGAAACGGCTACGGCATCCTCGAACCAACCGATCTCACGCCGGTTTCCGCGCGGGATTTGCAGTTGATCTTGCTGCCGCTAGTTGGCTTCGATGCACACGGCCATCGCTTGGGTAGCGGCGCGGGCTACTACGATCGCGCGCTCAGTTTTCGGCGGCTACGACGCCACTGGCCTGGCCCTAAACTCGTCGGTCTTGCCTACGAGTGCCAACGAGTCGAAGCACTCGCCGTCAGAACCACCGATATCCCGCTCGATGCCATCATCACCGAGCGCGGGATCGAATTCTTCCGCGGAGAAACAACATGAAGTATTGGCTGATGAAGTCTGAACCATCGACGTTCAGCATCGACGATCTTGCCAAAGCCCCCCGCCAGACGACCTGTTGGGACGGCGTACGCAATTACCAAGTGCGCAACATGCTGCGCGACGAGATGTCGGTGGGTGATCTCGCCTTCATGTACCACTCGAGCTGCGACGAACCCGGAATCGTCGGCGTCATCGAGATCGTGAAGCCTGGCTATCCCGATCACACCGCCTTTGATCGCAAACACGATCACTACGACGCGGCATCTAAGCCGGAATCACCGCGTTGGTATATGGTCGATGTACGCTTAAAGCAGCGTTTTTCTCGAGTGATTTCGCTTGATGAGTTACGACGTCACGAGTCGAAGCAACTGCGAGACATGTTGATCTTGAAGCGCGGCAATCGTCTTTCGATCACGCCTATCGATGCCGCGCATTGGAAGTTCGTGATGTCGTTGTCGAATTGAGAGCAGTGAGAGGGATGACCACCGCGACGTGAACGCGACGACCCCTTGCTTGTTTTTTGCAATCGCGTGTATATACTCACCCTCGGACTAACCCGTAACTGGAGAAATACAATGGCTAAGGCCAAGAAGAAAGCTAAGGCGAAGACCAAAGCTAAGGCTAAGAAGAAGGTCGCCAAGAAGAAGTAAGACTCCTTGTGAGTCTCGGCGAGTGGGATGAAAATCGCATTCGCTGTCTTCTGAAAGACGAGAAGATGCCCGCGCAAGCGGGCATCTTCTTTTTTGCCCGAGGGAAAACCGCATGAATGATGTTGTTAACGGCAAGCAAGCAGCGGCACTAGCCGCGCTTCGCTATCTCGAAGACGGAATGGTGATCGGTGTCGGCACCGGTTCGACGGTCAACCACTTCATCGATGCGCTTGCACCCTGGCGTGATCGCTTGAAGGGCGCGGTGTCCAGTTCGGAGAGTTCGACGGCCCGCTTGCGAGCCATCGGTATCGAGGTGCTAGACCTTAATCGTACCGGTGACCTCGAGCTCTATGTCGACGGCGCTGACGAAACCGATCGACATCGACGCCTCATCAAAGGCGGCGGCGGTGCACTGACCCGCGAGAAAATCGTCGCGGCCGCTTCGCGTCGTTTTATCTGCATCGTCGATGAGAGCAAGGTGGTCGATGTGCTCGGTCGCTTCCCACTACCGGTCGAAGTGATTCCGATGGCGCGATCCTACGTGTCGCGGCAGATGGTGAAGCTCGGCGGACAACCGCTATGGCGCGAGAACGTCATCACCGACAACGGCAATCAGATCATCGACGTGCATGGACTGACTATCCTCGATCCGATCGCACTCGAAAATACGATCAACGGGATCGCCGGCGTGGTGTCGGTTGGGCTGTTCGCGAAGCGCGCGGCCGACGTCGTCTTGGTGGGTAGCCCGAGCGGAGTTCGCACCCTCGATTGATTTCCCTTCGGATGCCCAAAACGAACAAGGCCCGCATCGCTGCGGGCCTTGTCGGTTTTGGCTGGGGGACTAGGATTCGAACCTAGGTAAACGGAGTCAGAGTCCGTTGTCCTACCGCTAGACGATCCCCCAAAAACGGTGGCCGTGACGGCAGTCCGTGCACCTGCGCGATTAGCGCTTGGAGTACTGCGGTCCGCGACGAGCCTTGCGACGACCGACCTTCTTGCGCTCGACTTCGCGAGCATCGCGGGTCACGAAACCTGCTGCACGCAACGGACGACGCAGCGTCTCATCGTACTCGATCAATGCACGGGTGATGCCCTGTCGAATCGCACCAGCCTGGCCGGTGATACCGCCGCCGGCGACAGTGACCTTCACGTCAAAACGCTGGGTCATCTCGGTCAACTCCAACGGTTGACGCACGATCATGC
Organism: Steroidobacteraceae bacterium; assembly: GCA_049455235.1. Taxonomy (GTDB): domain Bacteria; phylum Pseudomonadota; class Gammaproteobacteria; order Steroidobacterales; family Steroidobacteraceae; genus UBA964. Next base: position 8,294 of record JBMTZD010000028.1, read on the forward strand.
GACCCGTCTCGCGACCGAAAAACACATCGATCGGACGATCATTGATGACAATCTTGCCGGTGCCGGGCTTCAAGTGAACCCGAGCGGTGGAGGTCTTGCGACGGCCGGTGCCGTAATTCGTGGCGGGCATTCGATACTTCCTATCAGATGTTCAGAGGCTTCGGCTGTTGAGCCGAGTGCGGATGCTGATCGCCCGCAAAAACATGCAGTTTGCGATACATACGACGACCGAGGATAGTCTTCGGCAGCATGCCCTTGATGGCGAACTGCAGCACGCGCTCCGGATGCTCCTTAAGGAGCTTCTCGAGAGCGATCGACTTGATGCCACCGATGGCGCCGGTGTGGTGGTAGTAGATCTTGTCGGTGAGTTTCGCACCGGTGACCTTCACCTGTTCGGCGTTGACCACGACGATGTGATCGCCCATGTCGACGTGCGGGCTGTAATCAGCCTTGTGCTTGCCCTTGAGGCGCAACGCGATCTGCGACGCCAAACGACCGAGGGTTTTTCCCTTGGCGTCGACGACGTACCAGTCACCGCGAACGGTCGCGGGTTTTGCAAATACCGTGCTCATGTTCCAAGCTCTCCGACTGCGGCGGGCGCCCCGAATGGCGGGGTACCGCAAGTCCCGAAAAAGGCGCGAGAGTGTACGTGAGCCGCCCCGTCTTTGCAAAACCCTCCTTGCAGCCCGGTCTGCCCCACCCTTGGGAGAGCCCTGATCTCTGCCCGGAATCGCACAACATTTTTGCCATCCGCCCCTAAAGCCGCGACCGCACCGGCCGTAACAACCACTGACAAATGAGCTATCCCATGCAACAACCCCTCGACAATCTGCTGACCAGCCTCGATCGCGCCCTCCGCTCGGTCCTCGCCTCCCCAGTGGCCGCTCGTCCCATGCCGGGCGCGGATCTGCCCGAGGCGAGTCTCTCGGAAGCCGAAAGACGCGAGGCTGCGAACCTGATGCGGGTCAACCACGCCGGCGAGATCGCAGCGCAGGCGCTCTATCACGGTCAGGCGGCCTTCGCGCAGCGCCCTGAAGTGCGCGAGATGCTGCTGCAGGCTGCCCGTGAGGAGGCCGATCACCTCGCTTGGTGTGAGCAACGACTGCGCGAGCTTGGCTCTCGGCCTAGCGTGCTCGGCCCGCTTTGGTACGCCGGCTCTTTCGCCATCGGAGCCGCAGCGGCCGTCGCGGGTGATCGCATGAGTCTTGGCTTTGTCAGCGAAACCGAGAAGCAAGTCGAAGGTCACATCGATCATCACCTGCAGCGCTTACCAACCGCAGATACGCGTAGTCGCGCTGTGCTCTAAGTCACGCGCGAAGATGAAATCGCCCACGGCGCCGCGGCGCGCGACGCCGGCGGCACCGAGTTACCCCCACCCGTCCGCGACGCCATGCACGCGACGGCCAAAGTCATGACGAGTACGAGTTATTGGTTCTGACCCACCCCGAGGAGAGACCACCATGCCGCCCAACCCAAAATCTGCCAATGCCAATCTGGTTCGAAGCGCTTCGACCGCGCCGGGCTTGCGCAGTGGCGTGGTGGCGCAGCGTCCACTCGGTCCACCGCCAAAACCCGCGGCAGTCGTACCGAAGCCCGTATCGCCCATGCAGCGCTTCATCGACATCGGCGTGAAGCGACAAGTGGCCTCGCGGACAGTACTCGTCCGCGGTGGCGAACCACCCGATGTGCTCTTTCTCGTCGTATCCGGTTCGGTCGAGGTGGTGATTGAGGACGATCAAGGCAAGCAGATGGTGCTCGTCTATCTCGGTAAGGGTGAATTCTTTGGCACCATGGTCTCGCTCGGCACCGAGCCTGGTCGCAGTATGTTTGTGCGGGCCCGTGGTCGCGCCGAGATCGCCGAAATGCGCTATGCGCGCTTTCAGCAACTCGCCGCCGAGCAACCGATGCTTGCGCTCGAACTCGCCTCGCAACTGGCCGAGCGACTCGAACATGCCACGCGCAAGTTGCGAGACCTCGCCTTCGTCGATGTCAGCGGTCGGATCGAACGCAGCCTGCGAGAGCTCTGCGAAGAGCCCGATGCGATGACCCATCCCGAGGGGATGCAGATTCGCGTCTCGCGTCAGGAGCTTGCGAGGCTCGTCGGTTGCTCTCGCGAAATGGCCGGGCGCGTACTGAAGTCACTGGAGAACGACGGAGTGCTGCGCGCGAGCGGTAAAACGGTCGTGCTACTCGGATTCAGACCGGCACGACTGAATCAGCCAGCCGCAGCCACCGCCGAACGCATGTCGCGCACGGTCGCCGCGTAATCGCGGCTGCCAAAAATTGCCGAGCCGGCGACGAAGGTATCCGCGCCGGCTGCGGCGACAGCGCCGATGTTATCGGTCTTGATGCCGCCGTCGACTTCGAGACGAATCTCGCGACCCGTCGCGTCGATGCGTTCACGCACTGCACGAATCTTGGCCAAGGTTTCCGGGATGAAAGCCTGACCACCGAAGCCTGGGTTGACCGACATCAGCAACACGAGATCGACTTTGTCGAGCGTGTGATCGAGCCAGGAGAGTGGCGTGGTGGGGTTGAGCACCAGCCCTGGGCGACAACCGGCCTCCCGGATCAAGCCAATGGTGCGATCGACGTGATCACTCGCCTCCGGGTGGAAACTGATCCAATCGGCGCCTGCGCGCGCGAAGTCGCCGACCAGACGATCGACCGGTCGCACCATCAAATGCACATCGATCGGCGCTTTGATCCCATGTTTGCGCAGCGCCTCGCATACCAGCGGCCCGACCGTGAGATTCGGCACGTAATGATTATCCATCACGTCGAAATGGATCACATCTGCACCGGCTGCAAGTACGGCATTGACCTCATCGCCCAAACGCGCGAAGTCTGCCGAGAGTATCGAGGGGGCGATCCAGGGTGAGAGCTTCATAACTTGATTCCTCGATTCTCGCGTATGACGTTCCATGCTTCGATGATCTGCTGCGTGCGCTGCTGCGCATGCGCCAACATCGATTCAGGCAATCCATTGGCCTTGAGCTTATCAGGGTGGTTGCGCGACAACTGTCGTCGATAGGCTTTGGAGAGCTCGGCAGGACCAGCCGATGCCGGCAAACCCAACACCTCGTACGCCTCGGCTAAGGACATGCGAGCGGCCGTCGCAGAGCGAGTACCACCACTCCGCGCGCGCTGTTGCTCCGCACCGGCACGACTCTTACGCGCCGCATCGGCACCGGCACTCGATCCTGCCTGCGCGCCACGCGCGTCTTCACTCGTGCGGCCTGAGCCTGGTCGATTCCAATCTGCCGCATCGCCGCGATTTCCGCGCGCGCGATAACGAATGCGTAATGCCGCCTCGAGATGGGCGAACTCGAGACCCGCGACACCGAGTATCGCGGCCACCTTCGTCAAGAGAGGACGCGCAGGACCACGCAGATCCGAGCCACCGATCGCTGCGCGCATCTGAATTTCGAGAAAGGTACGCAACAGGTCAGGTCGACCGGCACAGGCGCGGCGCAGCGCCATCACCGCACGTGAGATGTCGTAGTCGGGCTGTTTACCCAGATTGAATCGCTCGATCGCCACCGCGGTCTGCGCCGTATCGAGTTGGAAGTCTTGCATGACCGCGCGCGCGGCGCGGATATCCTGCTCAGAGACACGACCATCACATTTGGCGACGTGTCCCATGACTTCAAAGGTGGTGTTGAAAAATTGCTCACCCACCTGCGACGGTGCATCGGCCATCGCCGGCGATTCGGCAACATCGACATCCTCGGCGAAGGGGTCACCATCTTCGACGTGATGAAAGGCTTTCGCTCGCGGTTTTGGGGCGGGCGACGGTGTCGACTGGGCAGACGGCGTTTTGCCCCCGGCAGAGCCCTCACCCTGATTCGAGGCAACCTTATCGTCGACGAGGTGACCCGCCAACACGCCGAGTGCAGCACCGACCGGACCCCCGACCAGCATGCCGACCGCACCGCCGACGAGTTTCCCGCTCCACTGCATGCTGCAATACTACCAATCCCCGGCGAAGGGCCGGCAACTCGACGAGATCATCTGCGTGCAACCGACCTCCTTAGTGCATACCACTCACCTGCGCCACCTGCCGCTGCTGCACCGAGGCAAGGTTCGTGACATTTACGACATCGACTCCGGTCACATGTTGATCGTGACCACCGATCGCCTCTCCGCCTTCGACGTCGTGCTGCCAGACCCCATCCCCTACAAAGGCCAGGTGCTGACGGAAATTTCCGACTTTTGGTTCAAGCGCACGAGCTCGATCGTGCCGAACCAATTGTCCGATCGCAGCCTCGACGACTTACCGCTCGATGCCGATGAGCGAGCACAACTGCAGGGCCGCGCGATCATCGTGCGCAAGCTCAAGGCACTACCACTCGAGGCAGTGGTGCGCGGTTATTTGATTGGTTCAGGATGGAAGGACTATCAAGCAACCGGCAAAGTGTGTGGTATCGAACTGCCGACCGGCCTCGCTCTCGCTGAGCGTTTACCAACCCCGCTGTTCACACCGGCAAGCAAAGCGCCTGCAGGCCAGCACGACGAAAATATTCGCTACGACGAAGTGGAAACTTTGATCGGCCCATCGATGGCGGCGAAGGTGCGCGATACCTCTCTTGCGCTCTATGAATTCGCCGCTCGTCACGCACGCGACTGCGGCATCATCATCGCCGATACCAAATTCGAATTTGGTCTCGATGCCGAGGGTCGACTCACACTGATCGATGAAGTGTTGACGCCCGATTCGTCACGCTTCTGGCCAGCGGATACCTATCGCGTCGGCATCAGCCCGCCCTCGTTCGACAAACAATTCGTGCGTGATTATCTCGAGACGCTCGATTGGGACAAGCGCGCTCCAGGCCCCAAATTGCCGGATGCGATCGTCGAAAAAACGAGCGAGAAATACCGCGAGGCTTTGCGCCGGCTCACTCGCCCGCAATCGTAAATTCGCCGATCCAGATCGATCCGACTCGCACGCCACCGCGCACATCGATGTCGCTGCCGATCGCCTGCACACCGGCGAAGAGATTTTTGAGGTTGCCCGCGATGGTCACCTCGTGCACCGGATAGGCGATCTCGCCGCCTTCGATCCAGAACCCAGTGGCACCGCGCGAATAATCGCCGGTCACGCCATTGACGCCCTGACCCATGAGTTCTGTGACGAGCAAACCTCGTCCCATGCGACGCAATAGCGCGGCTTGGTCGGGCCGATCAACGCTCGGGTCGACCAAAAGATTGTGTAAACCGCCCGCATGACCGGTGCTCACGAGACCGAGTTTGCGCGCGCTGTAGCTACCAAGCAGATAACCATCGACGACACCGTTGCGCACGAGCTCTCGGTCGACCGTACGCACACCCTCGCTGTCGAAGTTGCTGCTGGCGACGCCCTTCGGCAAGTGCGGTCGCTCGTGCATCTGTACCCACTCGGGGAAAATCTGCTCCCCGGCGGCGCCGAGCAAAAAGCTCGCTTTGCGATACTGTGCCGAGCCACGGATCGCACCGATGAAGTGCCCGATGAAACCACGCGCGACCTCAGGCGCAAAGATGACCTGCGCAGGACCGGTCGGCAGCCGCCGAGCACCGAGTCGCGCGATCGCACGCTCACCCGCTCGTCGACCCACGAGCTCTGCCGCCTCGAGATCGCGCGGATCACGCGCCGAGGTGTACCAATAATCCCGCTGCATGTCCTCGCCCACTTGCGCGAGCAAGACACAGCTCAGCGAGTGACTGCTGCCGCAATCGCCGGCGAGAAACCCGAGCGTATTGCCATAAACCCGCACGCCGCGCTGACTACCGACCGAGGCGCCTTCCGAGTTAGTCAGACGAGGATCGACGGCGCGCCCTGCCGCTTCGCATTCGCGCGCCAGTTCAACGGCGGCATCGGCCTGCAAGTCCCAAGGGAAATCGAGCTGCAAGTCACGAAATTCGGTTTGTAGCAGCGCGGGATCAGCTAACCCTGCGCACTCGTCCTCGGCCGTGTGCCTGGCGATCGCACAGGCCTTGGCGACCATATCCTCGACCGACTGCGCCGACAGATCGCCGGTGCTTGCCGAGCCCTTGCGATGACCGAAGTACACCGTGATACCGAGTGCGCGATCACGTTGGTACTCCACGGTTTCGACTTCGCCGAGCCGCACCGATACCGATAAACCCTGCTGCAGACTCGCATCGGCCTCGGCCTGGCTGGCGCCAGCTCGGCGGGCAGACTCGAGGGCTCTTGAGACCACGTCTTTGAGCTCAGGAATACGCGATGCATCGACTTGCTGTGACATGAGGCAGAATTGTAGCCATGTCACGCTTCACCAGATACACATCGCGCGATCTGCCCGCCCCCGACTTGGAGTCTGAGGACGAGATGCTCGATGAGCGCCCGAGTAAGAGCTCGCGCAAGCGCGCGGCGCACGCCGCACAAGCCTTGGGCGAGCGATTGATTCAGCTCAAGGAATCGGAATGGGCACAGTTACCCTTGCCCGAAACGCTGCTGGATGCACTTCGCACCGCCAAGCGCATCAAAGCGCGTGGTGGTTTGGCCCGTCAAAAACAGTACATCGGCAAACTGATGCGTGATCTCGACACGGCGGCCATCGAGGCGGCCCTCGCGGATCTGAGCTAGAATGCGCCGATGAAGCCACTCGTCGGCGTCGTCATGGGTTCGCGCTCGGACTGGGAAACGATGCGCGCCGCTACCTCGATACTCGAGCAACTCGGCGTGCCTCACGAGGTGCGTGTCGTGTCAGCACACCGCACACCCGATCTCTTGTTCGACTATGCCGCCACCGCCGAGGCACGAGGCCTACAGGTCATCATCGCCGGCGCCGGCGGTGCTGCGCACCTGCCTGGCATGATCGCCTCCAAAACCACCCTGCCCGTGCTCGGCGTCCCGGTGCAATCAAAAGCGCTGAACGGTCTCGACTCGCTGTTGTCGATCGTGCAGATGCCTGCCGGTGTGCCCGTGGCCACGTTCGCCATCGGCAATGCGGGCGCGACCAATGCCGCACTCACCGCAACGGCCATCCTCGCCCGTCAAGACGCCAAACTCGATGCGGCTTTGAAAGCTTATCGAGCCGCGCAGACGGCCGCCGTGCTCGAGCACCCCGACCCGCGTTCATGACCGTCGGCATCGTCGGCGGCGGTCAGCTCGGTCGGATGCTGGCGCTCGCGGGTTATCCACTCGGCCTCGACTTCCTCTTTCTCGATCGCAGCAAGAACACCCCCGGCGGATTGGTGGCGCCGTCGCTCGTGGGCGAATTCACCGACAAGCGTCTGCTGCGAGCGCTCGCCGCGCGCAGCGAGGTCATCACTTTCGACTGGGAAAATATCTCGGTCGAGAGCCTACGTGCGCTAGGACGCAGCGCGAACATCGCTCCGCCGCTCGCGGCACTCGCCGTCTCGCAAGATCGCATTGCCGAGAAGCGTCTATTCGAGAAGCTCGCGATACCGACCACCCGCTACGCTGCCGTCGACTCGCGTGCGAGTCTTGAACGCGCACTGCGCGATGTGGGCTTGCCGGGTGTGCTGAAAACTCGTCGCTTGGGCTACGACGGCAAAGGCCAAGCGATCGTGCGCGATCGCGACTCCGCGTTCGCCGCCTTGGAGCAGCTGCAAGGTGCAGGTTTGATCTACGAGGAGTTCGTCCCCTTCGATTTCGAAGTGTCGATCATCGGTGCGCGCAGCAGCCGTGGCGAAATCGCGATCTATCCGCTCAATCGTAACCGCCATCGCGAGGGCATTCTGCGCCTGACGCGAGCGCCTTGGGATGCCGCCACGCTACAGCGTCAGGCCGCCAAACACTTACGGCGTCTGCTCGAGCAATTTCGATATGTGGGCGTTCTCAACGTCGAATTCTTTGTTCGTGGCGGCAGACTCTATGCCAACGAAACCGCGCCTCGTGTGCATAACTCGGGGCATTGGACGATCGAGGGGGCGGCCACTAGCCAATTCGAGAATCACCTTCGCGCCATACTCGGTTTACCGCTAGGCTCGACGACGGCTCGTGCGCACGTGGCGATGATCAACCTGATCGGTACGATGCCCGCACGCGATGCGGTACTGAAGCTTCCAGACGCGCACTGGCACGACTACGGCAAAGAACCAAGACCCGGTCGCAAACTTGGGCACATCACGCTGCTCGCTTCGACGGCTAACAAACGAGATGCACTGGCGCGCAAACTGCTACGCGAGATCGATCCGGCGACTAGCCGACATCTTTGAGCATCGCGCGATAGGCGATGCTGGTCTCAAGCTCGCCCGAAATCGCCGCTTAGCCCGTTCCGCCGACGGTCAACCCATCGATACGCAGCGTCGGCTGACCCACACCGACCGGCACGCTCTGACCTTCCTTGCCGCACGTGCCAACACCATCGTCGAGCTTGAGATCGTTGCCGACCATCGCGACTCGCGTGAGCACGTCGGGTCCGTTGCCAATGAGAGTGGCACCTTTGATCGGCGCACCAATGCGACCTTTCTCGATCAGATAGGCCTCACTCGCCGAGAAGACGAACTTACCCGAGGTGATGTCGACCTGACCACCGCCGAAATTGACGGCGTAAATACCCCGATCGACAGAAGCGAGAATCTCGCCCGCCTCGTGCGGACCGGGACGCATGTAGGTGTTCGTCATTCGCGGCAAGGTCAGATGGGCGAAAGATTCGCGGCGCCCGTTACCAGTCGAGTGGGTGCCCATCAAACGAGCATTCAACTTATCCTGCAGATAACCTTTGAGGATGCCGTTTTCGATGAGGGTCGTGCAGCGCGTCGGGGTGCCTTCATCATCGACGTTGAGCGATCCGCGCCGAGCGGACAGCGTGCCATCGTCGACCACGGTGCAATGTTCCGAAGCAACTCGCTCGCCCACCCGATTGCTAAACGCCGATGTTCCCTTGCGATTGAAGTCACCCTCGAGCCCATGACCGATCGCCTCATGCAGCAAGATGCCAGGCCAACCCGCACCGAGCACGACCGTCATAGCCCCTGCGGGCGCCGGTACCGCCGTAAGGTTCACCAACGCCTGCCGTGCCGCTTCGCGACCCAAGTTGAGCGGACGATCATCCGCGACGAGCTCGGCCAATGAATAACGACCGCCCATGCCCGCGAAGCCGGTTTCACGTCGGCCATCCTGCTCGACGATCACCGAGACATTAAATCGCACCAACGGACGCACGTCCGCCACGAGTGTGCCCTCGCTGTCGGCCATCATCACGACATCGAAGGAGGACGATACGGACGCCATCACCTGCTTGATGCGCGGATCGATGCGACGCGTTTCACGATCGACTCGCTCTAGCCATTTGACCTTCTCGTCATCGGACAAAGATCCCACCGGGTCGATCGGTCGATAAAGATCGTGCCCCCGCTGTCGCCGCAGGATCGGCTGACGCGCCTCGCTACCCGAGGCCGCGATCGCACGGGCGGCCCGCGCAGCTTCTTCGAGTGCGGCAGGCAGAATTTCGTCCGAGTAGGCAAAACCGGTTTTCTCACCGGCCAGCGCTCTGACACCGACGCCCTGCTCGATAGCCGCGCTGCCTTCTTTGACGATGCCATCCTCGAGCGACCAGCCCTCATCACGCGAGAACTGGAAATACAAATCAGCGGCATCGACCTTGGATGCTTGCACGATGCCGAGTGCTCGCTCGAGATGCGAGAACTCGAGTCCGGCAGGCTCGAGGATCAGTTGCTTGGCGAGGCCGAGAGCGTCGTCGGTAGCGTAGTCGATCTGCGTAGTCATGGCTTTTTGATCAGTGGCAGTACTAGATACGGCGATGCGACAGTGCGGGGAACTCCGCGCGCACTTGCGCCTGCGCCTCAAGATCGAATTCTGCCACTACAACACCCTCGCCGTGCGGCAGTCTCGCCTGCACCGATCCCCAATGATCGACAACCATCGAGTCACCGTAGGTTTCGCGGCCATTGGCGTGTAGCCCCGTCTGCCCCGCTGCCACCACGTAGGCCAAATTTTCGATCGCGCGAGCGCGCAGCAACGTCTCCCAGTGCGCCCGGCCGGTTGGAACGGTGAATGCGGCTGGCACCACGAACCAGTTTGCACCAGAGGCGACGAGCGAGCGAAAGAGCTCAGGAAAACGCAGGTCATAACAGACCGAGAGCCCGAGGCGACCTGCAGGCGTATCGACCACCACGGGCGATGTGCCGGGCGCGATGCTCGCCGACTCGCGATAGGTTTCGCCCCGCTCCGCCACACTCACATCGAACAAATGCATCTTGTCGTAGCGCGCGACCTGTTGACCCGACGAATCGAAAACCAGCACCGCGGCTGCGACTCGCGATTCACCGGAGACTTTGATCGGCAACGTGCCACCAATTACCCACAAACCCAACTGGCGAGCTGCATCGGACAAAGCCTGCTGCAGCGGCCCTGCACCCTCATCCTCGGCGATCGCGAACTTATCGGACTCACGTCGTCCCATGAGCGCGACGTTCTCAGGCAGCAGCGCGATCTGAGCACCGGACTCTGCCGCTTGCTCGAGCAGGCGACGCGCCGTCGCCATGTTAGCGGTGGCATCGTCGCTTGAGGTCATTTGGATCGCAGCGACTTTCACGCGATCTCGCGTCGTCATATCAGCACCACGTCGTAGCGATCGATTTCGTAGAGCGCTTCTGCCTGCAACCGAATAGGCCTTTCCGTCTCGGCCTCGAGTTCCGCGAGCACCGTCGATTCTTCGCCAAGCAGACGCTCGATGACATCCTGATGGGCGAGCACCAACAACTCTCGACTACCGAACTGCCGTGCCTGACGCAGAATCTCGCGGAAAATATCCTGACAAACCGTCTCGACCGAGCGGATGGAGCCATGTCCGTCGCAAGTCGGACAGACCTCGCAGAGCAGATGTTCGAGACTCTCGCGTGTTCGTTTGCGCGTCATCTCGACGAGGCCGAGCGGCGAAATCGGCGCGACTTGCGTCTGTGTGTGATCTGCTTCGAGCGCTTGCTCGAGCGCTGCAACGACCTGCGAGCGATGCGACTCATCGCGCATGTCGATGAAGTCGATGATGATGATGCCGCCCAAGTTACGCAGACGCAGCTGACGTGCGATCGCAACCGACGCCTCGAGATTAGTGCGAAAGATCGTGTCCTCGAGATTGCGATGACCGACGAAGCCGCCGGTGTTCACATCAATCGTCGTCATCGACTCGGTTTGGTCGATGACGAGATAGCCGCCCGATTTCAGTGACACTTTGCGCTCGAGCGCGCGATTGATCTCTTCCTCGATGCCGTGCAGATCGAAGATGGGACGCGGGCCTGCATGCCATTCAAGACGCGGTGCACCGGAGGGAATGAAGTCGGCGACGAACTGTTGTAAGCGCACGAGCTCGTCGGCATCGTCGACTAACACTCTCTCGACGCTACGTCCGAGCTCATCGCGCAAAACTCGCAGTGCCAAAGGCAACTCTTCGTGTACGAGCTCACCGGGCGAGGCGCGCAAGCCCCGCTCACGCACATGCAACCACAGCCGGTCTAGATAAGCGAGATCCGCCGCCAAACGTTCGGACTGCACGCCTTCAGCGGCGGTACGCACGATATAACCACCCGGATGATCATCGCCGATCAAAGACTGCATCGCATCTCGCAATCTTTGACGCTCCGTCTCATCCTCGATCCGCGCGGATATGCCGATCCCGCGACCGCGCGGCATGAAGACAACGTATCGCGAGGGCAACGAAATAAAGGTGGTTAGTCGCGCACCTTTAGCACCCATCGGATCTTTGACGACCTGGACGATGAGATCGTCGCCCGGATTGATGAGTCGGCGGATATCGATATCCTCATCGCGCGAGGCGGCGGTGAGCCCTGCGGGCCCACCGGAGGCTGCCGTCGCAGCGACGCGCTGCGCATCGAAATGTGCCTCGGCACCGACGATGTCGTGGGCATGCAAAAAGCCCGTGCGTGCCAGACCCGCATCCACGAAAGCGGCTTGCATCCCCGGCAACACGCGCGTGACACGCCCCTTGTAGATGTTGCCGACGATGCCACGTCGACTCTCTCGCTCGACGAATAGTTCTTGCAGCACGCCGCCCTCAAGCAACGCGGCTCGAACTTCGCGCGGTGCGACGTTGATGAGGATCTCGGCGCTCATGCCCCAGCCTGCCATATCGGCACACCGGCCGCGACCAACAATGCCGCCGTTTCGGCCAACGGCAAGCCCATCACGCCGGAATAACTGCCAGCGATCGATTCGATGAAGATCGCGCCGAGTCCTTGGATGGCATATCCGCCCGCCTTATCGCGAGGTTCACCACTCGCCCAGTAGGCCGCCCGCTCAGTCTCGGTCACCGTACGAAAAGCGACCCGGGTCACTGATAACCGAACCACAACACCCTCGCGCGTTGCCAGTGCGACAGCGGAGTACACCGCATGCTCGCGCCCCGAGAGTCGCTCGAACATGGAACGGTGCTCACGATCATCGACCGGCTTACCGAGCGCCAGCCCATCGATCGCCACCGTCGTGTCGGCGCCGAGCACCGGCATCGCGTCAGCGCGTATCTGGAACACGTGACCGGCCTTGGCGTGCGCCAAGCGTTGTACGTAGTCGCCCGGCGCCTCATTAGGCAGCGGTGTTTCGTCGATATCAGCCGCTTGAACCTGATGGGGCACGCCGATCTGTCGCAGCAATTCGCGACGACGCGGCGATGCAGAAGCGAGTATCAACATAGGGATGCTCAATCTCTGTGATAAGGGTGGCCGAGCAGCAACGACTGTGCGCGGTATAACTGCTCAGCCAACATCACGCGCGCTAAACCATGCGGCAAGGTCAAACGCGATAACGACCAACTCTCAGCCGCACGTGCTCGCACCGCGGGTGCATGCCCGTCGGGTCCACCGATCAGCAGAGCAAGATCGGGGGCTTCACCCGCCAGATGCTGCAATCTTTGCGACCATTCGCGCGACGTGAAGGTCTTGCCGGTCTCATCGAGCAGGATCACACGCTCGCGATCGCGCAGTGCCGCGAGCACACGCTCGCCCTCACGCAATGTGGCGGTTTCAGCCTTGCCGCTTGCGCTGCGCGCGACTGCCTCGATGGCAACGAGTTCTATTCGCCAAGGCGAGCGGATTCGCTTCAGATACTCATCAACGGCGGTGTCGACCCATGCAGGTTGGCGATGGCCGACAGCGAGAATGCGCAGTCGCACGCCTATGCTCCGACCGTCGCGTGTGACTTAACGGTTCGGCGTCTTACCGCGAGGCTTCGCGGCACGCACGCCATCACGCTTTGGCGCAGCCTGACGACTTCTTTTGGCTGGGGCACCAGGACGCTTCGCTGTGCCGCTCGTGCGAGAACTGGGGCGCTTCGACTTGCTTGCAGGGGCACGCTCGGCCACCTTCGGAACCACTGGCTCCCACAATTGTTCGAGCTGATAAAACTCACGGGTGCGGGGTAACAAGATGTGCACCATGACATCGGGCAAATCGACCAGTACCCACTCGCCCTGCTCTTCGCCCTCGACACCGAGCGGACGGTGACCCGCCGCTTTGGACATCTGCACAACGCGATCAGCCACTGCACGCAGGTGTCGGTCTGATGTGCCACTGGCGATAACCATGTAATCGGTCACGTCACTCATGCCGCGTACGTCAAGCACTCGAACATCAACCGCTTTCATGTCAGCGAGCGCCGCTTCGACAACCGGCAACACGCCTGATACGCGTGGTCTCGTCGGCGCCTTGGCGCGCTTGTCACGAGAGGCTGGACGAGAGTTTTGACGAGGTGTCTTCATGCGAATGGCAAAGCTCCTGAAAAATCAGTTGGCAGCATAACATCCCGTCTCGAGGATGATTCGACGCACGGGCTCGGGCACGAGAAAACAGGGATCACCGCCGGAGACGAGGATTGCTCGCAACTCACTCGAGGCGATCTCAAGTTGCGTGACGGCATGCACGTAAATGCGACCACTCAAGGCGGCATGCAGGTCAGACACATGCATCGTGCCATGGGTCTCGACCAGCTCGGCCAAGGCGCCCGACTGCGGCAATACCCAGCCTGGTCGATGCGCCACCACGATGTGACACAACGACAGCAACTCAGTGGCTCGATGCCATCTCGGTAGACCGAGGAAGGCATCCATGCCGAGAATCAAACACAGCGGTTGATCGGGAAATTCGCTACGCAGTTCTTCGAGGGTGTCGATGGTGTACGTGGTTCGCTGACGCCTGACCTCACGATCGTCAGCGACAAAGCCGCTTTGACCCTCGATCGCAGCTCGCACCATCGACAGACGCATCTCTGGAGTAGCGAGCGGCGCATCCCGGTGCCCGGGACGACCACTCGGAATCCAACGCAGTTGCTGCAACTGCAGCACTTGCGTGAGCTCGAAACCCGTACGCAAATGACCGAAGTGGATCGGATCGAAGGTGCCGCCAAAAATTCCGATCGGTGTTCTCATCCGGCACGGACCGGGCGCAATCCGCAGAACTCGGCGCACAGCAAACCGAGTTCATTCCAAGGATCGCCGGCTAATCGTCCTTTGATCATCCGATCAACCCGCAGCGCGCGCGAACTGAGGCGCGCGTACGGTAGTTTTGCGGCACGCGGCCGCGCACGCTCGAGCGCCGCCAACTGACTCGGCGGCAAACGCGGGCCAGGTCGCCGCGCCGGATCTTCGCCTTTGCGTAACGACCAAAGATTTCGCAATTCTCGCGTCAATGACCAGAGCACGAGTGTGGGTTCGACGCCCTCACCGCGCAATCCCGCCAACACTCTCAGCGCACGCTGGGCGTCGCCCTGCAGCACCGCCTCGCCGAGCGCAAAGACGTCGTAACGAGCGCTCGAGGCGACCGCCTCGAGAATGGCCTGCTCATCCACGCGTCCTGCCGGCAGCAATAAGCGCAGCTTCTCGATCTCTTGCTGCGCCGCCAGAAGATTGCCTTCCACCCGCACTGCCAAAAGCGAAAGCGCTCCCGGCGTCAAATCCAAACCGGCCTGACGTGCACGCGCGGCGAGCCAAGGCTCCAGTTGTCGCGGCGTGATCTCCCAAATCGGCAACCACGCACCGCGCGCTTCGAGCGCTTTGACCCAAGCGGTCGACTGCGTCGCGGTATCGAGGCGCGGCGTAATGACGAGCAGCAGCGTGTCGTCACCGGCCATGCCGATGAGACGCTGCAGAACAGCCCCGCCTTCCTTACCGGCTTTGCCCGAGAAACGCACCTCCAGAATTTTGCGATCTCCGAAGAGCGACATGGATCCCGCGCCCGCACCGATATCGCTCCAATCGGCAACGCGCTCGGGAAAATGCACTTCACGCTCGGTATAGCCCGCTTGTCGCGCCGCAGCCCGCAGCGCGTCGGCCGCCTCGGCGACCAACAGGTCCTCATCGCCCGAAATCAAATAGGCGGGCGCGAGACGCGCCTGGCGAAGGTGGGTTGGAAAGGTGTCGAGACTGAGTTTCATAGGGAGGCTGCGCGATTATCCGCCCAAGCGGCGACGGCTGCTCGCTCCACAGCGAGCCACTTGCAGACGCAACGTTATAAAGTAATATGTTACTGAGTAACGTTTAAGCGCGCTCCCCACAGGACTTCTCGCCGTGAAATCGCACAGACACTCGAATTGGCTCGCCCGGATTGCCCCACTCGTCCTCGGCGCCGCCCTTCCGATAGGCGCTGTCGCTGCCGAGGAAACGCTGCAGGAGGTCATCATCACGGCCACGCCGCTGCGCACCACAGCACTCGAAACCGCCCAACCGATCCTGTTGTTAAGTGGCGATCAGCTGCGTCGCGCGCTCGCGACGAACCTTGGCGACACACTCGCAAATCAACCGGGTGTCTCATCCACCTCCTTTGGCCCGATCGCCAGCCGTCCCATCATTCGCGGGCAGGGAGGACTACGGGTACAGGTCTATCAGGATGGCGCGGAAGCGCTCGATGTCTCCGCGCTCTCCGAGGATCATGCCGTCTCGCTCGATCCGTCGTTTGCGAACCGAATCGAGATACTGCATGGACCGGCTGCACTGATGTACGGCAGCGCCTCTGCCGCTGGCGCGATCAACGTCGTGACCGATCGATTGGCCTTGCAGAAGACCGTTCAGCCGATCGCAACCCGCCTCGAATTGCGCGGGGACTCGGCCAACGAGGAACGTGCGCTCGCGCTGCGTAGCGGTGGCGACCTCGGCGGAAACTGGCAGTGGCGCTTCGATGGCTTTTCCAAGCGCAGTGGCGATCTGTCGATCGCAGACTTCGTCGAGTCACCAGCGCTGCGCGCCGCCCTCGCCGCCGAAAGTGAAGAGGTGAACGACGAGCGCGGCGAATTACACAACACCGACGCACGGAGCGAGGGTGGCAGCATCGGCCTCGGTTGGAGCGGAGAACGCTTTGCCATTGCACTTTCGCTCAACGGCTACCGCAGCGACTATGGACTGCCCGAGGGCGGACATGCGCATGCCCACAAAGAGGAAGAACACGCCGATGATCACGCGGACGACGTTGATCACGAAGATCATGCAGATCACGAGGATGTGCGTATCGATCTTGAGCAACGCCGCATTGATCTCGCAAGCGAATGGCGTCCGACCTCGGGATGGATCGAGCGCTGGTCACTGCGTCTCGCCCGTAACGACTACGAGCATGCCGAGCTTGAGGATGGCGCGCCTGCCACGCGTTATGGACAGCTCGGCTATGAGACGCGCCTGACGGCGGATCGTCGCGCCGACGATACGAGCCGTGGCGTCATCGGACTTCAGTATCGCGATCTCGATTTCGCTGCGCTCGGTGACGAAGCCTTCCTGCCGGCCTCACGTACGCGTAGCCTCGGCCTATTTTTCTTTGAAGAACATCGTTTAGGCGAATGGCTGTTCGAAGCGGGCGCGCGCTGGGAGCGTCAAACCCTCGATGCGGAATCGGTCGCCAACTCGCGTTATCGCGACGATGCCATCAGTGCCTCGCTAGGTTCAGTCTGGTCGAGTTCGCCGCAATCTCGCTGGAGCCTGCAACTGACGCGCACGCAGCGGCATCCGACCGCCACGGAGCTCTATGCCGATGGGACGCACCTTGCACTACAGCGGTATGAACTAGGCGATGCGGATCTTGGTATCGAGACGGCTCGGACGGCCGATCTCGCTTGGCGCTACAACGCGGCCGACGCTCGATGGCAATCCAAGATCAGCGTGTTTGTCAGCGATTATCGTGACTACATCTTCGCGTCACCGCTGACCGACGATGACCACGCCGAGCACGACGACGCTGAGCACGAACATGAAGCGGGCTTGCGTGAAGTCGCTTATCGCGCCACCAACGCTCGCTTCCACGGTATAGAGGCCGAATGGTCAATCGACGAACTCGCCCAAGTCGCGCAAGGTCGCCTCGGCGTTCGAGTGTTCGGCGATCTCGTCCGCGCGCGCGATACCGATGGGCATCCGCTGCCGCAGATACCGCCGCTTCGAATCGGAGGCGAATTGAATTGGGTGCGCGGCGCTTGGCGAGTTGGCGTCGAATCACTCTGGCACGATGCCCAAACGCGGCTCGCTGACAATGAGCTGCGCACTGACGGCTACAACCTCCTTGCCGCGGATATTGCCTATCGCCATGAGACCGGCGCTGCGACTATGCTTTGGTTCCTGCGCGGCCAGAATCTGCTTGACGAAGACGCCCGTCGGCATGCCTCGCCACTGAAAGACGTGGCGCCGCTCGCAGGGCGCTCATTGAGCGCCGGAGTGCGCGTCGAATTTTGATCAGGAGGATCCCGATGTCCCTTCGTCGATACACCTCATTACTGTCGTCCGCCCTGTTGGCGTCCCTGATGCTGTGCTCAAACTCGGTCTCCGCCCAGACGAAACAGAGTCACGAGTCACACGAGCACGACCATCAACATGATCATGACCACGAACATGACCATGATCATGACGGCATGCAGACTCAAGGTAAGCACGTCCATGGGATCGTTACGCTAAACCTGGCGCTGGAAGGTGGCTTGCTATCGGCGCAAATCGAGACACCCGCCATCCATGTGCTCGGCTTCGAAAACGTACCGAAAACGGCCGAGCAGAAAGCAGCGACGGCGACGGCCGACAGCTGGCTGCAAAGCGGCAAGAACATTCTCGCCGTCCCCCGCAATGCCGGCTGCCGACTCGAGAAAGTCGACTACCAAGCACCCAAACTCGGACCGGGTCACGCCGACTACCGAGCTCGCTTCGATTACCGTTGCAGCAACCCGGCGGCCCTCGCGTGGACCGAGTTCAGTGCACTCGACAAACTGCAGGACGTCGAAAAAGTCGAAGTGAACTTGATCACGGCATCAGCTCAACGCCAAATCACACTGCAAAGCGGAGCGCGGCGCATCACGCTAAAGTAGTTTGCGATGCAAGCTGATACTGCTAAACCGGCGATCGAGGCTCGCGACCTGCGCTACTCGTGGCCGGGTAAACCGCTGACCATCGATATCCCGCGACTCGATATCGCGCAGGGTGAGCGCGTTTTTCTGAAAGGCCCGAGCGGCAGCGGCAAAAGCACTCTGTTAGGTCTCTTAGGTGGCGTGCTCACGCCCCAAAGCGGCAGCGTGCGAGTCCTCGGCACCGATCTCACTCCACTCTCGGGCGCCGAGCGAGATCGCTTTCGCGGCGACAACATCGGTTTCATCTTCCAGATGTTCAATTTGTTGCC
>JBMTZD010000029.1:0-26005 GCA_049455235.1 Steroidobacteraceae bacterium
CGGTACCGCGCTGCATCGCTTGCCTGGGCCACAAGTACGCCACACGCCCGAGATGACGGACGATGGGTTTACGGTCGATGATTGACGAGTCCGGCATTGTTGCCTTGCAGCGCGAGCTCCGCTCGATAACTCGAGCGCACCAAAGGCCCCGAGACACACTCGCGAAAGCCCTCTGCGAGCGCCCAATCACGATACCGATCAAACTCTTCAGGCGTAACGAAACGTTCAATCGGCAAATGGTGGGCGGTCGGCTGCAGGTATTGACCGAGGGTCAAAAGATCCACGTCCCGCGCGCGCAGGTCGCGCATGCATTGCAGAATTTCTGCATCGGTCTCACCAAGCCCCAGCATCAAGCTCGTCTTGGTCAACACATCCGGTCGATGTTGCTTGGCGTGCGCCAAGACGTCGAGTGTTTGAGCGTAACTTGCGCGCGCATCTCGTACTGGATGTGTCAGTCGCTCGACGGTTTCTACATTTTGAGCAAACACATCAAGGCCCGAGTCGACGACGGTCTCGACGTCCTGCAAGACACCTTGAAAATCGGGCGTGAGCGCTTCGACCGCCGTTTCCGGTGACACGCGCTTGATGGCACGCACCGCAGCTGCAAAATGAGCCGCGCCGCCATCTGACAAATCATCCCGATTAACCGAAGTCAGCACCACGTACCGCAGCCGCATCAAAGCAACGGTATGGGCCGTATTTTCAGGCTCCTCAACATCGAGCCATCCACGCGGGTTACCGGTATCGACGGCACAAAAGCGACAGGCGCGTGTACATACCTCGCCCATTAGCATGATGGTTGCTGTACCGGCATTCCAACACTCGCCGATATTTGGGCACTTAGCCTCTTCGCAAACCGTCGCCAAGCGATGTTCGCGCACGGTCTTGCGCACGAAATCGTAGTTCGATCCGGTGGCAAGCGGCGCCTTCAACCAACGCGGCTTCCCCCCGGGAACGCGCGCGGGCGCAGCGGCCGTGGCCTTGATACCGTCTCGGATCGCACTGAAACCTTGTGGAGTGCGATATTTTTGACCACTACGAGGCTCTTCGACGATCGCAATCGACGAGAGAGCCTCCGAGGCTGAACCTTCCTTGCTCATATCGCAAGTTTACGCCCGATCACCCGGCAGGGTCAGCCCAATGCTCAGCTGAATAATCAGCCAATGGCGCCCGCCCCCAATCGATCATCGAGATCCCGTAAGCGCTCAGGCGTCCCCACATCGGACCAAAATCCGTCGTACAGCTGCCCCCGCAGACGACTCATCGCTGCCGCACGTCGCAACAACGGCAAAAGCGGAAAACGCCCAGGAGTACAGCCTTCGAACAAAGCGGGTCGATAGATGCCGATACCCGAGTAAGTGTAGCGAGACCCAGCATCCGGAGCCGCAAGGCGTTCAGGGTCGGCAATGATGTCAAACGAGCCTAGGGCGTTCGGCTGCAAGGCAAAATCGCCTTTTGGGTGCTGCGGCGGATTGGGCACCAGAATCAAACTCGCCAGCGCATCGGTATCAATCGGCGGCAAACGAGAAAAGTCGAAGTCCGTCCAAACATCGCCATTCACCACGAGGAACGGCTCGCTTCCGAGCAAGGGCAATGCGTTAAAGATTCCTCCCGCCGTTTCAAGCGGAATATCACCCTCGGCGCTGTAGTGAATCTTTAAACCGAAACGCGACCCGTCGCCGAGCGCGGCGGGAATCTTCGCACCGAGATAGGCGTGATTGATGACGACGTCTCGAAAGCCGGCGCGCGCCAACGCGCCAAGATGCCACTCAAGCAAAGATTTGCCACCGACACTGAGCAAAGGCTTCGGTAGCTCATCCGTCAGGGGACGCATTCGCTCCCCGCGCCCTGCAGCCAAGATCATTGCTTTCATCATGCCGGCACGCGAGCGGCACGGGCACGCTCGTTGGCATCCCCTAACAGCGGTTCGATCCGTGACTCGAACCAGTGACCGAGCGCTTGCAGTTCCGGATAACGTGCACAGGCGTCAATCACATACGCCAAGGTCAGGGGTAAATCGTCGAGATACCCTGCCTTGCCGTCACGCCACCAAAGCCTCGCGAAAATACCGAGTATCTTGAGGTGGCGCTGCAGACCGATCATATCGAACCATCGGAGAAACTCGCGCTCGTCGCAACCGGCAAGATCGGCTCGCCCTGCGTCGACTAGCGCATCACGATAGCCACGCAGCCACTGTTCCACTTCGCTGCGCGACCAGCGGATGTAACAATCTTTGAATAACGAGGCGAGGTCATAGCCAATGGGGCCTGCGAGTGCATCCTGGAAGTCGATGACACCGGGTCCGCGCTCAGCGAGCAACATCAAGTTGCGCGAGTGATAGTCACGGTGCACGAAAACCGTCGGCTGTGCGAGCGACTCGACCACGAGAAAAGCACGGGCGGCATCGAGCGCTTGTTGTTCCTCTGGACTCAGCTCGATCTGTAGGTGACGAGCCAAAAACCACTCGGGCAATAGCGCCATCTCGCGCTGCAACACGGCCTCGTCATAGGGCGCGAGATGAGGGAGAAGATCACGCCCGTCGACCTGCATGCGACGCAAGGCCGACATGGCATCACCGTAAAGCAGAGGAGCACGCTCACGATGCTGCAACGCGGTTAGATAAGGGGTCGAACCGAGATCCTCCATTAACAAGAAGCCGCGCGAACGATCGACTTCATGAATCTCGGGCACATGCACACCGATGGAGCTCAGTAGGTCGGAGACGTGCAGATAGGGGCCCACATCCTCATGCTCGGGCGGCGCATCCATCGCCACCATCGTCGGATCACCCTTACGAAAGATGCGGAAATAGCGACGAAAGCTGGCATCGGCCGAGGCGACCTCGATCCGCTCGACGGGCAAGCCCAGATCGCGGCGCAACCAGTCGGAGAGCAGCGCAAGACGAATGTCGGACACCTTAGGGGGATTTCCGTAGGTCGATGAAGGGCGATCATTATAATGGTCCCCCTGATGCCGCCGCTGCCCGCCCATCTCTGCCTCGTTTTGTTGTTGATCGCGACAACGTTGCAGGCCGCCTATGCGCAGACGGCTGGCCCACCACTGTGTCCGGCACCGTCAGCACTTCGCGAAGTCAAGGCCACCGCGCCCGATGCTGCTGCACCACCGATCAACGCGCCGGGTAATGAGCCGATCGAGGTGCTAAGCGACGGGGCCACACTCGACCTCGATGGCGATGCCTCGCTAAAAGGCGATGTCGATTTACGCCAAGGCGAACGAAGACTGCACGCCGAAGATGTCGAGTACGACGCCAACACCCGTCGATTCACCATCAATGGCGAGATTCGCTATTCAGACGGCACTCTCGAAGCCGCCGGTCAAGCCGGGAGTTATCAGCCATCCGATGGCGCCGTGATCGAGAATGGAATGTTCGCGCTACCGGCGAGACCCGCCCGAGGCGCTGCCGAGGCGATCCGCATCGGTCTCGATGGCACGGTGTCACTCTCGGATGTTTGGTTCAGCACCTGCCCAGAGACCAAGCCGGGCGCACGAGCGGATTGGCGAATCAAGGCGAGCGACATCACTCTCGATACCGCTGCACGTAACGGCAGTGGTCGAAACGCCTCGATCGAATTCTTAGGGGTACCGATACTCTACCTCCCCTATCTCTCATTTCCCTTAGGCGATCAGCGCAAGAGCGGCTTTCTGTTCCCGAACCTCGGCTACAACACGCGCGGCGGCGTTGAAATGGCAGTGCCGTACTATCTCAATCTCGCGCCTAACTACGACCTGACGCTGATACCGATGTTGTATGGACGTCGAGGACTCGATGTCGATTCGCGCTTTCGATATCTCACGCGTCAGCATCGCGGCGAGCTTCGACTGAACTATCTACCCTCAGATTCGCTCAGACGAATCGATCGAAGCTGGCTTCAAGCTCAGCACCGTAGCGATTTTGGTGATCGGTGGCGTCTTGACATCAACGCGCAAAGCGTCAGTGATGCAGAATACTTCGAAGATTTCGCGGCGGGCGCTGAAGGCACTAGCACCGCTTTTCTACAGCGCATCGCTCAGCTGAGTTACAGCGACGATCGATGGACTTTTCGCGGCGAATTTCAACAGTTTCAGACTATCGATCGACAGCTTGATGTAGCGGAGCTGCCATACGCACAGCTTCCGCGATTGAGTTTCGGCGGCGCAGGAAATTCAAAGAATTCGAGCCTTCCGATCGCTTGGTCGCTCGATAGCGAACTCGTCAACTTCGATCGTGAAGTCGGCGTGACGGGTTGGCGTCTCGATGTAGCACCACGAATCGGACTCGATTGGTCGGGCCCGGGCTACTACCTACAGCCGTCGGCGGGCTGGCGTTATACGCGGTATGAGCTCGATGGTGTCAGCGTAGGTGCCTCGCCATCGCCTTCGCGCTCACTCCCCTTCGCCGCGCTCGATGCCGGTTTCATTCTCGAGCGTCGTGCGAAAACAGCGGAGGATAATCGCATCACCCTCGAGCCGCGCCTGCTCTACCTCTGGACGCCTTGGCGAGATCAGGCCGATTTACCGATCTTCGATACGGGAATACCCGATCTCGATTTCGTACAACTCTTTCGGACCGAGCGGTATGTGGGCGCAGATCGCGTCTCGGATGCCAATCAAATCAGTCTTGGTACGACCGCGCGCATCTACGACGGCAAGAACGGTCGACAAAAGCTGGCTGCCACCATCGGGCAAACCTTCTACTTCGACACGCCGCGAGTGCGCTTGCCGAATGAGCCTCTGACGGGCCGCAACGAATCCGATCTTTTCGCACAAGTGTCGGTAGCTGCCTGGCGCTCTTGGAACGTCAACATGGGCTTGCAATGGAACTCGCTCGACAGCCGTCAGGAGCGTAGCCAGGTTCGACTCCAATACCGACCCGATGCCGAGCGCGCACTGAATCTCGCCTACCGATATCAACACGATCGGCTCGAGCAAGGCGAGGTTTCGGGCGCCTGGCCGGTGAGTCGACGTTGGAATGCCTTCGGACGCATGGTCTACGACCTGCAGGACCGCTCCAGTCTCGAAACCTTCGCGGGAGCCGAGTACAAAGCCTGTTGCTGGCGGTTACGCTTGGTCGGACGACGATTCGTTTCGACGCGGACCGGCGAGCGCGATACTGGCATCTATCTGCAACTGGAACTCAATGGCTTGGCCAGTGTCGGAAGCTCAGCAGATGCTTTCCTCGAACAGGCAATTCGAGGATACTCATCGACCGGCGTAACTCGTTGATTTTTCCCGGAACTACCTCATGACTTCTAGCCCCTCTTCGTGGCTTGCCCTTGCGGCTTTGCTTTGTGTCATCGGCAGCGGCTCTGCTACTGCGCAAAATCGCACGCTTTCGGATAAAGGCGTGATGCTCGATCGGGTCGCCGCGGTCGTGAACGACGGGGTCGTGTTACGCAGCGAACTCGAAGAGCAGATGTCGCTGGTGAGCGAACGACTGAAGGCGCAAGGCCTCGAAATGCCCCCCGTCGACGTGCTGCGCCAACAGGTACTCGAGCGCCTCATCTTGCAAGAGCTGCAAATCCAGCGTGCGCAACGCGCAGGCATTCGTGTCAACGACGAGAACTTGAACCAAGCTTTGGCCGAGGTCGCGCAGCGTAACAACATCAGTCTGGCACAACTCCCCGCCGCACTCGCCTCTCAGGGTGTCGACTATGGGGCCTATCGTGAAACCGTGCGTCGTGAGATGACGATCCAGGTGCTGCAGCAGCGCGATGTCATCCAACGCATCAACGTGTCACCACGAGAACTCGAACAGTTTCTCGAAAAGCAGAAGTCTCGTCCCTCGGAACTCAACGAATACAACCTCTCGCATATCCTCATCGCCGTACCCCAAGAAGCGACACCGCAGCAGCTCGAAGAGGCCACCCGTCGCGCCGACGATGTAGTGCAGCGCGCTCGACAAGGCGAAGACTTTGCTCGTTTAGCCGTGGCGTATTCGAACAGCCAAACGGCACTCGAAGGCGGTGTTCTGGGTTGGCGTCGTGGCCCGGAGATCCCGACCGTCCTCGCTGATCTTGTGGTCGGTCTCAAGCCCGGTGAAATCAGTGCGCCGCTACGAACACCCTCGGGTTATCACATCGTGCGTCTGAACGAAGTTCGTGGTGCCGATCAACAAGTGGTGATCGAACAGACTCGTGCTCGTCATATCCTGCTTAAGCCCACAGAAATCCAAGACGACGCCACGGTCGAACAGCGTCTGCGTGAAGTTCGCGAACGCATCCTCAAAGGCGAGGACTTCGCCGTGCTCGCCAAAACGCTCTCGGAAGACCCGGGCTCCGGCGCCGAAGGCGGCGATCTCGGCTGGACGGCTCCCGGCACGTTTGTACCTGAATTTGATGCGATGCTGGCCTCTTTGCGCGAGAACGAGATCAGCGAACCGTTCCGCACACAATTCGGGTGGCACATCGTGCAGCTGCTCGGTAAGCGTCAGTACGACAGCACTGACGAACTACGGCGTCAGCGCGCCTTCCTGCAACTTCGCGGCAGCAAGGCGGACGAAGAAACGGAGCTCTGGTTGCGTCGTCTGCGCGACGAAGCCTATGTCGACATCAAGAGTTGACCGCGACCCGTCACGGTCTCGTCCGCGTATTGTCATCACTTCGGGTGAGCCCGCCGGTATTGGCCCCGAACTCTGTGCGCAAGTTGGTAAAGACCTCGGGCACGTCGCTGAAATAACCTGTCTCGTCGATCGAGATTTATTCGAAGAGCGTAGTCGCGCGATCGGGATCGACCCCTCTCTGCTGCCGATGCAGATCGAGCATCGCGCACTAGCGGTTCCCTCACGAGCGGGCGAACTCGATATCCGTAATGCCGGCTACGTGATCGGCTTACTGGATGCCGCACTCGATGGAATCCGTACTGGCCGTTACGATGCGATAGTCACGGCACCGGTACAAAAGAGCGTGATCGCCGAATCCGGCGTACCGTTCTCGGGCCACACGGAGTATCTGGCCGAGCGTACCGGCACGCCTCTACCGATCATGATGCTGGTTGCTGACAGCCTGCGCGTAGCACTTGCGACAACCCATTTACCGCTACGGCGCGTACCCGATGCCATCACTCGCAGCAAGATTCTCGACATCCTAAAAGTGATGCACGCTGATCTTCAACGCCTCTGGCGAATTGAGCGCCCAAGAATCGCCGTCTGCGGATTAAATCCTCACGCCGGTGAAAGCGGCCTACTGGGTGACGAAGAAATCCAGATCATCACACCCGCGATCGAGGATGCGAAGCGTCTCGGCATTGATGCTTTCGGCCCTATCCCCGCCGATACGGCATTCGTACCGCGCGAGATGGCGCGATACGACGCTATCCTCGCGATGTACCATGATCAAGGACTCCCAGTGCTCAAGCATGCGGGCTTCGGCGCAGCGGTGAACGTGACCCTAGGGTTGCCCATCATCCGAACCTCAGTCGATCACGGCACCGCGCTATCTTTAGCGGGTACGGGTCGCGCTGATAGCGGCAGTCTCTCTGCGGCTTTACGGCTCGCCGTACAACTCGTCGAACGTCGCTGATGGTTTTCGCTCGCAAACGTTTCGGCCAAAACTTCCTGCATGATCGCAGTGTCATCGCCCATATCATTGAAGCCATCAATCCCGCGCCTGGCGACCCACTCGTTGAAATAGGCCCTGGCCGGGGCGCCCTCACTGAAGATCTACTGCAAGCGGCAGGCGCACTCGATGCGATCGAAATCGATCGGGATCTCGCAGCTGATCTGCAGCAACGCTTTGGCGATCGAGGCCTCCATCTACATGTGACGGACGCGCTACGATTTGACTTCGCGGCGCTGGCTGAAACAAAACAACGTCCACTTCGCATCATCGGAAACTTGCCCTACAACATCTCGACGCCACTGCTTTTCCACTTACTGAAAACCCCGGCCGCAATCTCGGATCTACACATCATGCTGCAGCGTGAAGTGATCGAACGAATTTGCGCTGAGGCCGGTAGCAGTGAATATGGACGGCTCACGGTGATGCTGGCACCCTGGGTCGAGGCGGAACATCTCTTTGATGTTGGCCCTGGGGCGTTTAGACCTGCGCCGGAAGTGTGGTCTGCGGTCGCTCGACTGACAGTACGGCGCGAGCCCGCTTTTGCGGTCGACGCGCGCTACGGACAACTCGTCACAGCTGCCTTCTCTCAACGACGCAAGACGTTACGTAACGCCGTGAGGCAATGGCTCGACGTAGCCGCGATCGAATCCTGCGGGATCGATCCCTCGACACGGCCCGAGACACTAAAGCCCAGCGAGTTCGCCGCTCTTGCGCAGCTCATTCCGCCTCGTTAGCGTGCCGCCATGGATGATCGATACAACATCAAAATCGAAGTAGCTACCGAATACATCGAGAGCCAATCGGATCCGGATGAGCATCGGTATGCATTTGCCTACACAATCACCATCGTCAACGCCGGCTCGGTAAGTGCGAAGCTGATTTCACGTCACTGGATCATCACCGATAGCGACGGCAAGGTACAGGAAGTGCGCGGTACGGGCGTAGTCGGCGAACAACCTCTGCTCGAACCCGGGCAAGGGTTTCGTTACTCGAGCGGTGCGATCATCGAAACACCTGTTGGTACGATGCAAGGCAGCTATCAAATGCAAGCCGAAGACGATACCGAGTTCGAGGCGCCGATCGCCGCGTTTCGCCTCGCCAAGCCGGGCATGCTGCACTGATGCGTCGTATTGCCATCGGCGACGTTCAAGGCTGTCTCACAGAGCTCAAAGCACTCCTCGATCGATGCGAATTCGATCCTTCAAAAGATCAACTCTGGTTCGTCGGCGATCTCGTTAATCGCGGTCCCGACTCCTTGGGCGTACTGCGTTTCGTTCGCGCCCTCGGCGAGAACGCAAAAGTGGTTCTCGGGAATCATGATTTGCACTTGTTAGCCGTCGCGTTCGGTGCCGGTAAACGCAAGCTTCGCGATGGCGATACGCTCGATGACATCCTGCACGCACCGGATCGTGATGTCTTGTTGGAGTGGCTGATCACTCGACCGCTCGCAATCGCTCATGAATCCGATCTCATGGTTCACGCCGGTGTCGTCCCTACATGGTCTTTGACGCAGACACTCGAGTTGGCAGCTGAGGTTGAATATCAATTGCGGTCGAATCCGACGGCGCTGTTCGAGAATATGTATGGTGACGAGCCACAGTCTTGGTCGCCCAACCTTTCGGGGTTTGCCCGTTGGCGTTTTATCATCAATGCACTGACGCGGATGCGTTACTGCCGAGCCGACGGTCGTATTGATCTGAAAATGAAAGGCGCACCAGGGACGCAGAAGGATGGATGGCTGCCCTGGTTCGATATCGAACCGCGGGCGACTGGCGATAGTCGAGTCATCTTCGGGCATTGGTCAACGCTCGGCCTAGTCGAACGCCCCGATGTCCTTGCTCTCGATACGGGCTGTGTCTGGGGCGGTTCTCTAAGCGCAGCCTGCCTCGATGACAACCGGCGTTGGCAGCTCGACTGCCCCGGCCATCGTGAGCCCGGTTAAAATAGCCATTCACTCACTCGAGAACCGCACCATGAGCACGATAAAGCAGCAAGATGTCATCGATAGCGTCGCTGATGCGCTTCAGTACATCTCCTACTACCATCCGATGGACTACATCGAGGCTCTCGGTCGCGCGTACGAACTCGAGCGATCGCCCGCGGCAAAAGATGCTATCGCTCAGATCCTGACCAACTCTCGTATGTGCGCCGAAGGCCACCGCCCAATTTGTCAGGACACCGGCATCGTCGTCGTGTTCGTCAAGGTCGGGATGAACGTACGTTGGGATGCAACGCTGACGCTCACCGAGATGATCAACGAAGGCGTCCGCCGCGCCTATTTGCATCCTGACAACACACTGCGCGCGTCGATCGTTGCGGACCCTGCTTTCACGCGCAAGAACACCCGAGACAACACGCCTGCAGTTGTGCACGTCGAAATGGTGCCGGGCGATGAAGTTGAAATCACCGTCTCTGCCAAGGGCGGTGGTTCTGAGAACAAGGCGAAATTCGTCATGCTCAATCCGAGCGACTCCATCGTCGATTGGGTTCTTAAGACGGTACCGACCATGGGAGCTGGCTGGTGCCCACCTGGCATGCTCGGCATCGGTATCGGTGGTTCGGCAGAAAAGGCGATGCTGTTGGCCAAGGAATCTTTGATGGATCCGATCGACATGTCGGAGCTGAAAGCGCGCGGCCCCAACAATGCAGTCGAAGAACTGCGCATCGAACTACATGACAAGGTGAATGCGCTGGGCATCGGAGCGCAAGGCCTCGGCGGCTTATCGACGGTGCTCGACGTCAAGATTCTGGACTATCCGACTCATGCCGCGTCGAAGCCCGTTGCGATGATTCCGAACTGCGCGGCTACGCGTCATCTGCACTTCACGCTAGATGGCTCTGGCCCGGCAAAACTCGATCCGCCGGATCTGACCCGTTGGCCGAAAGTCGACTGGGCGCCCTCGGCAGAGTCGCGTCGAGTGAATCTCGACACGCTGACGCCCGCTGAGGTCGCCTCGTGGAAGCCGGGTGATCGACTGCTGCTCAATGGCAAGATGCTGACCGGCCGCGATGCAGCGCATAAGCGTATCGCCGATCTGCTCGCAAGCGGAAAAGGACTGCCCGAGGGAGTCGACTTCCGTAATCGCGTCATCTATTACGTCGGCCCCGTTGATCCGGTACGCGACGAAGTGGTCGGCCCCGCAGGACCGACGACCGCAACACGCATGGATAAATTCACCGAGATGATGCTTGCGGAGACTGGGCTCATTGCCATGATCGGCAAGGCCGAACGTGGCCCCACCGGTATCGAAGCCATTCGCAAGCACAAGGCGGCTTATCTCATGGCGGTGGGCGGTGCAGCCTATCTCGTCTCCAAGGCGATCAAGTCCTCGCGAGTCGTTGCCTTCGAAGATCTTGGAATGGAAGCCATCTACGAATTTGAAGTCAAAGATATGCCCGTCACGGTTGCCGTCGATGCTAATGGCACCTCAGTACATCAAAGCGGGCCTGCCGAGTGGGCAGCCAAGATTTCGGCGAGCCGCATTCCTATCAAGCAACGTTGAGAATGCGCTCTAAGGGCTGCCCGTTAGCGTAATCAGCTGCGGGCGTGCTGGGCCGGGGAAGTTCGCGTTGGCGGCGGTGTTCTGCTCGACTCCATACAACCGCGCAATTTCTTGGCCACCGCCGTCAGCAACTGACTGACTCGCGACTCGCTCACTGACAACACAGCGCCGATTTCCTTCAAAGTGAGCTCCTCGTCGTAATAGAGTGCGACGATGAGCTTCTCGCGCTCATTGAGCTCGGAGATGCCAGCCTTGAGTGCGCGAACAACCAGTTCGTCTTCAACCTCGTCTTCTGGCAAGGGCGACTCGGCTGCAAACTCGATTTCTTCGAGCGTGGTCGATTCTGCCAAACCTTGGTTTCGACCCCGCAGCGTGTGATAGCGCGCGATGTCGAGTCCCATTTCTGCGGCGATCTCACGATGCGTCGGTGCCTTGCCGGTTGCATTGGCGAGACGAGACTCGGCTTCACGTGCCTCGACGGCAACCTTGACGGTGCTGCGCGGGGCCCACGACGCACGACGTATCTCATCGAGCATCGCCCCACGAATACGCAGTTTGGCGAAGGTTTCGAAATCATTGCCACGCTCGGGATCATAGGCGGCCAGCGCCTCGATCAAACCGACCATACCGGCCTGAATCAGATCTGCAGGCTCAATGGCAGCCGGCAAACGTGAACGAAAATGCGATGCGACTCGCTTGACGAGACCCATGTGCGCAGCGACATCCGGCATTCCTGCCACTTCGATGTCGGTGCAATCAGCCACCGATTCGTAGGAGTCGCGACGCTTCATGAGAGCGTCGCCGTGGTACTAGGCCCGAGTCGATCGAGCAGAAAGTCAGGTGAATCCAGCTCCGCTGGCAAGGCCGCGAGATTAGCGGCAATCTTGCGCAGTGCCGCCACGGCGGGTGTGATCTCAGACGATTCCGCAAGCAGCTGACGACGCCGAGTCGCAATCGCGACGCTTTCGTCGCGAGGCACGATACCCGCCAACGAGAGTGGCAAGCCTAGGAATCGAACAGAAACCTCATTAAGCCGCGTAAAGACCGCTTCGCTCGCCTTCGCGTTGGTGCTGTCGTTGACGATGATTTCAAACTTCTGGAAACCGAAATCACCGTGCATCACTTTGATCAAACCGTAGGCGTCAGCTAGCGAGGCGGGCTCATTACGGATTACCACCATGAGCGAATCTGCCAAACGAGCGAGAGTCGTCACATGCGTACCGATACCGGCACCGGTGTCGATCAGTAAAAAGTCTGGCTTCGGCGCAAGATCATTGAGCCCTTGCAGCACGCGTGCGAGCCCGCGTCCATCCAGCTCCGCCATGTCGCGATGCCCGGAGGATCCTGGGATGATCTGTAGGCCGAGCGGACCTTGTAGCAAGGTGTCTTGCAAGCTCTTGCGACCGGCCACGACGTCCGAGATGTCGAATTCGGGCTTCAGGCCGAGCAATACGTGAACGTTAGCCAAACCCAAGTCGCCATCGAACAAGGCCACACGCTTACCCAACCCAATCAAGGCGGCAGAGAGCTGCAGGCTGATGAAAGTCTTACCGACTCCACCCTTGCCGCTCGAAATCGCGATGATCTTGGTACGTGTGTTTTCCATGGTGCCTCGTTTACTCCGTCGCGTTTTGAGGTTGCGACAATGCGAGTTGGAGTATAAGGCTTAGACCTTGCTTGATCGCCTCAGCATCGAGCGGCTGTACTTGCACGCTCGGATCCGACGAGCTCGCCACGGCCCACAGTGACTTACCGCTTTCAGCAATCGCTGTGAGTAGACCAAGCGGCAAACGTGCCGTATCCCAGTGTGTCAGCATGACACCGGCGATCGGCAACGAAGACTGCAACCAACGCAGCGCTTCGCTACGCGAGATCGTCGCTGGCAGCACCAGAATCAAACGCAGACTAGACGACGTGCTGCTTTGATACTTTTCTTGCAGCTCCCCAAGAGCAGCGCCAGCCGAATCGATGACTGCTTGCGTCGGTGCATTCGCACCCCAGCCTGCCTCGACCCCGGCGCGATCGGTCATCGCGAAGAAACGCTCTCGGCTACCCGGACGAGTGTCGCGCCACGATTGCACAAGGCCCGTCTCGATCGCCAACTGAATCGCGAGCGTCGTCTTGCCCGCACCGGCTGGACCTACGATGCAGCAACCCGCCACCGGCTCGCCGAGCGAGAGCGCAAGATCGTCGATGACTTGCTGCGCCATCGCATCGAGATCATCTGCGTGATCGAGCAAGCGTGTCGCGTATTGCGCCGAGACGCCCTGCTCCAGCAGCGCCATCCGCTCACGCACAAGCGAATCCGCACCGTTACTGTGAGAAAGTCGCTTCTCGAGTGCTTGTAGTTCCTGCCGTATCGCCTTCACTAACGCCGAACCATCAACTCCGGCTGCGGCAGCGACCACAGGGGCAGCAGGTACAGCCGCGGGCGTTGCCACCTTGGGCATTTCGGCGTCGGCGTTCGGTCGCTTCGGTAATACGTTGGCGATCTGCGAGGTGAGCTCTTCTCGAAATCCTGGCACCGGGACGAATCCATCGTCATCGGCTTCAACGCAGACTAAAAGCTCGGTGATATTGCCGACCTTATTGGTCGATAGGATCAGCGCGTCACTGCCATAACGCTGCCGGGCCCGCTCACTGGCCTCGCTGAAATTGTCCGCTGTGACTCGCTCGATACGCATGTCTCAATATCCTCAGGCCGCCACACCTTGGCGCGCTTGCACCGTGATGCTTTGGGTAACTTTCAGATTCGTGTCTTCAGGTAATTCCGAGTACGACAGCACAGCCAGACCTGGCACGCGCGGACGCAAAATTCGGGATAACCACGGGCGCAACGTTGGCGATGTCACGAGCACCGCCGGACGATCCAAATTCAGTTCTTCCTGCGCCGCCGTATTTACGGACCGCAACAAACCCTCTGCCAACTCCGGCTCGATCGGCACGTTGCCGCCTTGGCCGCGTCGCACGGTGCCGTGCAATACCTGCTCGAGTTCGGGCGCCAGTGTCATCACGTTCAGCTCTTCGCCATGCGCCACGTACTGCTGCACGATCATGCGACCGAGCGCGATGCGCGCCACACCGGTAAGCTCCTCGACGTCTTGTACTTTCTCTACGATCGGTGCGAGTGCGGCGAGTACACCGCGCAAGTCGCGTATTGCCACACCCTCGGCAAGCAAGCCCTGCAGCACCTGCGTCAGCGTGCCAATCGGCAGCTTCTTCGGTACCAACTCTTCGACGAGCTTCGGAGCGGCAGCGGCCAACTTATCGACAAGCTGCTGAGTCTCATCGTGTCCGAGGAGCAGGTGTGACTGATCCTGCAGAATCTTGTTGAGATGCGTTGCGATAGTCGTACTTGCGTCGACGACCGTATATCCGAGTGACCGTGCGTAATCGCGTTGAGCCGGATCGATCCAAACGGCATCGAGACCGAAGGTCGGATCTTTAGTACGCAGTCCCTGCAGCTCGCCGTGCACCATACCTGAGTGGATGGCCAGTTCGCGTGTCGGCTTAACTTCCCCACGACCAATGACTACGCCATTGATCATGATCTGATAAGCCTCAGGGCGAAGATCAAGATTGTCGCGAATGTGTACTTGTGGAATCAGGAAGCCCAGTTCATAGGTCAGCTTCTTGCGGATACCTCGAATACGCGTCACGAGTGCACCGCCCTGCTGAGAATCGATCAGCGCCACCAATGCGTAACCGACCTCGAGGCCAATGGCATCAGCCTGCTGAACGTCGCCCCAAGAGAGTTCGCGCGGCGGCGCCGGAGCATCCTCGGCTTTTTTCGCCTCCGCTACGGTTTTTTGCTTTTTCTTTGTCAGCAACCAAGCACCCGCTGCGGTTACGGCTGACAGAGCGAGGAAAGCCAAATGCGGCATACCGGGAATGATGCCGAGCAACGCGAGAATGGCGGACGTCAGCCACCAAGCTTCGACATTATTGAACTGCGTCGTCGTTTGATCGTGCAGCGTCTCCTCGCCAGACACACGCGTGACGATGATCGCGGTCGCAACCGAGAGCAACAGCGCCGGTACCTGCGCGACGAGACCATCACCTACGGCCAGAATGGAGTAG
Organism: Steroidobacteraceae bacterium; assembly: GCA_049455235.1. GTDB lineage: Bacteria > Pseudomonadota > Gammaproteobacteria > Steroidobacterales > Steroidobacteraceae > UBA964. Next base: position 15,140 of record JBMTZD010000029.1, read on the forward strand.
CGCTCCATCGCCTCGCCGACAGCCATGCCATGCTGCATCGTGCCCACCAGCACGCCGCCGATGATATTGATGAGCAGAATCAGAATGCCAGCGATCGCGTCACCGCGAACGAACTTGCTGGCACCATCCATCGAGCCGTAGAAGTCCGCTTCCGAGGTGATTTCTTTGCGACGGGCACGAGCTTGATCTTGCGTGATGAGTCCCGAGGCGAGATCCGCATCGACGGCCATTTGTTTACCGGGCATCGCATCGAGAGTGAAGCGGGCGGTCACTTCCGACACGCGACCTGCACCTTTGGTCACGACGACGAAGTTGATGATCACGAGAATCGCGAAGACGACGAGACCGACGATGTAATCACCGCCGACCAGTACAGAACCGAATGCCTCGATCACGGCACCTGCAGCGTCAGGCCCCTCATGACCCGCACTCAACACGACGCGGGTCGAAGCCACGTTGAGCGCAAGGCGCAGCAAGGTGGCAAACAGCAAAACCGTTGGGAACACCGAGAACGACAACGGGCGCGCCGCCGAAATCGACAGGAAGATGATGACGAGCGACAGCGCGATGTTGAATGTGAAAAAGAGGTCGAGCAGCGGCGTCGGCACCGGCAAGATGAGCATGCCGAGCAGCAATAGGAAGCCTAAGGGGATAGCGACCGCCTGGAGCGGCACGTTATCGACCCATTGTCGAAGGTTCGACGGCAGTGCAAACGGCATCGACGCCATAGTAAAATTCAATCTGCTCAATAAGTTACGTCGTCGACCGGCAAGGCCTGTGTGACTTTGCCGATCCCCGTGTTGTGGTATGCAACCCACATGCCAATATGAAATGACTCGGCCCCTCAAGCGAGCGGCCTCGGGGTCGACTAAAGAGGGGAACCCTGGCTAATGAGCGCATCTATGGCACCACATCGATTCGTCCTGGCGTTGGGGTTGGGCGTAATGGCGCTCTCGGGCTGCACCCGAGTGACCTCCACCACCCAACTCACTCCCAAACAAGTTGTCCCCGAGGCAACGGCCCCAGCTGTCGAGCACCGCCGTCCCCAACGCGCGCAAGCTCTTTTCGCGAAGCTGTACGACAAGCCGCGCAAATCACCCGCGCCTCCGGCTGCACCGCCCCCTGAGGACTTGATCGCGGTTGGTTACGCGTCGATCACGGCGCAACCGAGCACAGACGTGGCCCAGCGTCGCTTGATGGCAGCGCGTGCGTCTCGCATCGATGCTTATCGCAATATGGCCGAGCTGGTGTACGGCGTGAGCTTCGGCAGTGAGAGCGCAACGGATGACAGTCGTCTGCAGAACGATGTCACACGCACGCGCGTGAACGGTCGACTGCAAGGCGTTGAGGTCATCAGCATCGAACCTCTCGGTAATGACACCTACCAGACGACGCTTCGTCTACCGGGTACCGAGGTGGCGCGCCTACGTGGCACGACGGCCGCTCGATGAGTCGTAAGCCAATTCAGCTTACCGTCATTGCCGCGCTCGCGAGCGTGACCGTCAATCCGGCACTGGCTGCCGAGACGCAAGATGAGTTGCTCGATCGCGCGGCGCAATGGCAGGCGTGCCTGCAAAACGACACGTCGCAAGACGCGTTGGTGCGCTGCACTCAGCCGACCCAATGCGGCTCTCCCGCAGCTGCGGTCAAAGCTGGCTGGAGTCGCCCGATTCGCTTGACTTGGCGCGCTGCTGACGCACATCCAGCGTGGTCTGCCAACGAGCGTGCTCGACTCGCCGATCTTGGCCAACAGCGCCTTCGCCAACTGATCGAGGCACACCAGGGAACTCATTTGCCCGACACTCGTGGCGACGAACGCATCGCGACGGTAACAGTTGAGACCGAATTCGGTGGTGTTACCCAAGGTCATCGCGAGTTGACAGACTGGATTCGCACACCGCGCAATCTCATGGTAAGAGCGAGCTTGGCCGGCAATACCCACGAAGTCACAGTGAGCGTTCCCGTACGGGTTCGCCCATATCAAGGCGAAGCCGGTGATGCCAAGTGGCTACGATCGACCATCGACGATCTAGAGCGAGGTGCGCAGCAACTTCTTGATGAATTTGTTTGCACACCCTTGAGCTTTCCGTTGCTGAAAAACCCCGGGGCGAAACTTGCCCTCGATCTGCAAGGGGTGCGCGGGGCGAAGACAAACAAGCCCTTGCTACTCGTGCCTCTCGTTCCGAGCAACACACTCGAGAGTTGGCCCGTTGCCCGCATCACTGGCAGCGACCCAGAGCGCAATGGCGAACTCGAAGTCATCTCCGGTAGCGCCGAGCTTTGTGCTACCGAGGACTGTCTCGCGATTCCGCTCTAGTAGCGACTGCTACTCAGTTTCCCGTCTGCTTTCGATACGCAGGCACGCCGCCTTGCAACTCAGGCGACTTCTTCTCGAGCATCGACCGAAGTTCCGCGATTTCACTGCGTAACGTCGCGACATCTTGCGCCGTTTTCTTGAGCTCTCGCGCTTGCGTGTCTGTGAGTGCAGCAGCGCGCGTTGACCCAGCAGCGCTAGCGGCCGGCTTGATCCCTTTTACCGCCACCATCAACTCATTGACACGCGTATCGAGACGCGCGATCGATTTTTCGAAAGTCGCATTTTGAGCCTCGTTAGCTCTGGCGATCGATCGCTCGATCACCGCGGCCCGCGCGGCCTCCTCCGCTTTCGCAGCGGCTGGTCGCGCCGCAATATCTGCCCGCGCCGTTCCAAGAATTTCCTTCAGGCGACGACTCTCTAGGTCGATCATTGCGGCACGGTCGGCTTTGGTTTGCTCACGCAAAACCACCATCGCTCGCTGAGTTGTCTCGTCAGCGACCTTCTCGTACTTCTTCAAAACCTCTTCAAACTCGGCAACCCGCTTGAGGCTCCCTTCGAGTGCTGCGATTTGCGCCGCTTGATTGTTCATGACGGCGACTAAAGCATCACTCTTGGCGGAGATATCGCGAAAGACGACCGCAATGACAATCGCCAACACGATACCAATACCGAGGATCACCGCCCCTAAAATCGCCGGGGCATTGCGCACCGCTTTGCTGGTCTCCTCGTTGGCCTCCACTACGCGCGACAAGCGCGTAAGAGCCTCACTCGTGACCTGCGCACTATCGTTAGCTGCATCTGCAGCGTCCAAAACAAGCGAGGTCAAGGTCTCGAGTGGATTCGTGTCACTCTTATCAGAACCTGTTTGATCCAGGGATTTTTGCTCTTCACTCATGATGACTCATCCTATTTGACTCAGCGCGAATCAGCGCTGAACACCGCGACGAAGACCCTTGGTGCGCGCGATCGTGGCTTCGATCCGCTCACGCAACTTGTTGTCGAAGGTCAAGGCCTCTTTGATTCGAGACACTTCTTCGAGCATTTTTTCCGCCTGATCATAGGCGTCAGCGAGCTTTGCCTGTCGCTGCTCGAAGCTCTCTACAATCGCATCGACTTTAGCGAGCGTTTCCTGCAAGGCGTCGACCTTGCGCTCCTCAGGCTTTTGCGTCTCCGGTGTCTGCCCCACAAACACTTCATTCGGCGTAACCTCGGGCGCAGTTCCGACATACACTTCGTTCTTTTGAATCTCAACTTCGGAGCGCGCAACAGCGCTGCCTGAAATCGCCGAATTGACGAATTCACTCATCCGTTGCGGTGCACTATTAGCCGATTTGAGAACGCCACTTTCATCGGGGCGAACTTGATCTTCGGTCGTTTTTTTCTCGCTCATCGAACTAACCTTCTTTGGTGTTCTGCAGAATTGACGGGTTCACACGACAGGGCCCAATACTCCACAACTGACTCAAATGACGATCAGCATTGGCAGCGCCTTTAAACGGCCCAACCTGCAGTCGCCACTTATCTTGCTCGCGCAGTACCCTTGTCGGTACCGTCCGCCCTAAACGCTCTCGAACGACATCCAAGGTTGATTCATCCGAATACAGCCCGCAGTCATAAACGCGCAAACGATCGTCCTTGGTAAGCTGCGTCTGAACGAACCATCCGCCTGCTGCGAAGAGAAATACCGTGACAAGCATCGCGGCGGCTTTTCCGTAAAGTGCCCACCATGGACGATGTGTTGCATCAAAACCGCGCTCGCGAGCGCGTTCGGCTGCAAGCGCCGTCAGAACATCTTCACGCTCACTGATGTCGCTCTGAATCGGCGCGGTTTCTTCGTCTTTCGTAACCGTCTCAGGGATTTCTTGAACGGGCAGCGGAGTCTCGCGCTGCACTGGCAACTCAGGCGCAACCACTTGAGTGTCGATCGGTGCTGTGCCGTCGATCCACCAAATTGGACTTGTCTGTAGCAAGCGCTGCAGCGGCTCAGCTAATCCATTTTCACCATCCGCCTTCAAGAAATAGACAGCGCGGAACGTCGAACCACGTAGCGCACGACCCAAACGCTGCAAAGTTTGCAATTCCGACTCTTCGAGATTTTCGGCGCTATCGATCAACAAAAGTCTTGGCGGCTCATCGGCGCGAGCCGCTGTCAACTGATCGACCGGCACATCGGCAAGTAGCTTGTTGGCAGCGTGTATTGCCGCATCCGAGTCGCCCTTCTGATAGAACTCAACTCGCGCACCTAACTCACGCAAACGCCGAACCAACTCACGCGAGAGCTGCGATAACGCGCCCGCATCGCCAGTCGCCATCACGATACTTTCGATACCGCCAGCGCGAAGCGCAAGGACAACGTCAGAGGCCGCGTTCTTACCGAACCATCTTGGATTCTTGTTCTTACTCATGTTTTCTTATCCGTGGGACGCCGACCGTCTTCGTCATAGCGGAAATCATCAGGTACTTCGGGCGCCGCAAACTCCGGTCGCTGCAAATCTCCCGACAACGCGCTCAAGCGGAAGACATACGCGAGCACGGCGGCGACCGCTCGATAAAGACCCTCGGGGATGGGATCATCGATTTCCGTGGTGTAATACAGTGCGCGCGCGAGAGGCGGCGCCGACACTTCAGGAACGCCGGACGCTGCCGCGCGCTCCTTAATCGCCCGAGCAACCTCGCCTTTTCCTTTGGCAAGAACGATCGGCACGCTACTACGCTCCTCGTCATACTCGAGCGCAACCGCAAACTCACTCGGATTGACGATAACGACATCCGCTTGTTTGACTTTATCGAGCATGCGCCCGCGACTTAACTCGCGTTGCTTACGGCGAATCTGCTGCTTGACCTCGGGACGACCTTCGATGTCCTTCATCTCGTCGCGAACCTCTTGCTTCGTCATCCGCAGACGCCGCAAGTAGTTCCATCTTTGATAAGGGACATCCAAAATAGCAATCGCAGCGACGACTGCAGAGACCAACGTAAAAATAGTGAGTGCGAGTGACGCACCGTGCACCATCATCGGCTCGAGAGCGTCTCGCGACATCGCGACGATCTCCTCGCGTCGTTGCCACAACAGCAACACCAATACGCCAGCGATTCCGAAGAACTTGAGAAGATTACGCAGCACACCCATCAAAGCTTGTGGTCCGAACATACGCTTCAAACCGGTCAACGGATTGAGCTTGGAACCCTTGGGTGCGGCCGCCTTCGCTGAAAACTGAAAGCCTCCGTTGATCGATGCAGCGAATAAGGCAACGACCACCGCAACCAAGAACAACCACTTGACCGACCAAAGCCCAGCGAAGATCGACTGGCCGAGCGTCATCGGCAAATCATTCACATCATCGAGTTGACCACGAGTAAAACTAAAGCTCTGCTTCATTTGAGCAGTGATGTCGTTGACGATGTCGCCACCAATGAACATCAGCATGGCGCACAGCGCCATGACGACCATGGCACCACCAAAATCGGGCGATCGCGGCAGCTCGCCGCGCTCTCGGGCCTGCTGCAATCGCTTCGCAGTCGGCTCTTCTGTTTTTTCTTGGCCCTGATCTTCTGCCATGACGCTAGCCTTGCCCCAGAAGTCGAGCTCGAATGTACGCCTCAGCCATACCCCAAAGCTCAGTGACTCGTTCGCCGATCACGGGCATCAGAATAAACAACATCGCGAATCCGACGATCAAACTGACTGCAAAACCAACGGCGAAAACATTCAAGGACGGCGTCGCGCGGGACAATGCACCAACGCCGATGTTGACGGCCAACAGCGCCAACAGCAGCGGCGCAGCCAGTAGCGCTGCCCCTCGGAAGATGATGCTCGAAAAATCGAGCCACGCTTGGATGTCGAGCAAACTGAAATTGCCGGGCGGTAATACCCGAATACTCTCGGTCATCATGCTGATGACGACCGTATGCCCATCGGCAGTGATAAAAATCAGTAGCGCGATCAGATTCAAGAACTGCGATAAAACTGGGGTTGATCCGATAGACGGGTCAAAGGATTGCGCAAAGCCGATACCCACCGACATCGAGATTTGTTCGCCCGCTACGACCACGGCAGCCGAGACGAACTGCAGCACTAAGCCAATCGAGACACCGATCAACGCCTCACTCATCAGCGTGAGCAAGTTCGGCTCACCAAAGGGTAGTTGCGGCGCACTGGTGGAGGTTGGCATCGCAGGCAGCATCAGGACGCAAAGTGCAAGAGCGTATATCAGGCGAATGCGCGTGCTTCCGGCTATCTGCGTAAACAACGGCGCCGTCAAAAAGAATGCGGTCACCCGCGTGAAGGGCAACAGGAGCGACTCCATCCAGCTGAGCACGAATTGGCCGAGCTCGAGCACGCCATCATCCCCCGATATCCGGTATTCGCTCAAAGATACGACGCGTGAAATCAACAATGAGCTGGAGCTGCCAACTGCCAAGGGCTGCAATCAACAAGGTAACAGCAAGCAGTTTTGGTAAAAAACTCAACGTCATTTCGTTGATCGAGGTCGCAGCTTGAAAGATACCCACAGCCACGCCGACGACCAAAACCAAAAGCAAAATCGGCCCAGCTACGAGTGCGCCGAGCCAAATAGCTTCGCGAGCTAAATCGACGACTTGAGTCTCGTTCATGAGCCGGGTGCTCCAAAGCTCGCGGCGAGCGATCCGACAATCAGCGCCCAGCCATCAACCAGAACAAATAGCAGCAGTTTGAACGGCAGACTAATCATGATCGGCGAGACCATCATCATACCCATCGCCATCAGAACGCTTGCGACGATGAGATCAATGACTAGAAACGGGATGAAAATCAGAAATCCAATCGTGAAGGCCGTTCGCAGCTCGCTCGTGATGAAAGCCGGCAACAACACGTGCAATGGCGTTGCCATTGGTTCCTGTACCGAATCGATGTTGCCCAAATCCATGAACAGCTTGAGATCCGATTCGCGTGTTTGCGCCAACATGAACCGCTTCATTGGCACGATTCCACGATCCAGCGCCTCCTCGAACGGAATTTTGTCCTCAACATAGGGCGTCAAAGCCACACGCTGCACTTCATCGAAGGTAGGCGCCATCACGAAAAAAGTAATGAACAACGCCAAACCCACAATCACTTGATTTGGTGGCGTGGATGCCGTACCCATCGCCTGACGCAGCAAGCCAAGCACGATGACGACACGCGTAAATGCCGTCATCGACAGGACGATCGCAGGCAGTAACGTTAGAAGCGTGACCAGCCCTAACGCCTGAAGGGTCAAGCTGTAGGCCTGACCGCCGCCGGCGACCGGTGCGGCGCGCAAAACCTCGATAGAGGCGGCATCCTGGGCCAGACCCAGCGGCATCATCGCAAAGGCCAAGACAACCCAAAGCGCGCTAGCAAGTGAACGCTTCACGACTGCGACTCCAGTTCCGTCCGAAATTTATCGGTCTCACCCTGATCGGAACCCGCTGGCACAGCCCCGAGGCGCGTGATCGAGTGGGGCGTGATGCCGAGCAACACGTCCTCGTCGCCGAAGCGGACAACTAGTAACTTCTCTCGGGTGCCAACACTCAAATGCGAAACGACTTTGAGCCGAGATGGTACGCCCACGCCGGCCACGTTGAACCGACGCAGCACCCAAATCGCCAATGCCAAAAGTGCGGCCACCAAAATGATGGCCGAAATGTAGCGCACCGGATCCATATCAAATCAAAGATGCTTAACGCGATCTTCGGGATCGACCACTTGCGTTAAACGTATGCCGTAACGCTCGTTGACCAGTACGACCTCGCCCCGTGCGATCACCGTGTTATTCACACAGACATCGAGGGGCTCGCCTGCAACGCGATCGAGCTCAACGACGCTGCCCTGGCCTAAGCGCAACAAGTCGCGGATGCGCAGGGAGGATCGACCCACTTCGACGGAGATGCTGACCGCTACATTCTGGATGAGATCCAGCTGCATGGCGGCATCGCCTTCGCCATTCGCTTTCGCGATCGTTCCCATGGATATGTCGCTCATGCTGCTGATGCTCCTGCTGACTTGGCCGACCTACCTGCCGACCTTTTATGAGAAGATGAAGAACTCTCTGAGTCGCTGACTTGCTCGCCAATCGGCCCGATCGCAAACGACGCGGAGGACTCTACCGGCTGTATGACTTCGGTGATCCGCACGGCAACCGAATTATTCGCTGTGCCGTACTCCGCATCGAAAAGGTGTGTCGATTGGACCAATACTTTGACAGCTTCCGGCGGCTTGAACCAGATCGTGTCACCGGCCTGAATGGATGCGAGATCGACCGCTGACACACGCAAGGTGGCCAGTTGCGCCGTCAACTCGAGTTCGGTGTCACTCACGGCGTCCTGCAGCTGATTCGCCCAGCGCGCCGCGAGCTTTTCGTCGCGCTCGCCTGACTGCAAACGGCCGCGTAACAGCAAGCGGATCGGCTTTAGCGCCGAGAACGGGTACATGATCGATACGACGCCATGAACGCCGGCACCCAGCTCGATGTTGAAACGAGAGACGACCACCGTCTCTTTTTCTTCGCCGACTTGCGCGAACGCCGGGTTGATTTCGCGACTGACGTACTCGGTACCAAGTCCGTAGACCGGCGCCCAAGCTTCGCGCAGATTTTCGAAAACTGTATCGAGCAACAACTGAATGATGCGCTCCTCAGTCGGAGTGAACCCACGCTGCGCCGAGGGCTCGAGTGAACCAGAGCCACGACCACCAAAGAAACTATCGACCGCGCCGTAAACCACCGAAGGATCGATCGTCACGAGTCCGTATCCACGAAGCGGCGGATAGCGCACGATATTGACGCTACAGGGCGATGGCACGCTCTGAATATACGAACCGAAGGTCGTGACTTCGAAGGGATTGATCGACACTTTGACGGCTTGACGCAAGAGATTGAGCAAGCCACCACGCAGTTGCCTGGCAAAGCGATCGTTGATCATCTCGATCGCAGCCAACTGCGAACGCGAGGTGGTGTCCGTCGAGACGAGGCTGTAGGCCTGCACGGTGGGCGCTGCCGACGATGCGGTATCGGGCGAGACATCGACCTCGCCGCTCGCCATCGCATCGACGAGAGCCTGAACCTCGTCGCTCGTCAGCACTTGACCTGAATTAGACATGATCTTATTCGCCACCGAGAGACGAGTTACTGGAACACGAAATGGGTGAACATCACTTCTTCGATGCCACCGAAGTCCTCGTTCCGGATCAGCACGTCATTCATAGCGTCGCGCAACGCCGCCGCCAAACGAGCTCGACCATCGACCGAGACCATTTCTTCCTCAGTGTACTGACCGGCCGTCGCAATGATGGCTGCTTCGATCGCAATTTGGTGAGTCGTCACACGCTCGACGATCTTCTCACCGTAAAAGGTTTTGTACGCGAGACGAAACTGGATGAACTTGCGCGAGTTGGGCACGTTCAAGGTGAAATCACGCTCGATCGGCTTATAAGTCGCCGCAAAGCGCTCACCGGCCGGGATTTCTTTGGTCTGCAGTTGCGGACCATCCGGGACCGTCGGGCCAGTGGCCTCACCTTCGGCACCAGGTTCACCCTCGGCGGCACCCGCCGCGCCGGGCTCTGCTGCATCGGCAGTCGCCGCTGGCTTCGGATCAAAGAATCCGGTCAGGAACAGCGTCGCACCGACCGAACCGCCAATGAGCACAAGCACGCCCACTACGACCATGATGATCATTAGCAGTTTCGATTTCTTCTTCGGCGCGCCCTCCTCACCTTCGGCGGGAGCCGCATCCGGAGCCTTCTTTTTGTCGTCCTTCTTGTCAGCCATAGTGCTACACCAAAATAGTCAGATCGTTAAACGTAAACATCGACCGCGCCTGGCGCCGATTCCTCAGACACCCTACGCACATTCCCATCGTCGATCGCGACATCGTCACTGCTCGTCGCAACCTTGCGTGCCGCGGCGGCACTCCGTTGCGCGAACTCCCGATATTCTCGAGCGCCAGACTGAGCAAACGACCAGTCCGCCAAGTTTAGCCCCGCCGAATCCAAAGACTCGCGTAGTTTAGGCAACGCAGCCTCGAGCAGGTGACGAACCTCAGCACTCGCGACGCCCACCTGAGCGGTGACCTGATTACCTTCGAGCTGAAGCTCGATGTCCATTGGCCCCAGCCGCTGCGGATCGAGCTGCAAATTCACGGTCCACCGGTCCTCGCGAATCTGTTGCAGCATGCGGCGGCCGACCTGCTCGGCGAACTGCTCGGCTCGAAGCTCATGCTGCAAAGCCGGATCGGGTACGTGCAGCGGTGTCGTCAGGGGGTCAGGTTGCACGACCGCGGGGCTGACGAAGGTCGAGCCCGCAACCGGACTTGCCGCGATCGGGACGACGCCGATCGTCGGCAACACAGCGGGATCGACAGGGCTATCACCGTTCAGGATCGTCGAGCTGACGGCCGTTGCCGTCGTCGTCAGAATCTGGCGTCGCTCTAACGCGAACCCCCTCAGCGAAGCCGTCGCAGCGGCAAAATCCGCCTCACTCAGCCCACGACGCGGCGCGCCGGAGAGGGAGTCTGCGATGTCATCAACCGCTGCTTGCGCGGCGACCACGACC
>JBMTZD010000030.1:0-25137 GCA_049455235.1 Steroidobacteraceae bacterium
AGACTAAGCAGTCGACCCGTCTCGGTTGGCGCCCAATGACTTGCGGCAATCTGCTCGCAAAGCGCGACATGAGATGCGCCATGTAGCGCTGATTTCAAAATCATGGCGAACGCTTGCGCATCCTGCAATGTCGAGTCTTGATGGCTGGTGAGGCGCACCGAGGCAGCGACGTCTTGCGCGAGCGCGTCACCCTCATCGGCGAGATGCCACACGACGAGCGGCGCCAACCGCGTCAGCGCATCGCACCCATCGGGCAATTGGATATCCGGCGCGCCATCGACGAGCGCCCGACTAACAGCGGCACTAATTCCGAGGCACTCACCCGTGGCGCTGTTTTCACCGTGTTGCTGCCAACGCCCAAAATGCGCAAGCTGATCCGCTGCATCGAAGCCGCCGCGATCAAGCAAACTCGTCGCCACGCAAAGCATGAGCGCCGTTTCATCGGCCCACGCGCCGCGCGGCAGATCGAAGGGGCCTCCGCCAAAGAGATCACGCACCGGCGCGAAGCTCCCCGGGCGACGCAGTTGCGTCGGCATCGACAAAGACTCACCAAGGGCGAGACCCACGAGCAAGCCTCGAATACGATCGCGCCAACGCCAGACAAACTCTGCGTTCGACGCGTCGAGCCAGTCAAAACTCTCGTCCGTCATCCGTGGTGCTTAGCGCCCAACGCCGCAAAGTCGAACAAACTGGGATCCGCTAAATGGCTCGGCTCTACGGAACGTAGCGCAGAAAAAATCGACTCGGTTCGGCCCGGATATTCGCGCTCCCAATCTTGCAACATCTGTTTGATCTGACGTCGCTGTGCGTTCTCCTGCGAGCCACAGAGCGTGCACGGAATGATCGGAAACTGGCGCGCACGCGCATAGCGCTCGATATCACGCTCAGGAACATAAGCCAGCGGCCGAATCACAATATGCTTGCCATCCTCGGATTGCAGTTTTGGTGGCATGGCCTTGAGACGGCCACCAAAAAAAAGATTGAGGAACATCGTCTCGACGATGTCATCACGATGGTGACCGAGCGCAACCTTGGTCACGCCGTTCTCCGCTGCCCAGCGATAGAGCGCACCGCGCCGCAATCGCGAGCACAATCCGCACATCGTCTTGCCTTCGGGTATGACCCGCTTGACCACCGAGTAAGTGTCTTGCTCGATGATGTGGAACGGTACACCAAGGGCTTGAAGATACTCGGGCAAAACATGCTCGGGAAACCCCGGCTGCTTCTGATCGAGATTGACTGCGACAAGATCGAAATGAACCGGCGCGCTGCGCTGCAGTGAGATCAAAATATCGAGCAGTGTGTAGGAGTCCTTACCCCCCGAGAGACACACCATCACCTTGTCGCCCTCGGCGATCATGGCGTAGTCCTCGATCGCCTTGCCCACAAGACCGCGTAGCTGCGCCTGCAGTTTGCGAAAAGTATTCGATGTTTTTGCCGACGGCAGCGCCGGAATCGGCACCGTCGTGACCTGAACCTCCATCAAACCGCCTGAGCTCCCATCACGATCAAGCAAATGCAGCTGCCGAATCCCACGACCCATACCAATGAGCGCAGGACGGCCCAATCGGCGAGGTAGCAAACGAGGTATGCGATGCGCGAGACCGCAAAGATGGTCGCGATCAAGCCCAATGTCTCAACCGGCACACCACCAATGAACGCTGCAGCGAGTGCCGCAACGTAAGCAGCCAGTGCTTCCCAAGAATTTTGCTGCGCAGCATAAGCACGGGCTCGATAGCCTTGTTGCTTCGCCTGCCAATCGCGTGGATTGCGATTGTCGTAACGACCGGGCCCCGCCTTGGCGATGCCAGCACATACGATCGGCATCAAAACGGCGAGCAATAAAGTCCAGAGGGCGATGGCCATGGGTCACTCCTGAAGGGGCAAAAGCCGGAGAGCGTGAGCATAACATCGCCCTCACTGCATCGCCTCAGGCTGGCCGCAGCGATTCCCAGATCAACATCGCACGCTTGCGATCAACACCCCAATGGAATCCACCAAGCCCGCCGTCTGCACGGACGACGTGATGGCAAGGCACGAGCCAACCGATGCGATTACTGCCCACTGCCGTACCGACGGCGCGCGAAGCACGTGGTCGCGAAATCGCGGCAGCGAGCTCGCCATAAGTCACCGTCTCGCCAGAATCTCGAGCCACGAGCGCTCGCCAAACCTCGAGCTGAAAAGCACTACCGATTAGATGCAAATCGATGCCCTGCCCACCGAACACGGCGCGTGCCGTCTTGACGGCCACGGCATCCTCGCGCTCGAACTCGGCAGCACACCATCGCGCTTTTAACAATCGAATCGAGTCAGACCCCTCATCAAAGAATTCGAGATGGCATAGACCGAGCTCAGTCCAAGCGAGCACGCAGTCGCCGAAGGGCGAAGGGCTATATCCCCAGCGCAGCACGCCACGCCAACGTCCGGCATCCGCCTGCTGCGCACGAAGATCGACGACGCTATGACGCAGTAAGTCTTGTCCGCGCAGCTGCAATGCATGTGCCGCAGCGAACAAACGGGCTTCGCCAACGAGCTCTTCTTCGTCGCCGATGACCGCACACGCTTCCAGTAAAAGATCGAGCTCGACGCCCGACCAGTCGAGAAACTGGCGACGCAGCCGGCCAAGACTGAGACCGGCGATCGTCGCCAGGTGCGAACGAGTCGGTAGAGCCGCTGGTTGCTGTGCTACTACAGCGAGCGCACGCGCAATGCTTGCGAAAGTCATCGCGTTACAAAAGTGGGGATCGGTCAAGACAGCGTCCGAATTCGCGCTTATCCAAGAATGGCCGCGCGCCACGAAGGCCAAGTAGCCGCCAACCAACCGATCGCAGATGAACCGAGAACGAGCAAAATCACCGTGATGATGACGAGGATTCGACGCCGCTTGAGTGCGTCATGGGTGCTGACCATCGGATCAGCGCAACTTCAAGACACCCTTCTCATCGAAGGGCACGGTACGCAGCGCACCACGCTCGAGTCGAACCTGACCACGCAGTCGATACTCGACTTGATTGAGTGAACCACCCGTGCTTCGTGCCTTTTCGACAAGCTTGAGCAACGTACCAGCGAGATTCGCGGTCACGAGCATGTCGAACTCGGCCTCGCCTTTGGCGGGCACGACAAAACTGCTACCGGAGAGGCCATGCCCGAGTGGCTCACCGCCCAACTCGATCGTGTAAGTAACGCCCTTCACGGCGAGCTCGAGATCGTTGGGGTTCTGCACCTTCATGTGCGCCTTGATGCGCTGCTCGAACAGATCTCCTTTGACGAGATCGACCGAGACGATCGAAAGGTCCGGCGCCTGCAGCTTCGGCCCAATCGCGGCGCAGCCCGCAAACACGACTGCGACAGTGATCGGGAGCAACAGGCGAAACCAAGAGAGGTGGCGGCGCATTGGTCGCATCTTAACCAACATTCATCCTCAGCCAACATCCGGGATCCCACGAGCAGATGGGGGTACTATTTGACGCTTGGTATTAATTACTCTACAGTACTAGCTAATGAACGATAGCCACGCCAAGAAATTTCAGAAGGACCTGAACGCCGGGCTCGTGGCGCTGGTGCTGCTCGCCGTGCTCGCCGCCACCGATGAAGATGCCTACGGATACGACATCGCCAAACGCCTCCAGCCGCCCGAGGGTGGTGAGCCCCTGTTTAAAGAAGGCACGATTTACCCGGTCCTACGCTCGCTCTCGGCCTCGGGTTGGCTCTCGAGCCGTATCGTCCCCTCGTACTCAGGCCCGCCACGACGCTACTACCGCATCACCCCAGTGGGCCGCGCCGTCTTGGCGGACTGGCTGGCCGCCTGGGCCCACACCCGCGACTTCGTCGACCACTTCACCCGCGCGGCAATCCAGCCGCAGTCACCCTCAGGATCGACCCCATGAACTCTGCTGCCCCCGCCTCGATCAACGAGTATCTCCAGGCGCTGCGTCTGGCGCTGCACGCGGCCGACCCGGCGCTCGTTCAAGATGCGCTCTACGATGCCGAGCAACACCTACGAGCGGAGATCGCGGCCAATCCGAACTTGGCCGAGTCCGAGGTTCTCGCCAAGATCGTGAAAAGTTACGGCGCTCCCGAAGAAGTGGCCGCCGCCTATCTCGAGACTGAGTCGCGCGTACAAGCAGCGATGGCGACGCCCATGTCGAGGCGCCACTCGACGCACGCAACCTCCCGTGGCCCAGCCACAGCCGGAATCTGGCAGCGTTTTTTTGGAGTGTATGGTGATGTGCGCACCTACACGATGCTCTTCTATTGCCTGCTCGCGCTATTCACGGGCGTGTTTTATTTCACATTCGTCGCCGTTGGTTTGTCGCTATCGATCGGGCTCGCCATCTTGATCATCGGTGCGCCATTTTTTGTTCTGTTTATCGGTGCCGCGCGATTGCTCGCGTTAGTCGAGGGACGATTGGTCGAGGCCATGACCGGCGAGCGCATGCCGCGACGCCCAGCAACGAGACCACGCGACTTGTCGCTATTACAGCGGATCGGTCAGATGCTCAAAGAAATTCGCACCTGGACGACGCTCGCTTACGAGGCACTCATGCTGCCGCTTGGCATCACCTATTTCGTCATCGCCGTCGTCGGTCTCTCCCTGGGTGCCGGCTTGATCGTCGCTGCGATCTTCGAGGCGCTGGCGGCAGCCGGGTTCGTGCTGCCTGGGCAGCCCGGCATCCACCTCGCGAGCGAATCTGCTTGGATGTATGAGTGGATCCGCCATCCGATCGGACTGTTACTGATCGCCCTCGGCGGCATTCTGGTGACGACCGTCACCTTGCATGTGGTGCGCGGACTTGGCCGACTGCATGGCGCTTTCGCAAAGCGTATGCTAGTCACCTTATGAACCCGCGTTTTTTACTTCTGTCGTTGTTGCTCTCGCTCGCGCTGATCGCACCGGCTCACGCGCAGTGGCGAAATTCAGCCGAGCCGGCGACGCTCGATCTTTCCACCTATCCTCGCGCTGCGCTGCGCATCGACAGTGGCGCGAAGCAACACCAGTTCGATGTGTGGATTGCCGATACGCCCGAGCGCCAACGACAAGGGCTGATGTGGGTACGGGATCTACCCGCTGATCAAGGCATGCTCTTCATCAACGACAACGTTCGTCTCTCGTCGTTCTGGATGAAGAACACCTACATCCCGCTCGACATGATTTTCGTAGATGCACGCGGCAAGATCGTGGCGATCTTCGCGAATGTCCCGCCGCTGACACTCGATCCGGTCGGTCCAAATATCCCCGTCAAAGCGATTCTGGAATTGCGCGGTGGCGAAGCCGCCAAGCGCGGCATCAAAACGGGTGATCGGTTGCGCCACACCGCCTTCGGTAACGCGAGCTGATCGGGTCAGTCGATACGGTTAGTCTCAACGCGCTGTAGGACCCCGCGCTCGTCAACCTCAAGTGTCACCTCGATCGGTCTGCAACAAATCTGACAATCTTCGATGTAGACCCGAGATGCGTCGGTGAGATCGAGCATCGAGCCGTATGCCTCACCGCAATAAGGGCACTGTAATTCGACGAAAACGCCGAGCTCCGCATGTCCGATCGGCTCGCCCGCTCCGGGCTCGAAAACAGGCTCCAACCCATATAAGGCATCGATCGTTGCCGGTTCGAGCGACATCGCTTCTCGAGCCAGAGAGTGAACTTGCAATCGCTTCATACGGAGAGCTCCATTGGCTCCGATGATAAACTCGAACGATCTAAAAATAATGTCGGTTCATGAGGAATACATGACACGATCTCGCCCCGAGTTCGTCATGGCGGTCGCGCTGCTGATGACATCTTTGATGGTATCACCCCGTGCGATCGCCACGACGTCGATGCCGCTCTCCAACAGTCACTCGGAATTTTGTAGTGAGGTGCAGCGGCGGCTTGTCGACACAACGCTGCCGATTGCTAATATTCTCGAGAAAGACTACGAGGCTTTCAAACTCTCGAAACCTGCAGTGTCACCGCTGCGCACCCATCAATACGTGCTACGGAACGAACGCCTCGATATTCGTCAGATCTCCTGCAAAACCAAAACGGCAGATCATTTACGCAATGCCCACGGCATTGGTGCGGCACGCGATCCTGCGCTCGCGCCGCGCGCATGTTCGGATATCCATCGAGCGATGGTCCTCGATATCTGGCAAGCCTTGGGCCCAAGCGAGAGAGCTTCGGCTCGATTTCGACCGTCCGAGGTGATGTTGCAAACCGATCGCTTAAGTTATACGGGCTCCAGTTGGATCAAAACCGAGCCCGACATCCGCATCGGTGACGACGGCAAGCTGAGACTACGTGCGAGCGCTCTGTTCGCCGAGTGGGAGGACTGGCGCTGGAAAGTGATGCCCGAGAGTTGGCGCGGCAATCACTACTGTCATTTGGTGTCGCCCGAGGTCATTCGCCGTCACATGCTGACTGGCGGCTGACGAGCCTCAGAATGGCGCCGAGGGTCACACTTCTCGGATTTCGATCTCGAGATGCTTCTCGCCCTTGAGCGAATTGGAAATCAGACAGACCTGTTCCGACTTCTCGAGCGCTTTGCGCGCTTTGTCGAGATCCGTACCGCGTGGCACCTCGAGCACGGCGTGTACCGTGAAGGCGGTGAACTGAGTCACCTTATCGATACGATCAAGCGTGCCTGTGGCAGCGCACTCCAAGCGCAGCCATTCGAGGCGTGAAGCGCGAGCAACCGCCCGAAAGCTCAGCGCGAAGCAATCCACCAGCGCCGCCGTCAATAACGTCTCCGGCGACCACAGATCGCCTGGACCGTCGAACTCGGCAGGTCCGGCACTCGGAATCGCGAGAAGCCCGGGTGATGTCAGTTGAACGTCACCCGCGGCCTCGGCCGTGGCATTGACTCGATAAACATGGGGAAAAGGATGCATGCGGAAGAGTCTAACGGGCGCGACGCCTCGCGACAGCGTGACATGCCACGGTTGCCCACACGGCCGTCGCCGCTCAAAATGCCGGGATGACTGACGAATCGCGCAGCTCGCGCCGCCTACCCTCGACGACCGACGCCTCTACCGAAGCTCGCGATGCACGCCGCGCTCGTCTGCGCGAGGAAGGTCTCGCGCTCGATGCCATCGCAGGTACAGCACCGCCGCTCGATTCGACCCGACTCGCCGGCAGCATCGAGGGCTTCATCGGTTACGCACAGATTCCTCTCGGTGTAGCCGGACCCGTGCGCATCAAAGGTCGTTACGCCGATGGCGAGTTCATCATTCCGATCGCGACGACTGAAGGCACGCTGGTGGCCTCGTTCCAACACGCTTTCAATGTAATGAATCGCTGTGGTGGCGCGCTTGCCGCCTGTAATCGTCAACTCGTTGGTCGCGCACCCTGTTTCGTCTTCACGGATCTACCAACCGCAGCCGCGATCGCCGATTGGCTGCCGACGCAGTTCGAGAAGATGCAGATCGCCGCCGCGAGTACCTCGCGTTATTGTCGTTTGCAGAGCGCCAAGATTTCGCTCGTCGGTAATACCGTCTATGTGATGCTCGAATATTCAACGGGCGATGCCGCGGGCCAGAACATGGTCACGCTGGCGACGCAGGCCGTATGCGATGCGCTGTTACCGCTGATGCCACACGCACCCGTGCATTGGCTCGTCGAGTCGGCGCTCTCGGGCGATAAGCGATCGTCGGCGCAGGCGTTTCTCGGTGCTCGCGGTCGCAATGCATCCGCTGAAATCGTGCTTCCCTCGCGTATCATCGGCCGCTACTGGCGCGCCGATGCCGCCGCGATGGCTAATTGCTGGAACCAGGCGACGGTCGGTGCTGCGCAAACAGGCGCAGTCGGCATGCAAGGCAACGTCGCCAACGCGCTCGCGGCCCTGTTCATCGCCTGCGGTCAGGACGTCGCCTGCGTCTCGGAAGCCACCACGTCCATCACTCGCTTTGAAGTCACTTCGACAGGCGATCTCTATGCCTCGGTCACGTTGCCTAATTTGATCGTCGGTACGGTGGGTGGCGGCACTTTCTTACCCACCGCGCGCGAGTGTCTGGCGATGCTAGGTTGCATCGGCGAAGGCACTGCCGCGAAGTTCGCCGAAATCTGTGCGGTACTCGCTTTGGCTGGCGAACTGTCGATCGTCGGCGCCATGGCGAGCGGCGCTTTCGCGCAAGCGCATGCAAGTGGCGGTCGAAAAGGTCGCGGTACCGGCGACGCCTGACACAGACGGCTATGAGCACCACGCCATGAGTACCTCGCGTCGCAGCAAGCCGATTCGTCGCTTCTTTTTGCATCACGTGCTGCCACCTTTCGGTTGGCGGCTCTACCGCGCTCTCGGTCGCAGCTGGGATTACGAAGAGCGCAACATCTCAGGCCTGCACAAACTCATCGCTCAAGGACAACCCGTCGTCGGCGCATTCCTGCATTCGCGAACCTTTGCGCTCTTGCACTATTTCAGCTTGCCGCAACAGGGCCGTTGGATTTTGATGTGTTCGCAAAGTCGCGATGGCGAAGCGATGACGCGTATCGAAGAAGGCCTCGGTTTTCGAGTGGCACGCGGCTCTTCTGGCAAGGGTGGCGCACGAGCGCTCGTCGAGATGATCAAAGCTCAGCGCGACGATCGCGGCTTGAATTCTTGTCTTGCGATCGATGGCTCGCGCGGACCTCGTGGCATCGCGCAACTGGGTACGATCACGCTCGCTCAAAAAACCGGCAGCGTCCTATTGCCCGTGGCGGCCTCGACGAATCATTGCTGGCGTTGGGAACGCTCTTGGGACCGAACCGTCATTCCGAAGCCCGGCGCCAAAGTACTGGTGCAGGCAGCCGACCCGATTGAAGTGCCTGCCAAACTCGATGAGATTCAACTCGAAGCGCTGCGGCACCGTCTCGAAGAGACCTTGTTCCGATTGCACTCTGACCTCGATGCCGAAACCGGCTATCGCGACCCGCAACCGCTGCGACTCGTCACCGCATAAGCTCGCCTGCTATCCTCGGGGTCATTCCCGTTCCACATCCATCCTTTAAGGTAACCCGCCTCATGCGCCGGATATTGCCCATCATCATGACTACCGCCCTCTTGTCGGCAGCGAGCGCTGCCCCCGCCACCAACCCGCTGTTGCAACCTTGGAAAGGCCCTCACGGCGGCGTCCCGCCATTCGATGTGGCCACGCCCGCCTTGCTGGCGCCGGCACTCGAAACCGGCATGGCTGAGCACCTCGCCGAACTCGAGGCCATCGCCAACAATTCCGAGGCGCCGACTTTCGCCAATACCATCGCGGCGATGGAGCGATCTGGCCGCGCGCTCGATCGCGCGAGCACGGTGTATTACATCTACAGCTCCTCGCTGAGTGATGAAGCCGTTCAAGAAGTGGAGCGCAACATCGAGCCGAAGATGGCAGCGTTCCGTGATCGCATCACGCAGAACGAAAAACTGTTCGCCCGTATCGCCAAAGTTTACGAAACGCGCGAAACGAGCGGGCTGACGGCGGAGGAACAACGCCTCACTTGGCTCATCTACACGAACTTCGTACGCGCCGGTGCCAAGCTCGATGCGGCTTCCAAGAAGCGCCTCGGCGAAATCAACCAGAGCCTCGCCGGGCTCTTCACACGCTTCAGCCAAAATTTGCTCGCTGACGAAAGCCAGCAATATCTCGTGCTCCAGAGCAGCGATGAACTTGCGGGCTTGCCCGACTCCCTGCGCGCCGGATTTGCAGCCGATGCCAAGCGTCGTGGCCAAGAGGGCAAGTGGGTCGTCGCCAATACGCGCTCGTCCGTCGAACCCTTCCTCACCTACTCCACGCGTCGTGATCTTCGCGAAAAAGTGTGGCGCACTTTCGTCAATCGTGGCGATAACGGGGATGCTCGCGACAACAACGCGATCATCAGCGAAATCCTGCAACTGCGTGCTGAGCGTGCACGCTTGCTTGGCTTTCCGACCCACGCACACTGGCGCTTAGAAAATTCTATGGCTCGCACGCCGGAGCGCGCGATGGAATTGATGGAGGCGGTCTGGAAGCCCGCCGTGGCTCGGGTTAAGGAAGAAGTCGCCGACATGCAGGCTCTGGCCGATACTGAAGGCGCCCAAATCCGCATCGAACCCTGGGACTACCGCTTCTACGCCGAGAAAGTCCGTAAGGCCAAATACGATCTCGATACCAATGAATTGAAGCCCTATCTGCAACTCGAGAAGCTGCGTGAGGGCATGTTCAGCGTGGCCGAAGAGCTCTTCGCGATGCGCTTCACCGAACTCGCTGCAGGCACGGTGCCCGTCTATCACCCGGACGTACGCGTGTGGCGTGTCGAACGCACGGATGGTCACTTCATCGGTCTGTTCTACTTCGATCCGTTCGCACGAGTGGGCAAGCAATCAGGCGCCTGGATGAATGCCTATCGCACTCAAGAACGCTTCGATGGCGAAGTCACGACGATCGTGTCGAACAACTCCAACTTCGTCAAAGGCGAGCCAGGTAAGCCCGCTCTGATCAGCTGGGATGATGCTGTCACGCTGTTCCACGAATTTGGGCATGCGCTGCATGGTCTCTCGTCCAATGTGAAATACCCGAGTGTGGCGGGTACAAGCGTCGCACGCGATTACGTCGAATTCCCGTCGCAGCTGCTCGAGCACTGGTTGCCGGTAAAGGAGATTCTCGATCGTTACGCCGTACATCACGAAACGGGTAAGCCGATTCCGGCCGAGCTCGTTGCGAAGGTGGAGCGCGCCAAAACCTTCAACCAAGGTTTTGCCACCGTCGAATATCTTTCGGCGGCGCTCATCGATATGAAGCTGCACTTGACCGCAACACCGGATCGCCGCATCGACCCCGATGCCTTCGAGCGCGAAACGCTCGCGAGTCTCGGAATGCCGGCCGAGATCGTCATGCGACATCGCACGCCGCAGTTCGGTCACGTCTTCTCAGGCGATGGATATTCAGCCGGCTATTACAGCTACCTTTGGGCGGACACTTTGGTCGCCGATGCTTGGGAAGCCTTCGTCGCTGGCAAAGGTCCGTGGGACAAGGAATTGGCTAAAAAACTCTTCGATAACGTTCTTTCAATCGGCAATACGGTGGATCCGGCCGATAGTTATCGTTCGTTCCGTGGTCGTGACCCTCAAATCGATGCTTTGATGCGCAAACGCGGCTTTTCTTCGGCTGCTGGCGCGTCAATGAAATAACAAAAAAGGTAGGAAAGACACCAAAACCCGGTGCTGCACAGAATTTTGGTAGGCAGCACCGGGGTTTCCCCCTAGAATGCGCGCGGTCTTTGTTTTAGGAATTCGCATTCATGGCTAAAAAGAAATCCCGTCCGGTCGCCCGCAAGAGCAAGCGTAACGTCACTCCGTGGACTCCGGCGGATGAAAAGAAGCTGCGCAAACTCGCCGGCACCATGTCGACTGCCAAGATCGCCAAGGCCTTGGGTCGCTCGGTCGCCGCTATCACCTTCAAGGCGTTCTCATTGCGCCTGTCGCTGCGTCTCGCGAGCTCGAATCGCGGTCGCCGCTTGAAGGTCAGCAAGAAGCGCTGAAAACTTCCGCATGCGTCTCGCGCCAGGCGGATTCGTCCGCCTGCGCGAGCGCATCGAGATCCGCAGGTTCCGCTGCGGCATCATCGACCCACTCGCGTAGCAACGTGCTGCCGTTGATCACGTCAATGGCAAGGCGGTCGTGTTCGTATTCGTATGGAAAATCTCTCCACAACGAATAGTCGGGATAGATCTGTCGAATCGCTTTGAACGCCAGCGCCTGTAAGCGCCACGGCTGGAAAGTGTGGTGATCGTAGCTGGTGTCGTCGGTGTGGATTTGCACGCCATGACACAGCTTGCCGACGTGTTTATGAAACGTAGGCTCGAACCAGCACTCGCGTAATCGGCAGCCGGCAAGCCACTGCGGCGCGAGCTGCGACATCTTTGCGAGCACCGCTCGTGCGTCTATGTCGGGCGCGCCAAAAATCTCCAGTGGTCGAGTCGTACCACGCCCCTCGGATAAGGTCGTTCCCTCGAGCATCACGGTGCCGGCATAAGCGCGCACCATGTGAATATTGGGTGCGTTGGGGCTCGGGTTGATCCAACTGCGCTCGAAGATGGGCCAACCGTAGCCAGGCTGTGCCTGCGGCTGCCAGCCTTGCATCTCGATCACGACTAGCTCCACATCGAGCGCGAACTGTCGCACAAACCAACGAGCAAGCTCACCCATGGTCAAGCCGTGGCGCATCGGCATGACGGCGGCCCCCACGAAGCTTTCCCAACCTGCTCTTAGGCTGCTGCCTTCGACGGGACGACCGGCTGGATTTGGCCGATCGAGGACCCAGACCGACTTTTTCAATCGGGCTGCTGCCTCGAGCACGTAACGCAGTGTGGTGATGAAGGTGTAGATGCGGCAGCCCACATCCTGAAGATCCACCATCACCACATCGCAATGCTCGAGCATCGCATCCGTCGGCCGACGAACCTCGCCATAGAGACTAAACACGGGAATACCGAGCACCGGATCGAGAAAGTCCGCCGACTCGATCATGTTGTCCTGCTTGTCACCACGCAGACCATGCTGAGGACCAAAAGCGGCCGTGAGCGTCACTTCGGGTAACGCGTGTAGTGCATCGAGACTATGAATTCCGGATGCCGTCGTCGAAGCCGGATGCGCAAGCAACGCCACTCGTCTTCCCTGCAATGGCCGTCGCAAAGCGGGCTCAGCGATCAAACGATCAATTCCGAATTTCATGAAGGAAACTCCAGCGACGCAGCAAACGATTCAGGGTGATGGAAATCCGGTCGATCACTTGGATGCTTCAATGCCCAGTAGGACAAACCATGCTCGGTCTCGACGACACTCGCGTAAGCGACTCGATAAAAACCTCTACCCATTGCCTCAAGGGGCACCAGCGCCTGCAATGCGAAGTCCTCCGGTGAGCCCGAGGACGAAACAAGAGGCACCGCAGCACCCGACCAGGTATGCGGACGCATGCCCTTTCGTGTGGCATCAAAATGGTAGGCAGCCCAGTCTCCTGAGGGGGAAAAATTGAACTCGAGATACGAGCTGTTCGAATGAACTTCAGAGTCGAATGCAACAAACATTTCGGCGCAGGTGTTGCGCCATAACTCGTCACGTCTCTGCGGCGAGGCGGCGCGTGTGGACAAAATCAGTGGCTCCGCCCAACTTCGCCAGCGATACACCAGCTGCAGATACTGCTCGACGATATGAGCTTCAACGGAGACTCGACCGGCAGTCGAGTCCGAATTTGCGTCGAACCGCTGGAGTTCGATCACGCTTTTCGGCCCGCGATCACCGGGATCTGCCACACGCCATAGCTCGTCGGATCCAGAACACCCTCGATCACGGCGTCGAAGAGCTTGCGGATAGTGTCGTGATCGAGAGCTGAGTGCGCTGCCAAGGTCTCGGCATACCCATCGCGCCAGGCGATGAAAATGCCCGCCAATATCTCTCGCGGCACCCGCTCGGTATCGATGGTCAAATATTGAACACTGGTGTGCGAAAACCCGAGCTCTCGCAGCAGCGGCAATGTCTTGCGCCCGATCCGAGCGTCCGTGCCGGTCGCCGCCGTGAAGGGCACCACCGCCTCGTGCCACAAGCGATCTGGATCGACCCCGGCTCGCGGTGGGAAGTGCAGCATGCCGTAATCCTCCGAGAGCACGTGCATCCATCCGCCCGGACGCAGTACCCGCCGAAACTCGGCCAACAACTTTGCGGGGTCGGGCACGAGCTGCGTCACGTGACGACAAATCAGCAAGTCCACGCTTTCGTTATCGAATGGGAGGTCGAAACCATCCCCCTGCTCGAACCGAATTTCCGGACCCGACGCTCGCACGACATCGTTCATGCGCTGTCGAGCTACCTTCAATAATTCGGGCATCAGATCGAGACCCGTGATGCGCTTCGCACCCGGGAATATTGCAGATAAACGCAAAGTCGCCTCGCCCGTACCGCAGCCTATATCGAGAATCTGCGCGCCCGCGGGCAACGCATAGCGGGAATACAACCGCGATTCCTCGGGCCAAATAGCCTCGGCTTGATTGGCCAAGGTGCGGATCATCGACTCGTCGGCCATTTGGGCCGCCTGCGGGTTACGTTCTGAAGAGGCTGTCATAAAGCCCCAAATGATAGGCCAATGATGGGAGAATGAGGACGCTAGTCGACATGGATCGTCGCTATCTGGAAGCCACTTCGATGAATGCCGTAGCCGCCGAACTACCCTTGTTTGCTCCGCCGGAGAGCGCCATGCCGCGCATCCGCGAGATCCCGTACAACTACACTTCCTTCTCCGATCGCGAAATCGTCATTCGCTTGCTCGGCGAATCGGCCTGGTCGCTGCTCGACGAATTGCGCTCCGAGCGTCGCACCGGTCGTTCTGCTCGCATGCTCTATGAAGTGCTCGGCGATATCTGGGCGGTGCAACGTAATCCTTATCTCGAAGACGATCTCCTCGATAACCCGAAGCGACGCCAACAACTCATCGCCGCTCTAAAGCATCGGCTCAAAGAAATTGAGAAGCGTCGCGAGAGCGGTGGCTCGCCAAGTGATCGCGAGCGTGATCGCAAAGTCGGTTTACTGCTCGATGCAGCCGAACGAGCCGTCGAGTCTTTTGCAGCCAACTTTGTCCGCAACGCCAAGCTGCGCGAACGCGCACGAAAACTGCTCTGCAAACACACCCGTGAAGATGCTGTCCGATTCGATGCCTTCTCACGGGTATCGCACGTCACCGATGCCACCGACTGGCGCGTCGAATACCCCTTCGTCGTGCTCTGCCCCGATTCGGAAGACGAAATTCCGGGGTTGGTTCGAGCCTGTATCGAACTCGGTCTCAGCATCATCCCACGAGGGGGCGGCACGGGTTATACCGGCGGCGCCATCCCGCTCACGCCACTCTCGGCGGTCTTCAACACCGAGAAGCTAGAACGTGTGACCGAAGTCGAGCACGTGGCTTTACCTGGGCTCGGCGAAGGCAACGAGCGACTGATTCCGACTGTCTACTCTGAAGCCGGTGTCGTCACCAAGCGCGTCGCCGAAGCAGCAGAACGCGCGGGTTTCGTGTTTGCAGTTGATCCCACCTCGATCGATGCATCCTGTATCGGCGGCAACGTCGCCATGAACGCAGGCGGCAAGAAAGCCGTTCTGTGGGGAACCGCCGTCGACAATCTCGCCTGGTGGCGCATGGTCGACCCCGAGGGTAATTGGCTCGAAGTCGATCGCGTCGGCCACAACCTCGGCAAGATTCATGATGCACCGCAAGTCGAATGGCGTCTGACATGGAAAGATGGTCGTGCGCCTGCGGACGAGGCGCGCGTATTGCGCACCGAAACGCTGCGGATGCCTGGATCGTTGTTCCGCAAAGCAGGCCTTGGTAAAGACGTCACGGATAAATTCCTTGGCGGACTTCCAGGCGTTCAGAAAGAAGGCTGCGACGGCTTGATCACGGCTGCACGCTGGGTCGTGCACCGCATGCCGCGTTGCATGCGCACCGTGTGCCTTGAGTTTTTTGGACAAGCGCGCGAAGCCATCCCGTCGATCGTCGAAATCACGCAGCACCTCGAGACTGCCGACCGAGCGCATGGCGTCAAGCTTGCCGGTCTCGAACATCTCGATGAGCGCTACTTGCGCGCCGTCGGCTACGCAACCAAGAGCAAGCGTGCCGCGCTGCCCAAAATGGTTTTGATCGGAGATATCGTCGGCGACGATGACGCGAGCGTCGCCAAAGCGACCTCAGAAGTCGTTCGCATCGCGAACGCTCGCGGCGGCGAGGGCTTCATTGCCGTTGGCGCCGACGCTCGCAAAAAGTTCTGGTTGGATCGTGCGCGTACCGCCGCGATCGCCAAACACACCAACGCCTTCAAAATTAACGAAGACGTCGTGATTCCCCTCGCACGCCTCGGCGATTACACCGACGCCATCGAGCGTATCAACATTGAACTCTCGATCACGAACAAACTGCGACTCATCGATGCGCTTGAGGAATATCTGCGCGGCGACCTGAAGCTCAACAAAACCGGTGACGCCGAACTCGACTCGCTCTCTAAGGCGGACATGCTCGGTGATCGACCTGCGCGAGCTAAACAGGTTTTAATCGAAGTTCGTAATCGTTGGGGTGACTTACTGCACCGCATCGATCACACCTTTGCTGCACTGCAAGATCGCAGTGTGCGCGTCTCCTGGAAGCGCGAACTGCGCGAGCCCCTGTTCGATATTTTTGCCGGCGATGCCTTCGCTGCCATTCGCAACGAGCTCAATTTGATCCATCAACGCGTCCTCAAGAGCCGCGTCTGGGTCGCGCTGCACATGCATGCCGGCGACGGCAACGTACACACCAATATCCCGGTCAACTCCGACGACTACCTGATGCTGCAGGAGGCGAATGCCGCCGTTGCGCGCATCATGAAGATTGCGCGCGACTTAGGCGGCGTGATCTCGGGTGAACATGGCATCGGTATCACCAAACTCGAGTTTCTGACCGACGCAGAAACAGCCGAACTACGCCAATACAAAGCGCGCATCGACCCAGAGGGGCGATTCAACAAAGGTAAACTGCTGCCCGGCGGCGACCTGCGACATGCGTACACGCCGAGCTTCAATCTGCTCGGTCACGAGTCGCTGATCATGCAGCAGTCCGATATCAGCTCGATCTCGGGCGCCATCAAAGACTGCTTGCGTTGCGGCAAGTGCAAACCCGTTTGCGCAACCCACGTACCACGCGCGAACCTACTCTACAGCCCGCGCAACAAGATCCTTGCAACTTCCCTGCTGATCGAAGCATTCCTCTACGAAGAGCAAACGCGTCGCGGCGTGTCGATTCGGCATTGGGACGAATTCGGCGACGTCGCCGACCACTGCACCGTCTGTCACAAGTGCGAATCACCCTGCCCGGTCGATATCGACTTCGGCAATGTCTCGATGGCAATGCGAGATTTGTTGCGTCGTATGGGTAAGAAACGCTTCAACCCAGGCACGGCTGCGTCCATGCTGTTCTTGAATGCGACCAATCCCGAAACGATCAAGCTCGTTCGCAAGGGCATGATCGAGTGGGGATTCAAGGCTCAACGCTTGGGCCATCAGCTCTTCAAATCGCTGGCAAAGCCGCAAGTCAAAGCACCGCCTGCGACGGTCGGTAAGCCACCCATACGCGAGCAGGTGGTTCACTTCGTCAATCGACGTATGCCGGCCGGTGTTCCTAAAAAAACGGCGCGCGCGCTGCTCGACATCGAAGATAAGAATTACGTGCCCGTCATTCGCGATCCGCGCCAGACGGCACCAGATGCTGAGGCCGTCTTCTATTTCCCAGGCTGCGGTAGCGAACGTCTGTTCTCGCAAGTGGGCCTCGCCACGCAGGCCATGCTTTGGCATGTGGGTGTTCAGACCGTCTTGCCGCCCGGATATCTTTGCTGTGGTTACCCGCAACGTGGCGCAGGCGAGTTCGACAAAGCGGCCAAGATGATCACGGATAACCGTGTGTTGTTCCATCGCGTCGCCAATACGCTCAACTATCTCGACATCAAAACTGTCGTGGTCAGTTGCGGCACTTGCTACGACCAGTTGCAAGGTTACGATTTCGAAAAGATCTTCCCAGGGTGTCGAATCATGGACATCCACGAGTATCTGCTCGAAAAGGGCGTGCGTCTCGAAGGCGTGACCGGCGTTCGTTATCTCTATCACGACCCCTGTCATTCGCCGATGAAGAAGTACGAACCGCTGAAGGTCGTCAACGAGCTAATGAACGCCGAAGCCAATGGCAAAATCGTCAAGAACGATCGTTGCTGCGGCGAGTCAGGTACGTTTGCCGTGTCACGCCCGGACGTATCGACTCAAGTGCGCTTCCGAAAAGCCGAGGAAATGCAGAAAGGCGCCAAGGCCGCTCGCGCAGACGGCTTCTCGGGCGACGTCAAAGTACTCACCTCATGCCCGTCCTGCTTGCAGGGCTTGAAACGCTACGAGGACGAAACGGCTCTCGATGCCGACTACATCGTCGTTGAAATTGCCAAGCACGTGCTCGGTGAAAACTGGATGCGAGATTACGTTGCTGCGGCCAACGACGGTGGTATCGAACGAGTGTTGGTCTGACGAAGGCCTCAGCCCGCTTTACGAAAAGTCAGATTGATCCTCACAGCGCCGGCTGCGGCGCCTTCGGCTTGTCCGACAGCATGATAGCCGCGGCGGGCAGCACGACCCCAAACCAACACATCTGACGGCTCCAAGCGAATTTTCGTTGATGGACCAGAGCGCGACGCACCGTACCAAAGAAATGTCGCTGCAGCACCCAAAGTCACCGAGACGATAGGCTGAGAGAAATCGCGCTCATCGGCATCTCGATGTGCGCCCATCTTGGCTTTACCGGCGTAGCGGTTGATCAAACAAGCGTCGGGGAGAAACTGCGGATATCCCACAGCGGCGGCTGCCGCTTGCGCCAGATCCAAAAAAATCGAGGGCATCTCGGGCCAAGGCAATCCGCTCAAAGGATCGCAACGCTCGTAGCGATAGCCTCTCGCATCACTGTGCCAACCGAGTGTGCCGCAATTGGTCATCGCAGCCGACATCGGCCGTCCACCCGGCGTTTGCAGATGCCTAAACGGCGCCGCCGCGGCGACAAAGTCGACCGCGGCGGCATATTCAACCGTGGCCGCCGCAAAGCCGCGCAACAGCACGACTTCGGGCGCCACTTCGATCACTCGGTCGATATCAGAATCCGACCGTCACACGTCCGTAGATGAAACGTCCCGAACGGCCGAACGGCGAGTAGTTCGAGAACGCCGTCGCACCGGTCGTATTCAAGGACGGCGGCAAGCCATCCGGATACTTGTCGAGAATGTTATCGGCGCCGAGGGCCACCTTCACGCTCTCGTTCACTTCGTACCGAGCCTCGAGATCGACCAGCGTTTTCGCCGTCAACACGAAGTCCGACGCAGCGACCGTACCCGGCGACAACACATCACCGTAGCGCGTGGCGCGCAAGGTGGCACCCCAAGGGCCGTGCGACCAAGCACCCGACAACACGAACTTGTTCTTCGGATTGCCTTCTTCGAACGTCAGGATGTTCGAACGACCGAAGAGCGTCGGGTTGAGCTGCGCGATCTCCGAAATCGCCGGCAAGCGCGTGACTTTGGTCGAGTTGAAGTTCGCCGTGGCCGTGACATCGATCTTGCTGCCGTTGTCGAAGCGCACCGGATAGTTCGCGACGATGTCGACACCGCGGGTGTTGGTATCCACACCGTTGATGAAGAAGCGACCGCCACCGATACCGATAAAGCCCTTCGAGGTCAGGAAAGCACGAACGTTAGCCGCCGTGAGGTTCTCTGACAGAACGATACGGTTGTCGATGTTGATGCGATAGGCATCGATGGTGAGGCTCAGGTCGCCCGTTTGAATCACCGCACCCACCGAGAAGTTCATCGACTCTTCAGCCTCGAGCGGCTTGGCACCGAGCGCCACCGCCACCGGATCCGAGACCGGGAAGGTGGTGATGTCGAACGGCACGCCGTTGATGAAGTTGGTGGAGGTAGTAGCAAAGTACTGCTGTTGCAGCGACGGCGCGCGGAAGCCGCTCGAGACCGAACCACGCAGCGCGAACATATCGCTGAAGTCGTAGCGGCCCGAGATCTTGCCCGAGACGTTGTTACCGAAGTCGCTGTACTCCTCGACCCGAATCGCCGCTGAGCCGAGGAAGTTCTCAGTCAGGTTAGCTTCGAGATCGAGATAAGCACCAACGGCGCTGCGGTGTTCGTTGACCACATTACCCGGACGGAAGCCCGGGAAGACTTGTGACCCCGAGGCAGTCGGGGCGCCGTTTAACAACACCCCGCCGTTGCGGTAGGAGTCAGGCTCACCTGCAAAGATACCGTAGCCTTCGCGACGCGCTTCGAGCCCGAGTGCTACGTTGAGCGGCGAAGCAAGACCCGACACGTCGACGCCGCGCACGCCCGAGATGTTGATCACACCCTGGTCGTAATCGAAACCACCCGCATCGAACGAGGTCTTGCTGGAAGGTCCGATCGAGCGGTTCAAAGTATTCTCGATGGTGAACGCCATCTTGTTCTTGCCGTAGACCACCGAGGTGTCCATATCCCAACCGGCGAAGGCCCAGCGCAGCCCGACCGCCGCGGAGAAGTCCGTCACATCGGGCGAAATCAGCGGCAAGAAGCCATCGGGATAAATCTGCGGAACGTTGCGCGAGTCGCTCGCGGGGCGGTAGAAACCGGCAGAGGTCGCCGACCGATCCTGCCAGCTGGCCGAGGCATAAATCTCGACGCCCTCAGACAACTCACCGCCCGAGTTAAGGAACAGCGTCTTCTGTGACAGCTCCGGCTCACCGAACCAAGCACTGAATCGCTGGAAGGTCGCCTCACGCGGATCGAATGCGCCGGTTGCCGTCTTGGCATATTGCTGGCGGAAGTCCCAACCACCACGCTCGGTGCGCTCCGCTTCCTTCACTTCAGCTGAGACGGTCAAGAAGCCCGTCTCACCCAAAGAAAAGCCCTTCCAACCACTGATGGTGAGCGTCTCACCATCCGAACGGCTGCGCTGCAACACCCGCGGCGCAGACCATGTCGCGCCGGCAGGCGGCGTGCCCGTCGCCGTTTCATATTCGGTTTCACGCCAGCCGTAGCTGATCGTGCCTTCACCACCCTCGCGCGCCTCTCGCAAGCGCAAGTTGATGACGCCCGCGATCGCGTCCGAACCGTACTGGGCCGACGCACCGTCGCGCAGCACTTCGATCGCACTGATCGCCTGATTAGGGATCGTGTTGAGGTCAGCCGACGCCGCACCGCGACCGATCGAGCCGTTGACGTTGACGAGTGCCGCCGAGTGACGACGCTTGCCATTGATGAGCACCAAGGTCTGGTCCGGAGCCAAGCCGCGCAAGGTCGCCGGACGCACGGTGTCGGTACCGTCGGTCAGGCCCGGGCGCGGGAAGTTGAATGACGGCAGAGCGACCGACAACGCCTGGTTGATTTCGGTCACGCCGAGGTTCTGCAGCGTATCCGCCGGAATAACGTCGACCGGCACGGGCGTATCGAGCGCCGAACGGTTGGCAACGCGCGTACCCGTCACAACGACTTGTTCGAGCGCATCAGCACCCTCTGAACCGCCGGCGGCATTTTGCGCAACGGCAGCCTGAGTCAAAGCGGCGGCTACGAATACCGCAATCAGCTTGTTGTTCATTTACAACTCCCTGGACATTTTGTCCGAATTTGAACCGTTGATTACACCGGAAAAATGCCCGTGGCTCAAGGTAGAAACTGTTTGATTCTTACAACGATCCGGCATGGACCGATAGTGGCCGAATCGGATCAGTATTACTCCGCCTGCTCGCATCGACGAGCTAATCTTATGCTGCCAAAATGGAACAACTTTTGTGCGATTTAAGTTCTTTATGCAGTAAAAACTAGACCGCATTTCTACTCCAAAGAGGATCATCGGTGGTGGCACCCGAAATTGAAGAAAGCGCCGCAGTCAAAGACGACGCGGCGACCGGTGCCCCGACGCCGCGATCGACGGTCTTAATCGTCGACTCCGACGCTTCGTCGCTCGAATTCATGGAGCGCGCTCTGAGCCAGGCGGGCCTGAAAGTCGTTGCCACCACCCAAATCGGTGGCTCGCAAGGCGCAACGGGTTTGCTCGATTTACGCCAAGACATCCACGTCGTCGTGATGGATCCGCAAAGTTGTCGGGAATCCACCGGCACCTCATTCAAAAACCTCCACGCGCGCTACGCGAACCACCGCCCGGCTTTGCAATTCGTACTGGTCTCTGATCCTCGCTCTGGCGACCGCGGCACCGACTACCTACACCTCGACACCGCCGACTTCCTACCCGAGCCGCTGACGCGGAGCGTTTTGTTACGAGCCGTTGTGGAGGCAGGCCGCCGTTACGAACACTACGTTGATCGCGAGCCGGTTAGAGCAACGCCTCGGGTGCTCGAGCGCGCACCCAACATCGCCAAGAATGGTGCTGGTCGCGACCAGCCGCCAGAACTAAGGGTGCTGCAAACACTGCACGATATCGATGATTTTCGACTGCGCGCGCTTGATGGCATCGTAGAACCCGATGCCACTTGGTGCATGCTGACCGAGCTGTTGCGCGCACGCATCATTCGCAGGCGAATCTCCGTGACGAGTCTCTGCCTCGCGTCCAAAAGTCCCGTCACGGCGGCGCTGCGACGCATCGAGCGGCTGCTAGAAACGGGTTTCATCGCCTATTCGCTAGACCCGAAAGACCGGCGCCGCAAATACATCGAACTGACCGATGACGGCGCCAACCGGGTGCAGGATGTCGTCCGCGGCATCGCCCGCCATTTCGGCACCGATGAACTGCAGGCCAGCATCGACCCCTGATCCGGCCCGGTTTGCCCCCCCGGGGTTTATTTCCTGATTTTCGGTTTAGAATCAGCCCTGAAGGACAAAAACCGTCCACGGGGCCCGAAGGCTCGTGAGATCAAACCTACTGAGGGACTCTAAATGAAGTCATATTCCGCTGTCGGCTTGGCAGTCGCGGCAACCCTGCTATCGGCAGGCGCCGTCGCACAGGAGTCGGCCGAGCTCGAAGAGATCATCGTTACGGCGACCAAGCGCGAGCAGACGCTGCAAGATGTACCGGTCGCGGTCAGCGTGACCCCGGTCGAAACGATCAATAAGGCCTCAATCAAGGATATCACCGACCTCGCGAGCATCGTCCCGTCGCTGCGCGTCACAACGCTGCAAACCTCGACGAATACGAACTTCGTCATCCGTGGGTTCGGCAACGGCGCCAACAACCCAGGTATCGAACCCTCGGTCGGCGTGTTCATCGACGGTGTCTACCGCTCGCGCTCCGCAGGTTCGATCGGCGATCTCGTCGACGTCTCTCGCGTTGAAGTGCTGCGCGGTCCGCAAAGCACGCTGTTCGGTCAAAACGCGTCAGCGGGCGTCATCAGTATCGTCACGCAGAAGCCTTCCTTTGAATGGGGCGGCTATACAGAAGCGACCGTCGGCAACTACAACACGCAGATTTTGAAGTCGAAGATCACTGGCCCCTTGAGTGACAACGTTGCCTTTAGTCTCTCGGCTGTTCGCAACGAGCGTGACGGCTACTTCAAAGAATTGAAGAGCGGTGCCGAAACCAACGATCGTGATCGCTCGGACGTTCGCGCGCAGTTGCTCTGGAACGCCAGCGACAACTTCGAAATGCGCATCATCGGCGACTACAGCACCATCAGCGAAGTGTGCTGCGGTGTGTCGAACCTCGTAAACGGTCCAACCGGCGGGATCATCCAATCACCGCTCGTCGGCGGTCAAATCTACGGCGCCAAGCCGTTTGATCGCGCCTACTACGCCAATAAATTGCCTGTCAACGTCATCAAAAATAGTGGCTTCTCCGTGCATCTCGATTGGGATCTCGGCGATTGGCAGATGACCTCGATCACCGCCTCGCGCAATCAAGAGAGCGCTTTCGATTACGACTTCGATTTCACCAGCGGTGATCTCGGTGCCGTCAATCTGAACGAAGGTGATATCGGCACGGTCACGCAGGAACTGCGCTTGTCCTACGATGGCGGCGGCAAAGTGCGCGGCCTTCTGGGCGCCTACTACATGACCGAGCAGGTCGATTACGACAACACCATTCGCATCGGCGCGGGCTTCCGCAACTACGCGGGCGTGCTGACGAATCCGACCAATCCGCTTGCTGGTTTGCAAACGCTGCCCGCACTTGAAGCAGCCTTTGGTCTGCCTGCAGGCTCACTCTTCCGCTCGGGCACAGGCAATAAGATCGAAACCGAACAGGATACCGACGCCTACACGCTGTTCGGCCAGCTCGACTTTGATCTGACCGATCAGCTCACGCTGACCGCGGGCGTCGCCATGACCGACACGCAGAAAGACGTGAACTTCGCGCAGACCTCGAACGAAGTCTTCTCGAGCCTCGACTTCGTCGGTGCCGGCTTCGCCCAGATCCGCGGTGCGTTGTTGCGCGCGGGCTTGCCTGATTCGCTCGCAAGCCAGTTCGCCGACCAGGCGAGCGTGGCTGACGGCACGGTCATCCCTTGCTATCGCCCGCCCGCGCCGTTCGGTGCACTCACGGGCCCGCTCTGCAATCCGTTGCTCGCACTCTACCCGCTGCAGTTTCTGCATCCGATCGTGCCGTTCAACGACAGCTCGAGCGACAGCAAGACGACCTACACGATCCGCTTGGCCTACGACTTCAACGACAACGTGAACGCGTATGCCGGTGTGTCGACGGGTTACAAGGCAACTTCCTGGAACCTCTCGCGCGACAGCAAGCCCTTCCCGCCGGCCGCAGCGGCCCGCTCACCGCTCGGTGGTGCGGTCAACCCGTGGTACCCGCGTTACGGCACTCGTTACGCGAAGCCTGAAGAAGCCACTGTCATCGAGCTCGGCTTGAAAGGTCGTTGGGATCGGTTCGCCGCGAACGTCGCGATCTTCGATCAGGAGATCAAGAACTTCCAATCGAACCTGTTCTTCGGCACGGGCTTCCAGCTCGCGAACGCGGGTGTGCAGTCGACTAAGGGCGTCGAGCTCGAAACGCAGTTCAAAGTCACCGATGCGTTGCAACTCGATATCGCCGCCACTTGGCTCGATCCGCTGTACGACAGCTACGCCGGCGCTCCGGGAATCAATGGCCCCTACGATGCCTCGGGCACTCGCCCCGCGGGCATCCATGATTGGAGCATTTCAACGGCTGCGACCTACAATTGGATGATCGGCGATATCGCGGGCTTCGTCCGTGCCGACTACCTCTACGAGAGCAACGTTCAGCTGGTCGACAACGTGCCGGCGAGCTTTGCATCCCGTCAGGTCAACACCTTGAACGCCTCGGTCGGCTTCGCGGTTAACCAGTGGGACTTCCTCCTCTGGGGCCGCAACCTGACCAACGATGACTACCTGCTGCAGGCCTTCCCGGCGGTTGCCCAAACCGGCAGCTTCTCCGGGTATCCGAACGAGCCGCGTCGCTGGGGTCTGACGGTGAAGTACAACTTCTAAGTCGACACACAGCGGTTCTTACCGCGAGGGCGGTCACGGCAACGTGGCCGCCCTTTTTGTTGCGCGAAAGCAACGCAAAATCATTGAGAAATCGGCGGTTACGTGATATTTCTGACACCAATCCTCTCGGCTAACGAGTGGATGTCATTCAAAACCTAAGGGAAGGATCAACCACCATGAATCGCGTCAATCGCGCGGCTCTGATTTCCTCGTTCGTCGCTGCCATGATC
>JBMTZD010000031.1:0-24639 GCA_049455235.1 Steroidobacteraceae bacterium
CCTCGCCCCGTCGATAGGCGGTCATACGCTGTTTCGCGAGTCTCGCCGCAGCCTCGTGGTCCACGAGCGGTGAGGGATAGTTCTTCGGTGGCGAGCTCATCAACCAGGGCTCATGAATGAACTCCTCGGGGACGCCTTTGAGCTCTGGGAGGTAACGTCGGATGAAACGACCCTCCGGGTCGTGATCGTACGATTGTTTGACGGGGTTATAGATGCGAGTGGCATTGATACCCGTCACACCCGATTGCATCTGAAATTGGCTGTAGTGGATGCCGGGCTCGTAGTCGGTGAACAGGCGCGCCATGAACGGTGCCGTGCGCCGCCAATCAAGCCACAAGTGATAACTCGCAAACGCTACCAACATGGCGCGCATGCGAAACGTAATCCAACCGTTCGCATGCAATGAGCGCATGCAAGCATCGACCAACGGGTAGCCCGTTCGTCCCTCACACCAAGCATCGAACCAGTCTTGTCTAAAGTCGTTCTCCCGCATGCCCTCGAAGGCAGGATGCATGCAGTGAGTTTCGATAGACGGTTGCTGTTCGAGCTTTTGCACGAAGTGACAGCGCCACGCGAGACGAGATCCGAAGGCTTGCAGTTGTCTTGCCCATCTCAAGCTAGACGGGTCACCGATGCCCTCGAGGTGATCGATGCGTTTTTCGAGTGCTTTTTCGATTTCGCGTACCGACAGCGTGCCGTAGGCAATGTGCGTGCTCAGTCGCGAACAATGTCGTGCCGACACACCCGGTTTCGAGATCGTCGTCATGTAGCGCTCAGATCGATCGCTCAAAAAGCTATCGAGTACTTTGAGTGCCTCGCTGCGTCCGCCACGTTGTACGCGAGGGGTGCTTGGGCCGAAGCGCGGGTCGCTGACCTCTGGTAAAGGTTCAAGGTGAATGCGCGAATCAAGTGGGGCGAACGAGATGGTGTTCGGGAGCGTTACTAACGCCTTCTGCATTCGCGCATTGCGCTTAGCGGCCCATCGGTCGCGATCGCCGAGGCGTCGGATGACGCCATTGGCTGGGTATTCGTTCCATTTGATGCCGCGCGTGCGACACCAGTCTGCGAGCCGTAAATCGCGCGCATAACTCCACGCGTTACCCGTCTCCTCGTGGGAGTGCAGCTCAAAGTCACCGAGTGTTTGGCGAAATAGCTCAAAGACGTGCGTGATCTCACCGCTTCGAATGCACAACTCACCGCCGTAGCTTTGCAGTGATTGCGAGAGGTCGATCAGAGTCTCGCGGATGAATTGCCAATGCCGTGAGGAGCTATCGGGTTGGGTCCAAAGATCGGGTTCGATGACGTAAAGCGCCAGCACGGGCCCACTCGCTGCCGCTGCAGCGAGTGGCGCGTGATCTTCGAGTCGTAAGTCACGTTTGAACCAGACGATTTGCGTGATCAACTCGCCTGCGCCTCCTTGGCGTGCAGCATACGGTAGAGCGCCGGCAACACGAGTAGCGTCAGCATCGTTGATGAGAGGATGCCGCCAATCACGACGGTTGCCAAAGGTCGCTGTACTTCGCTACCGATACCGGTATTGAATGCCATCGGCACGAAGCCAAGAGCGGCTACCAATGCCGTCATCATGACCGGACGCAAGCGGGTGAGGGCGCCGTTCACGATGGCATCCTCAAGCGACTCGCCGTCCTCACGCAGGCGACGTATGAAGCTGACCATGACGAGACCATTGAGCACCGCGACACCCGAAAGCGCGATAAAGCCGACGCCTGCGCTGATCGACAGTGGGATGTCCCTGGCCCAGAGCGCCAGAATGCCTCCGGTAAGTGCCAGCGGGACGCCGCTGAAGATGATCAATGCGTCTTTGAGCGATCGGAAGGCGAGTAGCAACAACCCAAGAATCAGCAGCAACGTGACCGGGACAACGATCATCAAGCGTTGGCTGGCGGATTCCAGTTGCTCGAAGGTCCCGCCGTAGTCAAGCCAGTATCCCTCCGGCAGTGCGAGCTCTGCATCGAGTGTTTGCTGGGTCTCGGCCACGAGACTGCCAAGATCACGACCACGGGCATTCGCCGTGATGACCACGCGGCGCTTACCCTGTTCACGTTGGATCTGGTTGGGGCCCGGAGCAACACTGATATCGGCGATCTCACGCAGAGGCACATAGCCGCCATCGGCTAACGGAATCGTGACTTGCCCAACCGCAGTGAGGTCCGTTCGTAACGACTCCGGTAGACGCACTACGATGCCGTATCGACGATCGCCCTCATAAAGCATTCCGGCTTCGGCGCCCCCAAAGTAGGTTGCGACTACTTCCTGAACTTCCGCGATTGACAGACCATAACGCGACAGCAAATCACGCTTTGGTGTGATGCTCATGATGGGCAGGCCCGAGATCTGCTCGGTTTTGACATCGGCTGCGCCCGCAATCCCGGACAAGATTGACTCGACCCGCTCAGCCTGGGCCGCAAGCACATCGAGATCATCACCATAAATTTTGATCGCGAGGTCTGATCGAACGCCAGAGATCAACTCGTTGAACCGCATCTGAATCGGTTGCGTGAACTCGTAGTTGTTGCCGGGTACTTTTGACAGTGCTTGCTCAAGCTCGCCGACGAATTGCGCCTTGGGCTTACGCGGGTCCGGCCACTGGTCTCTATCTTTGAGGATGACGTAAGCATCGGCGACCGAAGGCGGCATCGGGTCCGTCGCGACCTCGGCTGTACCGATTTTCGCGAGCGCACGCTCCACTTCCGGAAGCTTACGGATTTCATCCTCGAGGGCTCCTTGCATGCTGACTGCTTGCGTCAGCGAGGTGTCTGGGATGCGCATGGCATGCAATGCGACATCCCCCTCATCGAGACTCGGTACGAATTCACTGCCCATGCGCGAGGCCAGAAGCAAGCACACCGCAACCAGAGCGATGGCTACGGTGATGACAGTGCGGCGAGCTTGGATCGCCCATTTCAGCAATGGCGCATAACGATCGCTCGCCCATTGCATGACTGGATTGTGTTTCTCGACGACCTTACCCGTCAGCAAGATTGCGACGGCCGCTGGGACGAATGTCAGCGAGAGAATCAATGCAGCGATCAATGCCATCACGACGGTGATCGCCATCGGCTCGAACATCTTGCCCTCGACACCAGTTAGGGCGAAGAGTGGAAAATAAACCGCCGTGATGATGGCAACACCGAATAGGCTCGGACGAATCACTTCATTGGTCGATTCATAGACCGTCTCTAGCCGCTCGCGAAGCGAGAGCGGGGCGTCCCGGTGCTGCTGTGCTTCTGCGAGTCTCCTAATGCAGTTCTCGACGATGATCACCGCGCCATCGACGATCAACCCAAAGTCGAGAGCGCCAAGCGACATGAGATTGGCGCTGACTTGGTTCTCGACCATACCGGTCACGGTTGCGAGCATCGCAAGTGGAATGACGAGTGCCGTGATCAGGGCCGCTCGGAGATTACCGAGCAGCACAAACAGCACGATGATGACGAGTAGAGCGCCTTCGACTAGATTTTTTTGAATGGTCGCTAGCGTTTTATCGACGAGTCGAGTTCGATCGTAAACCGCTCGGACTTCAATTCCTGCTGGAAGGCTCTTCTGGATCTCGCCAAGCTCTTTGCCCACCGCTTGCGCAACTTCGCGCGAGTTTTCACCGATGAGCATGAAGACGGTACCGAGTACGACTTCTCGTCCGTTCATGGTGGCCGCGCCGGTTCGAAGAGCGCTACCCCAGTTCACCTCGGCAATCTCGGCGAGCGTCACGGGAACGCCATTCGCTTTGCCCACTACGATGCGCTTTATGTCGTCGGGACTCGACAATTGCCCCGGTGATCTAATCAGAACCTGTGCGCCGTGCTGCTCGATGTAGCCCGCGCCGCGATTGAGGTTGTTCGCCTCGAGAGCCTTGGTCAAGTCATCGAGCGTGAACCCGTAGGCCAGCAACTTGCTTGGGTGAGGTGCAACCACGAGTTGTCGCTCGTATCCTCCGATACTGTTGACCTCGGTCACACCGCTCACTCGCGCGAGCTGAGGCTTCACGATCCACTGCATGGCATCGTGCAGATCGTAGGCGTTATATGGCTGCCCATCGGCGCGATGCGCTGCCGGGTCCGCATCGACCGTAAACATGAAAATTTCACCAAGACCGGTCGAGATGGGACCCATCTCGGGCGACAAGCCGGCCGGTAAGGAGTTTTTAACCTTCTCTATACGCTCGGCGACGAGCTGCCTCGCGAAATAGATATCGGTATCGTCTTCGAAGACGACCGTTACTTGTGAAAGCCCGTAGCGCGATAGCGAGCGGGTGTAGTCGAGCTTCGGTAAGCCCGCCATCGCATTCTCGACGATGTAGCTAACACGTTGCTCGGCCTCTACCGGTGAGTATCCGGGTGCCTCGGTGTTGATCTGAATTTGAACGTTGGTGATGTCGGGTACGGCATCGATGGGCAACTTGAACGCGTCGTACACACCGAGAGCGGCGAACGCCGACACGAGGCCAATCACCAACCATCGTTGACCCAAAGAGAAACGCAGAATGGCTTCTAGCATCGCAGCGCTCCTTTAGTGATCATGTGCCGCACCGGACTTTTCGATGTCAGCTTTGATGAGAAAGGAGTTACGAGTCACGATCCGAGCGCCGATGCTAAGGCCGCTGGTGATTTCGACGCTCTGACTGTCGCGTCGACCAGTCGTTACCGGTTGCGCTTGATATCGATTGCCGTCAACGAGGAAGACGACGTCGCGTCCGCGCATATTCTGCAAGGCGGACACCGGAACAATTATTGCAGCCGGCTTTTCATTGATGGTCACTTCTGCGTTGAGAAACTGGCCGGGCGTCCATTGCGCGTCTGAATTGTCGATCACGACACGAACAATCGATGTGGGGCCCGTTAGTGAGCTTGCGATCAGTGAAATCGTACCTTGATATTGGGCACTCCCGTCGGCGGCGGTGACATCCACCCTCTGACCCGATTTCAATCGATTGCGATCGGAAGGGAAGGCAGCGAGATTAGCCCACAGCGTTTTCGAGTCGATGATTTCGAACAGGGCTTCGGTGCCCGATGACTCGCCCGGGTTCGTCGATCGTTTGACGACCGTGCCGCCGATGGGCGCTGTGACCGCGTAGGTTTGCAGACTGTCGTCACTCTCGATGCGCGCCAAGGTTTGGCCTGCTTTGACGATGTCGCCCGTTTCGACCGAGACGCTCTTTACAGTACCGGGATAACGAGCCCGCACCACACGTACTCGTTCAGCGCTCGGTTCAGTTCGACCCGTCAGCGCGAGCGTTTCTCGAATCGTTCCACTACCCACGACGGCCGTTGCGATCTTGTTTGCCGTTGCCATCTCGAGGCTGATACGGGTTTCTGACGCTTCCGCATGATCGTCGTGACCATGATCGTCGTGACCATGATCGTCGTGACCATGATCGTCGTGGGCGTGATCATCATTCGCGTGGCCATGGTCCGCATGCGACCCCGGATCACCTCCGCATGCACTGAGAGTCAGTGCGAGCGTGACGAGGATCAGGCTGTGTCGGATGCGGTTCATGGTGTATCTCCTGTCAGTCGTTCGATCTCGACTCGGTAAAGCTGTGCGTTAGTTGCTGCTGTGATCAGGGCGAGTCGGAGCGCGAGCTGCTCGCGTTGCGCCTCAGTCAGTTCGATGTAGCCATAACGACCGCGCTGCCATGCGTATTCGGTGGCTTTGACTGCAGCCTCCATGCGCGGTAGCAGCTCGTCGCGCAAAGTTTGGGCTTCCTCGACCGCATGCTTAAGGTGCGAGGTCAGCTCAAACAGGGTGGTTTGCGCTTTGATCAGTGCCGCCTCTCGTTCTCGCTCCAAACCGTCCCGACGCGCGCGTGCTTCGGCGATTCTGGGCTGCGCATATCGAGCACTCGAGATCGGCATCGAGAAGCCAGCGACAAGGGCCTGATCGCCTGTTGCTTCGAGGCGTCGAATGCCTGCGCTAACCGTGACGTTGGCGCGTGCTTGGGCTTTCGCTAGTTCAAGCTCGGCCTCGCGTTGACGAATCTCGGTCGCGAATAAAAGGAAGTCGGCGCTATTAGCGATTCGCTCGGTTCGCTGCTGCAGCGCCTCGAGTTGCGGCAAATTAAAGATATCTGCATCAATTTGATCAAAGTCTGGGTCGTTAGATCCCCACATCGCAGCGAGCTTGCGCCGCGCAATCCGAACGCGATCCTCAGCTACTCGCAAGCCGAGCTCGGCGCGTGATAGTTCGATACGAACGCGGACGAGTTCGACCTCGGGATCACGGGCGGCTTTGACCCGTCGCTCGACCTCATCCAACTTTCGTCTGGATGCCTCCAGCCATTGCGCGGCGAGCAGTTGCTGCTGCACTTCGCTCGCCAAATGGATGTAGCGACGCGTCGTTTCGGCCACGACGTCGAGTTGAGCTACCGTCTGCTCAACTTCGAGAGCGTCCATTTGAACGCGAGCGGCCCTAACGCGCTGGCGGCGTTGCTCGCCAAGCTCAATAACCTGTGAAAGCGACAAGGTGGTCTCGGCGCCATCCATATCTCGATAGCCGCCGGAGCCGAAGGCGTTTTCGATTTGCGCTTCCACAGTGGCTTGTGGGCGCAAACCTGCGAGCTCGATACGCGCGGTTTGTTCTGCTTTTCGAATCGGCAGTGTCGCCAAGTCGGGATTGTTCGCTAGCGTTCGCTCGACGGCTCGAGCCAAAGTCAGCGGTGTGCCCGCATGGCTTTTGACTGCGACTGAAAGCGCTACGAAGGCGATGAAAAAAATACTAAAAGCGCGCACGGACATCTCCTGATACCGAGAAACACGATCAGACGGTCGCAGATCACCTGCGATACGTCGTCAACGATCTCAGCGGAGTGGTGGTGCTTGCGTGGGCGGCTTTATGGCGTAGCGTGGAGGGCGCTCGACGATGCGCCGTGGCTGGAAAGACGGTCGCAATGCCTTGCTCGGCGATACTGACAGGAGCAGCCAAACCGAGGGCAGCGCAATGACGAGCGTGCCTAACAGCTTCATGACGAAGGATTTCAAGCCGTCGGCATTCGAATCGCCATGACCCGACAAATCGATCGTATCGACCGCGGCATCAAGGGCGTAGAGGCCGCTGTGGGCAAAGTGCCACTCGAAATGGCCATGACCGTGAGTCGAGTGTGCGTCGGTTCGGTGGGCGTGGATTCCGAATAACTGTGTTGCCAGCAGTACAGCACAGCACCACCAAACGACTCGACTCGTTATGTGACGGGAACGAACCACGAGCAAAGATTAGCACAGGAGTTCGCTTGCCGTCCTTGTGACATTGCGGCATCGTCGGCGCCCGATGAGCACTCCCGATACGTTGCTGCTGAAGATACTGCTGGTTCCGGCACTGATTGCGACGGTGACGTTGGTGGGTCGTCGCTATGGGCAGCGGGTAGGTGGTTGGCTGGGCAGCTTTCCGATCGTGGCGGGCCCCATTCTGTTTATTTTGAGTTTCGAGAACGGCGTCGCATTTGGCGCGGCAGCCGCTCAATCGGCCTTCGCCGCCATTGCGCCGGCGATGATTTTCTACGTCGTCTACGCGCGTTTGGCAGTTCGATCAGTTTGGTGGTTCGCCGCGGGAATCGGGATTGTTATCTGGTTGCTGGTCGCCTTTTTCTTATGGCAGTGGCAACTGACGCTCGCGCTCGCCGCAGCGGTGGTCGTTGCAGCGCTTTGGTGGTCCGCCAAAGCGATGC
Organism: Steroidobacteraceae bacterium; assembly: GCA_049455235.1. Taxonomy (GTDB): domain Bacteria; phylum Pseudomonadota; class Gammaproteobacteria; order Steroidobacterales; family Steroidobacteraceae; genus UBA964. Next base: position 7,679 of record JBMTZD010000031.1, read on the forward strand.
CTACCCAGGGAGTCGAGGGTCCGGTCGATGCGCCCGTCATCAGATCGCCACATCCGCTCGAATTGCCGGCACGAATGGCGACAGGCGCACTCGTCACCCTGGTCACGAGCGAGCTTGGCAAGCTCGGCGGTGCATCGATCGGTGGTTTCGCCTCCCTATTTCCGTCGATTGGTCTTGTCGTGGCGGCCTTCAACCACGCACGCTCGGGCCCCGGCGCGGCAATTCACTTTTTAAAAGGGATGACGCGCGGCATGTGGTCGGTGGGAACCTTTTGTCTGGCGTTGACTCTATCGCTGGAGTCGCTCGGGTTGACCGCGAGCTTTGCGCTTGCCGTCGTGGTTGCTGTGGCGACCCACGCCGCATCTCGACCCCGCAATTGATATGCTTAGACCCATGAGATTCGCATTGCGCTTCGTGTCGATGGTGGCGATGGCTTTGACGCTGGCCGGGTGCACGACGGTCGATTGGTCGGCCGAGCGTCATCAGGCATTGACCGTTGCTGCTGCTCCAACCGATCGTGAGCTTGATGTGGCGGTGCTACTGGCAGCGCCGCTTACTCGAGACGATGCGCTGCGGATTGCGATGGTGCAAAGCCCCGAGATGCTCCGCTTGTGGGCGATACACGAGAGTGAGCTGCGCTCGGCTGCTATGGGTGGTCGGCTTGCCAATCCCAGTTTTTCCTACGAGCGACTACGTTCTGCCGAAGGTCTCGATATCGAGCGTTGGGTTTCGCTTGGCGTGCTCGATGTACTGACTTTGCCGCAACGACGGCGTGTCGCAGCAGCCGATGTCGAGGCGGGGCGAGTGCGACTAGCGAGCGATATCGTGCATCGTCTGACGGCGGTGCGTCGAGCATGGGTTGAGGCGGTTGCTGCGGGGGAGAAGCGTCGCTACGCCGAGCGAGTGCTCGCGAGTGCGGAGGCGAGCGCAGAGCTGGCCGTGCGGATGGAGTCCGCTGGTAATTTCAATGTGCTCGAGCGCGCTCGGCAGCAAAGCTACGAGGCCGATGCACGATCACGATTGATTCAGTCACGCCAACAGGAGCTTGCCGCTCGAGAGACTTTATTGCGACTGCTTGGTCTTAACGCCGAACAAGCTCAGCGGCTCACTTTACCGGCGCGGCTACCAACGCTGCCTGCGGAGCCCATGGCAGCTCCGGAGGTCTCGCGGACCATCAACGCAACTCGACTCGATTTGCGACTAGCGGATGCTAAGTGGCGTGGGGCGGCAGCCGCGCAGGGTTTGACTCGCGTGACGAGTTTGACTGACGTATCGCTGGCGCTTCGTGAGCAAGACACTCGCGGATTTGAGGTCGAGATTTCCTTGCCGGTTTTTGATGCAGGAGATTTGCAGCGCGCTGCTGCGAGCGCGCGCGTGAGAGCCGCCGTCGCTCAGCTCGAGCAAACCGCCTTGGTGGCGTCATCTGATCTTCGCGTCGGCTATGCCGCCTATCGCAGTGCGTACGATGATGCGCTGCATCATCGCGACGTTCTGGTGCCGCTGCGTAGATCAATTTCAGAGGAAACTCTGCTGCGCTACAACGGAATGCTCATTGGTGTGTTCGAGTTGCTCGCCGATGCGCGAGAGCAGGTCGACACCGTGATTGCCGCCATCGAAGCGAATGAGCGTTTTTGGCTCGCCGAGGCTGAGTTGCAAGCGTCTCTGCTCGGTCGACCCGGAGTGCAGTAATGACTTCCAGAAGACGATTTTTTGAGCTGGCAAGTTTGACAGGAGGCGCCGTGGCCGCAGCGAGCGTCGCGAAGTCGGCGTTGGCGGCGTTGCCTGAACCTGTGATCGAAACCACGGCAACGACGCGACCCCCGCTGGAGCCATCATCCGGCCGTCCGTATCGCCCGGTGGTGACGTTAAATGGCTGGACGTTGCCGTGGCGGATGAACCGCGGTGTCAAAGAATTTCATCTGGTTGCCGAAGCAGTCCAGCGTGAATTCGCTCCGGGGTTCAAGGCGAATCTCTGGGGTTACAACGGCCAAAGTCCGGGGCCAACCATCGAAGTGGTCGAGGGCGATCGCGTCCGTATCTTCGTGACCAACAAACTGCCTGAGATCACGTCTGTCCACTGGCATGGACAACGTTTGCCTCCGGGTATGGATGGCGTGACCGGCCTGACGCAGCCCGGTATCCCACCCGGCAAGACCTTCGTGTACGAATTCGTGGCGAGACGGCCCGGTACTTTCATGTATCACCCGCACGCCGATGAGATGGTGCAGATGGCAATGGGGATGATGGGTTTTTGGGTGACCCACCCGAAAGAAAAGCATCCGCTCATCGCCGACGTTGATCGTGATTTCTGTTTTCTGCTCAATTCCTTCGACATCGACCCTGGCAGCGCGACGCCGAAGATCATGACGATGCTCGATTTCAATATTTGGTCTTGGAATAGCCGTGTGTTTCCGGGCATTGATCCGCTAGTCGTGCGTCATAACGATAAAGTTCGTATTCGTATCGGCAACCTCACGATGACGAATCATCCGATTCATTTGCACGGACACGAATTTTTGGTGACCGGTACCGATGGTGGACCAACGCCGATGACAACTCGGCAATATGAAGTGACTCAAGATATCGCCGTTGGTCAGATGCGGCAGATCGAGTTTTTAGCCGATGAAGAGGGTGACTGGGCGTTCCATTGTCACAAGAGTCATCACACGATGAATGCCATGGGGCACGATGTGCCAACCATGATTGGCGTGAAGCAGGATGATCTGGCAGCAAAGATCAACGATCTCGTGCCGGGTTATATGGCGATGGGTGAACGCGGCATGGACGAGATGTCGACGATGCGCATGCCCATGCCGAAAAATACCTTGCCGATGATGATGGGCGAAGGGCCCTTCGGTGCCGTTGGCATGGGTGGCATGTTCAGCGTGGTCAAGGTGCGACGCGGGCAGAAGCGTAACGATTACTCAGACCCGGGTTGGTATCAGCACCCGCCAGGTACGGTGGCGTATGAGTTCAAGGGAGCGGTTCCGTCTGCGACTCGCAAGAGTAGTGCAGGTGGGCAGAGCATGCCCTTGACCAAGCCGGTCGAAGCCACGGTCAATGTGCGTAAGCCCCGAGGTCACTCCGATCACTGAGCGCCGTGCTCCGGAGCGATCCTCAGATTGTCAATGACGGGTTAGACGCGCAGCTTCCGCGTGATCCTCACGCCGTAAACCATTAGATCACCCGCAAGGGCGCCGACATCTGCATCATCGAGTCTTCGAGTCGGTATCATTCGTAATATGAATCTGCCTGATGACATTGATCCTCAAGAGACGCGGGAGTGGTTGGACGCATTGCGTACGGCCGTGGCGAGTGGCGGCCGCGAGCGCGGCTTGTATTTGCTCACGCAGCTAGAACAAGAGGCGCAGCGGCTCGGTGTGATGGCGCACGTCATGCCGTACTCGGCTTATCAGAACAGCATTCCGCTCGACGAGCAGGCCGTGCATCCGGGCGATGTCGCACTTGAAGAGCGACTAACAGCGATCATGCGTTGGAACGCGCTCGCCATGGTGGTTCGTGCCAATAAGGCGTACGGCGAATTGGGTGGTCACGTCGCCACCTACGCCTCCGCCGCAGAAATTTTCGAAACGGGTCTCCATCATTTCTTTCGGGGACCTGATGCCGACGGTGGCGGTGATCTGGTGTTTTTCCAGCCGCACTCGGCCCCCGGCATCTACGCGCGTGCCTATCTCGAAGGGCGCCTTAGCGAGGATCAACTCGCGCGCTATCGACAGGAAGTAGGCGGCGGCGGACTCTGTTCCTATCCGCATCCGTGGTTGATGCCGGACTTCTGGCAATTTCCGACCGGCTCTATGGGTATCGGTCCGATCAACTCGATCTATCAAGCCCGCTTCTTGCGCTATCTCGAGCACCGCGGTTTTGCCAGCACCGCGCAACGTCGGGTGTGGGGTATTTTCGGCGACGGCGAAATGGACGAGCCGGAATCCATCGCGGCGCTCACCTTGGCCGCACGCGAGAAGCTCGACAATCTCACTTTCATCATCAACTGCAATCTGCAACGTCTGGACGGGCCGGTCCGCGGTAATGGTCAGATCATTCAAGAACTCGAAGCGCTTTTTACCGGTGCCGGCTGGAATGTCATCAAAGTATTGTGGGGCTCAGATTGGGATGCGCTGTTCGCACGGGATAAGAATCATGCGTTGTTGAGAGCGTTCTCACAGACGGTGGATGGCCAATATCAAACACTCGGCGCCAACAACGGTGCCTACAACCAGGAAAAGTTTTTCGGCCTCGATCCGGAGTTGCGCGCGCTCGTAGCGCATATGTCCTTAGCGGAGATCGATGCGCTCAAGCGCGGCGGTCACGATCCGCGCAAACTTTATGCCGCCTTCGCCGCCGCCGCGAACCATCGCGGACAGCCGACGGTCATTCTCGCGAAAACCAAGAAGGGTTACGGCATGGGGCGCGCGGGTGAGTCTCGTATGACCGCGCACCAAGAGAAGAAGCTCGACGTCGAAGCTTTGCTCGAGTTTCGCGATCGCTTCAATTTGCCCCTGTCGGATGCGGAGGTTACGGAGTTGCGGTTCTACAAGCCGCCTGCCGACAGCGTCGAGATGCGCTATTTGCGTGAGCGCCGGGCAGCGCTCGGTGGACCGCTGCCGCAACGTCGCAGCAGCGGAAGTGCGTTGGCCGTGCCTGCGCTGACGAGCTATGCCCAATTCGCGCTCGAGGCCGATGGAAAGGAGATGTCGACCACCATGGCGCTCGTTCGGTTGATGGGTAACCTGCTGCGCGACCGTACGCTCGGTCCAAAGCTCGTGCCGATCGTGGCCGATGAGGCGCGTACTTTCGGGATGGCGAGTCTCTTTCGACAAATCGGCATCTACTCACCACTCGGTCAGTTATACGAACCAGAGGATGCGGGCTCGTTGCTGTCTTACCGAGAGAGTCGCGATGGTCAGTTGCTCGAGGAGGGCATTACCGAGGCGGGTGCGCTCTCCTCTTGGTTGGCCGCGGCGACAAGTTACAGCGTGCACGGCGTCACGTTGCTTCCGATCTACATCTACTACTCGATTTTTGGCTTTCAGCGCGTCGGCGATCTGATCTGGGCTGCTGCCGATCAGCGTTCGCGAGGATTTTTAGTTGGCGCAACGTCGGGGCGTACGACCTTGGGCGGTGAAGGTTTGCAACATCAAGATGGCTCGAGCCATCTTGTTGCTGCCACAATTCCCAACTGCCGTGCCTACGACCCGGCTTTCGCCGGTGAGCTAGCGGTGATCCTCGACTACGGTGCACGGCGTCTGCTCGAGCAGCAATGCGACGAGTTCTACTACCTCACCGTGATGAACGAGAACTACGCGCAGCCTTCACTCCCAGTGGGTGCGGCCGAGGGTGTCATTCGCGGTATGTACCGATACGGTACTTTTGCCTCGGAAGCGGCAGCAAGTGAAAGTGGCGCTAAGGCGCCGGTGCGCTTGCTCGGATCGGGTGCGATCCTGCGAGAAGTCATCGCAGCAGCAGAATGCCTTGCTCAAGAGTTTGGTATGACAAGCGAAGTATGGAGCGTTACTAGCTTCAGTGAGCTATCTCGCGATGCAGCCGAGTGTGAGCGTTGGAACCGCTTGCATCCGCTCGCATCGGCGCGCGTCAGCTATCTAGAGCAGTGTCTCGACGGTGATGCGCCCATTGTGGCAGCGAGCGATTACGTTCGAGCCGTTCCGCAATTGATCTCAAGCTATTTGCCTGGTCGACGTTTTGTGACGCTGGGCACTGATGGCTTTGGCCGCAGCGACACGCGCTCCGCGCTACGACAATTTTTCGAAGTTGATCGCGCAAGTATCGTTTTGGCAGCACTGCAGTCGCTTGTTGACGCCGGCGCCCTAGAGCGCACTCAATTAGCGGTCGCCATCGAGCGGCTGCAATTGCCGATGGAGCGCCTAGCGAGCTGGCGACAATAGGTGAGCGCCTTCAGTTGAGGGTTAGCAATGCAGCGTTGCCGCCGGTCGCTGTCGTGTTCACGGTCAGCACTCGTTCGGTCGTAAAACGCAGCAAATAATGCGGTCCGCCTGCTTTTGGCCCGGTACCGGAGAGCCCCGTCCCGCCGAAGGGCTGTACTCCGACGACGGCGCCAATCATATTGCGATTGACATACACGTTGCCTGCAAGTGTGCCCTCGAAGAGCGCTCGTTGAGCTCCCTCGAGTCGGGTTTGGATGCCGAGCGTCAAGCCATAGCCGTTGGCGCGTAGAGCTTCAAGCAGTTCTGACAGTTCGTCGGTTCGGTAGCGCACCACGTGCAGAACGGGTCCGAACGCCTCGTGATCGAGAGCGGTGGCCGAATCGATTTCGATCAGTGCCGGAGCGACGAAGCGATCTCTGGCCACCGATCCCGTCTTTGCCGTGATCACGGCGCGCTTTCGCAAGCGTCCATGTTGGCTCATCCGCTCGATATGATCTTCGAGCTCGCGGGCGGCCGATGCGGTGATCACCGGACCCACATCCGTCGTCAACTCACTCGGATCGCCAACGACAAGCGTGTCCATCGCACCTTCGAGCATCTCTAGGATGCGGTCAGCGCAGTCCTCCTGCAGGCACAAAAGACGCAGCGCCGAGCAACGCTGACCGGCGCTACCGAACGCCGAACTCATCACGTCATCGACGACTTGCTCTGTCAGCGCAGTGGAGTCGACGATCATCGCGTTGATGCCACCCGTTTCTGCGATCAGCGGCAGAATGGCACCCTCGCGAGCGGCGAGGGCGCGATTTAACCACTGTGCTGTTCGTGTGGAGCCCGTGAAAACGACGCCAGCGAGGCTTGGCGCTTGCAATGCGATCTCGCCGAATTCTTTGCCGACCATCGGCACCACATGTAAGACCTCTTTCGGCAAACCGGCGCGATAAAGCAGGTCGCACATGGCCAGCGCGACTTCGGGCGTCGTCTCGGCCGGTTTCGCAACGACCGTATTACCGGTGACCAATGCGGCTACTACTTGCCCCGTAAAGATCGCGAGTGGGAAGTTCCAAGGACTGATGCAGCACCAGACGCCCCGCGGAACATGACTAAGCTCGTTGCGCTCACCGGTCGGACCATCGAGCGAGACGACCGAACCTTGTAGTTCTCTGGCCGCTTTCGCGTAGTAGCGACAGAAGTCGACGGTTTCGCGAATCTCGGCAATAGCATCGCTCGCTGTTTTGCCCGCTTCCGTGGCGAGTAGCACGATAAAGGTATCGCGCGATTGCTCAAGTAGAGCCGCGGCACGCTCAAAGATATCTGCGCGCGCGGAGGCGGGCTGTTGGCACCAGTCGGTGAAAGCGGCGCTGGCAGAGCGAAAAGCTGTCTGGACGGTGAGTGGCGTGACGTAACGGCTCGTAGGTGAGGGTAGCGTGGACGAGTTTCGCAAGCAGCGCTGCAACTCATCGATGTTGACGCGCCGACCGAGATCAATGCCGCGGGAGTTTGCCCGATCGTCACCATAGAGCTTCGCCGGTAAGGGGATTCGATCATGCGCGATGGTAGCGAGCGAATCGATTTCGATAATCGGATCGGATACCACCTGTTCCACCGGTACTCGCTCATCCATGAAGCGATTGACGAACGACGTGTTTGCACCGTTCTCGAGGAGTCGTCGAACCAAATAAGCGAGGAGATCCGCGTGCGGCCCAACCGGCGCATAGACTCGAACGCGTGGCAGGTCACTCAACTGTCGACGCGCCTCGTCGTAAAGCAGGGTCCCCATGCCGTGCAAGCGCTGAAACTCGAAGTCGACCGGGGCATTGCTCGTGTCGCGGCGGCTGCGTGCCAACCCGAGCACGGCGGCGATAGTGTGTGCATTGTGGGTCGCAAACTGCGGATAGATCACATCGGATGCATCTAGCAGCGCGCGTGCGCAAGCAAGATAGGATACGTCGGTCGAGCACTTGCGAGTGTAGAGCGGATACTCAGCGAGTCCGCGCTCTTGTGCTCGCTTGATCTCGCTATCCCAGTAGGCGCCTTTGACGAGCCGCACAGACAAAGATCGTCGATGCGATCGCGCCAGATCGGTAACGTGCTCGATGACCGCCATGGCGCGACGACCGTAGGCTTGGACGGCCAGGCCAAGTCCGCGCCAATGCTGAGTGTCAGGATCAGCCACGAGGGCGGCGAAAATCTCGAGCGAGATCTCGAGGCGATCTTGCTCCTCCGCATCGATCGTTAGGCCAATATCGTAAGTCGCCGCAAGCCGGGCTAGATCGCGCGCGCGCGGCATCAAGCGGTCAAGAACTCGCTCCCGATGAAGTGCCGTGTAGCGTGGATCGAGTGCGGAGAGCTTGATGGAGATCGATGATCGTTCGTGTAGCGATGATCGTGCACGTGAGTTGGCCGCGTTCTTTCCGATCTGCTCAATGGCTTTGACGTACGAGTCGAAGTAGCGTTGAGCGTCATCGTCGGTGCGCGCTCCTTCACCGAGCATGTCGAATGAACACAGCGCGAGACTAGAGTCTGACGCTGAGCGTTGCAGAGCCTCTTCAATGTTTCGACCCACGACGAATTCGCTGCCGATGATTTTCATAGCACGGCGAAGCGCTTGGCGTACCAGCGGTTCGCTTGCTCGCTGGGTGAGACTACGTAGCCAGCTGTTGGCGTTACCCTGAAGCTCGTCGGGCAATTCGACGAGGCGTCCGGTCAACATCAGACCCCAAGTCGAAGCGTTGACGAACAGGGAATCGGAGCGCCCGGAGTGGGAGTCCCAATTGCCGCTGGCGATTTTCTCGGCGATGAGGCGATCGGCCGTCTCGTCATCGGGGATGCGCAGTAGCGCCTCCGCGAGGCACATCAATGCGATGCCCTCCTGATTGGAGAGGCCAAACTCCTGCAGAAACGCGTCGAGATAGGGGCGCTCGTCCGCACGTGCACGAGCCCCTTTGACCAAGGAACGGCCGATTTCGAGGGCGGCGAGCCGCTCAGCACTCGATAGTGGAGCGCGTAGCGGCGCCAAATCCTGCGTTTCCGAGCGCAGGGCGGGTGAAATGAACGTCATGCCACTTATTATGCCGCTGCTCGGTTAGAATCAGTCTGTTAACCGCTCGAATAGGTAGCTCATGGAAACTCTCGGTCCTCCGCAAGCAGACCCCTCCACCAACGTCAGCCGTAAGGCTCTCTTGCTGGCTTTTGAAAATGCGGGCTACTGGAAGCCGGCTTTGGCTTTGATCGTGGACTTGGCGATTTTTGGCGGCGGACTCGCGTTAGTTTTGATGGACAACGCCTTGTGGCTGAAATTTGTCGGTTCAGCTCTGGTGACCGCCGGTATCGTGCGATTGTTTTTGATCGGGCACGATGCCTGCCACGGCTCGTTTTTTAAGAGTCGGTTGCTAAATGATATTTTCGGTCGAGTTGCTTTCCTACCCTCGATGACGGCCTTTAGTCTTTGGGACGTGGGTCATAACGTGGCGCACCACGGGTTCAACAACCTCAAAGGTCGCGACCAGGTGTGGGCGCCGTTCTCCAAGGAAGAATTCGATGCCTTGCCCGCCTACCGGCGCGTGCTCGAGCGCATCTACCGCAGTGGCGCAGGTTGGGGTCTGTATTATTTCCTCGAGCTGTGGTGGAAGAAGCTCTACTTCGCGACCAAGCGTCAGATCGGTGCAAGCCGTGCCAAATATCATTGGGATAGCGCATTGGTGACTGTTGGTATGGTGAGCTGGGTTGCGCTCGTGGCTGTCGTTGCCGCCCGTACCGATCAAAACTTCTGGCTGTTGTTGGCGCTGGGTGTCGTGGTCCCGTTTGCACTTTGGAACGTGGTGATGGGTTTCGTGGTCTTCGTTCACCACACTCATCCGGCGATCGCTTGGTTCCAGCAGCGGCACGAGTGGCAGCGTTATCGCGCCTATCTGACGGCGACCGTTCACGTGCGATTCCCGTTCGGCATCGACCGCCTTCTGCATAACATCATGGAACATAACGCGCATCATCTGAACCCGCGTATTCCGATGTACTCATTGCGCAAGGCGCAGCGTTTGTTGAGCGAACGCTTCGACAACCAATATCAGGTGTATCGCATGAACTGGCGCACCTATCGTGACTGCGTACGCAGCTGCAAGCTGTACGATTACGCCAATCACGCCTGGTTAGACTTCAAAGGTCAGGTGACCTCGCGCGTGCAGCTGGTTGGCCCTTCAGCGGCCTAGCCCTTCGGCGACCTATCGACAGTAGTCGGCGGCTTCAACGCCAGGTGAATTCGACCTCATCGCCCACGCGTAGTCGTGAGCCGCTGCCGCTTTGAACCTCGGCGTTCTCGCCGAACGTCACGCCGTTAAGTTCTGCGTTCCAACGAAAGGCGCGTAACGCGGGTAGTGGATTCGTCGAGGCTGCGCCCGTTGTCTGATCGAGGCTCGTGATCACGCAGCGCGTGCAAGGCTTGACGAGCTTCAAGCGGACGGTCCCGATTCGCAGCATCACGATGCGATCTTCGTCCCAAGCCTTGAGACCGCGTAGGACGATGTTGGGCCGAAATCGATTCATCGGCAGATTTGCCTGCATGCGTCGATTCAGATCGGCCAAAGAGGCCTCATTACAGACCAGCAGCGGATAACCATCGGGAAAATTTTGATCGATGGCCACGACCAGCCTCGTTGGTGTGCCAATCAAGCGAGTGCAAAAGTTCGAAGCCTCATCGCCCACATCGAGCGCTGCGTGCTCTCGCTTCCAGATGGACACCGTGCGGATCGCTGCGTCCGGTGCGGGGAGATCGGTCGGCAGCGGGAGCTGCAGTTCGCCGCAATCGGGGTGTTGCAGTCGCAAGGTCTCATCTTCGACGATGGCGCTGAGTAGGGCGAGTTGCGGGTGGCTGCGCTGCGTCAAAAATCGGCCGTTTTGATCGATCAGCATCCAGTATCGATCATGGCGTAGACCGCGCTGCCCCAGTTGGGCCTCGCGGCAGTCGATCACTCGACCCGATTTCACCGGGTAGACATGCAACGATGCGATCGTGACGCGAGAGTTCATGCGCTCAATCATATAATCCTCTGCATGATGCGCGCGCTGTCAGATTGGCATTTTCAAAGTCGCTTCGTCGACGAGCTTGAGGGTGAGCTTGATTCCCTCAATTTTTCGCGACAGGTTCCGAACGTTGCTTATTCGCTGGTTCGACCCGAGCCGGTCAGCGCGCCTCGATTGGTTGCTTGGTCTGATGAGTGCGCCGCTATGCTGGGAGTCGCCAAGCCCACGAGCGATCAAAGTCGTGACCTGCTGATTTTGGCCGGTAATGAATTAGCGGCGGGGATGCGTCCCTACGCTGCGCGCTACGGCGGCCATCAGTTCGGAAATTGGGCCGGGCAGTTAGGTGATGGGCGTGCCATCTCCTTGGGTGAAATCCAAAGCCCTCATGGGCATTGGTACGAGCTGCAACTCAAAGGTGCAGGGCCAACACCGTATTCGCGGCGAGCCGATGGACGGGCCGTGCTGCGATCGAGTTTGAGAGAGTTCGTTTGTAGTGAAGCGATGCATGCGCTCGGTGTACCGACTACTCGCGCGCTCAGTCTCGTGGCGAGCGGCGAGACGGTGATCCGCGACATGTTCTACAACGGCAATCCCATGGCGGAGCCGGGGGCCATCGTGTGTCGCGTGGCTCCCTCGTTCGTGCGTTTCGGCAACTTCGAGATCCACGCCGCGATGGATGAAATGGATCGACTGCGGGAGTTGGCGGATTTCGTCATCCGTCACGACTATCCACAGTTTCTGCGTGGCACCGATACCCCTGATTACGGGCTCTGGTTCCGCGAGATCTGTGAGCGGACCGCAGTGATGATTTCGCATTGGATGCGCGTCGGCTTCGTGCACGGCGTCATGAACACGGACAACATGTCGATCCTGGGCCTCACGATCGACTATGGGCCTTATGGTTGGCTCGACAACTACGATTCTGATTGGACGCCCAATACGACCGATGCTGTCGGGCGTCGCTATGCGTACGGACGTCAACCGCAGATTGCACTGTGGAATCTCGCGAGGCTGGCGGGTGCATTGATGCCACTCGTGAAGTCGCGCGAAGCGTTCGAGACGGGACTTGAGTGGTACCGCGAAACGTATGCCAAGCATTTTCGCAACTCATTGGCCCAAAAGCTGGGGCTCGCAGCACTCAACCATGACGGCGATTCCGAAGCGATGGAGACACTGTTCGCATTGCTGAGCGCCGCCGAGACCGATATGACTATTTTTTTTCGCACTCTCGCCGAGGTAGATGACATAGCTGCGGTGCGCGAGGCGATTTACGACTCGACTGCGCTCTCGAGTGAGCTTGTCGTGCGCTGGGAAGCTTGGTTGAGCTGGCGCCGTGAGCGAATTGCCTCGGAGTTGTCGGCCGGAAGCGACTTGTCCATGGAGCGGCGTCGCGAACAGATGAATCGCGTTAATCCGTGCTACGTGCCGCGCAATTATTTGCTGCAGCTCGCTATCGACGCGGCAACGCAAGGTGATCTCGCACCACTTCAAGAGTTGCGGCAAGTGCTCGGTAATCCTTACGAAAAGCGCGCAGGCTTCGAGCGCTACGCGGCGCGCCGTCCAGACTGGGCCCGCGATCGTCCGGGGTGCTCTGCGCTCTCGTGCAGCTCTTAAGTTCACTTAAGATCATGCGAGCTCGCGGCTTGACGGGCTCGACGCCGCGGGCGTAGCCTCCCGTCCGTTCGTGAGGTGCCCCGCTGCGATCGTCGCGGTGAGGGTGAAACGGGAAGCCGGTGTGAATCCGGCACTGCCCCCGCAACGGTAAGCGAGGCAGGGCGATCTTTTCTTAAGACCACTGCAAGCGTCAGCTTGTGGGAAGGTTCATCGCCCGCGGAACCCTAGGGTTCCACTCGTCAGTCCGGAGACCGGCCTCGTGAATCGCTTTAGACGCGCACGGGTGGTGCCTGTCTCTGGAGACGTTTCGTGTCCAATCAAACGGTTTTGTTGCGGGCCATTGCTCTGTCTGTATCTTTGGCTGCGGCTCCGTTGGCTGCGACGGCGGCGGACTCGGCCGGCGTCGTGGTAACAGCAACGCGATTGAACGAGGAATTGGATGAGAGCCTCGCGTCGGTGACGGTCATCGAGCGCGTGGAGATCGATCAGATGCAGGCGCGTACGCTCGACGAGATATTGCGCGGTATCGAAGGAATCACTATCGCTCGCCAAGGCGGCATCGGTCAGCCGACATCGCTTTATATGCGTGGTGGCGAGTCAGACCACGTGTTGTGGCTCGTTGACGGTGTACGTATCGGCTCTGTGTCCTCGGGTATTCCGGCGATTCAGGATCTACCGGTCGATAGCATCGAGCGAATCGAAATTGTGCGCGGTGTGCGTTCGAGCCTGTACGGACCGGATGCGATGGGCGGGGTCGTGCAAATCTTCACCCGTCGTGGTGCAGGCGCCTCGCAGACGCTGCGTTTGACGGGTGGCTCCAATGGCACCCGTCAGGCCGCGCTGGGTTTTGGTGGTTCGGTCAATGGTTGGTCACTCGATCTGCAGGCGAGTTTGTTCGAGACCGATGGTACTAACGCTTGCCTCGGGTTGCCGTTTCCGCCGGGCGGTGGCTGTTTTACCAGTGAGCCGGATCGCGATCCTTACGAAAACCATAACCTCAACGCTCGTGTCGGTTATCAGTTTGCGTCGGGTTCGTCTGCGGAGGCATTTGTGCAGCGAGCGGAGGCGGATGTCGCTTTCGATGGTTCGTTCCTGAATCGCTCCGATCTCGTCAATCAAGTAGCCGGTTTCAAGGCTCAGCATGATTGGGCGCAGGGATGGCGCTCCACGTTGACACTGGGTCGATCATGGGATGAATCGACGAGCTTTAGCCCGGCGGGTGACTACACAAGCACGTTCAATTCTCGTCGCGACTCGGCGACGTTCCAGACCGATGTGTCGATGGCAGTAGGCACTTTGGTTCTTGGGGCTGACTGGTTGCTCGATCGCGTTGCCAGCGACGTCGGCTTCGATATCGACTCGCGCTTCAATCGAGCGTGGTTCGCACAATACACGGCCGGTATTGATCGCTGGCAGTGGGGCGTATCGGCACGCAGCGACGATAACGAGCAGTTCGGTACTCATCAGACCGGTACGGTCTCGGTGGGTTACCGGCCATCGGCCGGATGGCAGTGGTACGCCAGCGCTGGTACGGCCTTCAAAGCGCCGTCTTTCAACGAGCTGTATTACCCAGGGTTTAGCAACCCCGATCTGAAGCCTGAAAAATCGCGTAGCTTAGAGCTAGGAGTGAAGCGTCGCGAGGCTTGGGGTCGTTGGTCTGTGTCCCTGTACCGCAACGAAGTCGATGATCTCGTGGCCTACGATGTCGCTATATTCAAACCGAACAACGTGGCCAGTGCTCTCCTGCAGGGTGCTGAGGGACAAGTACAGTGGACGTTCGGTGCGATGCGATTCACTCACTCATTGTCTTGGCTGAGTGCCGAGGATCGTAGCGATGGTTTTAATCGCGGGCGCGAGTTGCCGCGCCGTCCCAATTGGTCTGGCAAGACGTCCGCTCATTGGCAGGGTAACGACTGGTCGCTCGGAAGCGATGTCTACTGGATGGGGCAGAGGTATGATGACCTCGCCAATTCGCGACAACTCGGTGGCGTGGTCACCGTTGATCTGTCGTCGGAGTGGCGTCTGACCCCGGCGCTTGCCATGCAACTGCGGGTCGCTAATGCATTCGACCGTCGTTACGAAACAGCGACGTTGTATCCTGCATTGGGTCGAGAGTTTTTGCTGAGCGTGCGATACAGCACGCCACGTTGAAAGAGTGGGAGGGTCGGTTAGTGTCTGACATCATCAAAGGTCGTGGATTCTGGATGCTTGCGCTGGTCTTGGCGGTTGCCATGAGCGTGACGCGGGTGGGGCATTTCGGCGAGTTTCAGGGTCCGCCCGATGCGTCTTGGGCCGTCTTTTTCCTAGCAGGAATGTGGTTGCGTGAGCCGCGCTTGTTCCCGGCGTTTTTCGTACTCGCGTGGGTGGCTGACCTCACCGCCTTCGCGATGGGTACGCCGACCGATTGCTACTCGCCCGCCTACTTCTTTCTGATTCCCGCCTACGGTGCTTTGTGGGCCGCGGGCCATTGGATTGGGTCTGACGAGTCGCGCGTTCGCGTGCCGATGATTGTGGCGCTGGGATCAGTCGCTGCGTTCGTCACGTTTGCGATCGCCAATCTCGGAATGTATCTGCTCGTGCCGTCGCCGTCGGCCACGACTCTCGGTGCCTACGCCGCCGCAGTGGCGGGTTATTTCCCCGGCTATTTGCTGACGATGGGGATTTACGTCGGCGCGGCGCTCGTCGCCGCCGCCGTCTTGCGCTTCAAGCGTCTGGCGAGCGAGTAAAGGTGAACCTCCGAGGGGCCGTCGTAAACGCGGAACCCTCGGATCTCTCGCCAAATCTTCGATACCGGCGTCTCATCGACGATGCCGCTACCGCCGAGCACCTGTACGCAGCGATCGACGATCTGAAATAGCGTCTCGGCGCAGGTGTATTTCGCCATGCTCGAGTCGGTGGAGGCGCGACTTCCCTGATCGAGAGTCCACGCGACGTAGTCGATCATCAACTGCGTTTGCTTCAGATCGATCTCGTTGCGCGCCAAAGAAAAGCCGACGCCCTCGTGATCGATCAGGGTTTTGCCGAAAGCTTGCCTGCGGCAGGCATATTCGGTGGCGATGTGATGCGCGCGTTGAGCAGCACCCCACCAGCGCATGCAGTGGGTGAGGCGAGCGGGTGCGAGTCGCACCTGGGCATATTTGAAGCCTTCATGCGGTGCGCCGAGCACCATCGATTTAGGCACGCGAACATTCTTGAGCGTCAGTACACCATGGCCACCTGGCATCGTGTGATCGACGGTGTGCATCACGCGCTCAAGTACGATACCTGGGTTCGGTAGCGGAACGAGGAACATGGTGGCGTGGTGCCCGCCCGTGCGAGCCATCACGATGCCAAAGCCTGCGCCCTCAGCGCCGGTGATGAACCACTTGCGGCCGTTGATGACCCAATCATCGCCATCTTCGACCGCCTCGGTCTTCAGCATGCCGGGATCGGAGCCTGAACCGCCATCCGGCTCGGTCATGAAAAACGACGAGCGCATTACGCCTGCCGCCAACGGCTTCAAGAATTGTTCTTTCTGCTCGTTCGTCGCGATGCGCTCGAGCATGTGCATGTTGCCTTCATCCGGCGCCATGCAGTTCATCGCCACCGGGCCGAGGAGCGAGTAGCCGCTCGCGCGCAGCACGGTCGCCGTTTCGCGATGGTTCAGTCCGTAGCCACCCCACTCGGTGCCAACCTGCGGTGCGAGCAGGCCGACCGCGCGAGCTTTGTCGCGCAGTTCCTGAACGAGAGCGTCAGTGAGGTCCCCCTGGAATCGCGGATCGGATTCGCAGGGGATGATGACTTCGCGAATGAAGCGCTGGGTTCGCGCCTCAAGGTCGAGTTCGCGGGGGCTAGGCGTGAAATCTGTCATAGCCCCCGCAGTGTACCCGTTATGAGCGGCGAATCACTCCCAGGGGAAGCTGGTCGCGATCGAAAACAACGCCTTGCTGTCGGAGCTGAACACGTTGCCATCGACGTTATTGCCGGGACGGTAGTCGCTGCCGTCGATCCACTTCAACGCGAGATCGAACTTGCCGACGGTCTTGGTCAGGCCGATGGCGTAGTCGGTGTACTTGTCGTCACCCCAGTACTCGCCGCTGCTCTGGCCAGCGTGCACCACGAGGCCGAAGTCGTTCGGCAGCGGCAACTCGAGATTCGCCTCGATGTAACGGGCGGCGAGGCCGGTATTGCCGTAGTCCCAGGCGTACCAGAACTTGGTCGAGAAACCTTGATAGGCGAGACCAAAGGCGGCTTCGGCGTAGTCGACCTTATCGTCCCTGTCGAAGTAGGAGTATTGGGTGACCGAGAAGTCGTAGCTGAAGTCGTCGGTGAAATTGCCGCCGTAGCCGGCATAGACGTCGACCTCGATATCCGAAACCGTATCCGGTCCGAAGTCCACGTTGCTGGCCCATGCGCCGACGTAGAAGCCCG
>JBMTZD010000032.1:0-23758 GCA_049455235.1 Steroidobacteraceae bacterium
CAATCGGCTGATGACGCGAGTGCCGGAAAGCGAGGATCAAGACGATGCCAATCACTGAGCCTGTCACGGACGCTGCAAGTACGATCGGGAGCAACATCGCACTGCCAAGCCAAGCGCCGAGCGCCGCGAGTAGTTTGAAATCGCCGTAACCCATCCCTTCCTTGCGGGTGAGTAATTTGAATAACCAGTACACGCTCCACAGTGCGAGATAGCCCAGCGCCGCGCCGATGATGGCGTCCGCGGGATCCGGCGCGTAACGCGCATCGAAATCGCCAAGCGGCAGCAGACTCGCTAGCAACCCGAGCCACATTAAAGGCAGGGTCAACTGGTCTGGCAGATAGTGCGTGTCGAAATCGATGAGCGCGAGGGCAAGCAGGAAAGCAGTGATCACGAGCGCGGCGATCAGCGGCCAACCGGGCCCAAACCGCCAAGCTGCGATCGCGAAACAGACGGCTGTGAGCAATTCGGTTGCAGGGTAGCGCCACGGAATCACGCTCGCGCAGTCGGCACATCGCCCGCGCAGCCACAGCCACGAGATCACCGGGACCAGGTGTTGGATGCGAATCGGGGCTTTGCAGGCGGGGCAATGCGAAGCAGGGCTCGCTAAATCGAAGCGCGGCTGCTCTACGGGCGCTCGCCCAGCGAGCTCGTCGCACTGCGAATGCCAATCGCGCTCGAGCATTTTCGGCAGTCGGTGGATGACGGTATTGAGAAAACTGCCGATCAGTAGGCCGGCGAGCCCGGCGACCACGATGGTCTCCGTCAGGCCGTAGCGGCTCCAGTCGATCAGCGTTTCGATCATCGCGACATTTCTCCTTCGGAAGGTTCCCTCGGACCTCCGTTTCCGTGAAAATGAGAGTTTAGTCCAGTGTCGAAGGGGGGTCCCGGTGAATCTGCACGAATATCAGGCCAAGGAAGTTTTTTCTGCTTACGGCATACCCGTTCCAGCGGGTCGGGTCGCCTCGACTCCCGATGAGGCGGTGGCAGCCGCCGAGGCGCTCGGTGGTTCAATCTGGGTGGTCAAAGCCCAGGTTCACGCGGGCGGACGCGGTAAGGCCGGTGGCGTGAAACTCGCCAAGGACACCGATTCGGTTCGTGCAGCGGCGGCGGCCATGCTCGGGACGCGCCTTGCGACCAAGCAGACGGGTCCCGAAGGTTTGCCGGTCGGTAAGGTTTACGTCGAGACGGGTTCGGCGATCGAGCGCGAGATCTATCTCTCGCTGACGCTCAACCGCGAGAAGGGTCACATCGCGATGGTCGGTTCTGCTGCAGGCGGCATGGACATCGAAGAGGTCGCCGCGCACTCACCCGAGAAGATCACGACGGTCAATATTCACCCGGCTGCGGGCTTGCAGCCGAACCAGTGCCGCCGCATGGCGTTTGCGCTCGGGTTCAAAGGTGAGCAGATCGCGCAGTTCCAAAAGATCGCGATGGCGCTCTATCAGCTCTACCTCGACAAAGATGCGGCGCTCGTTGAGGTAAATCCTTTGATCGTCACCAAGAGCGGTGATCTGCTCGCGCTCGATGCGAAGATCAACATCGATGCGAATGCCGTTTATCGTCAAAAAGACATTGCGGCAATGCGCGACGAGTCGCAAGAAGATCCGATGGAGCTTCAAGCGAGCCAGCACGATCTGAACTACGTCTCGCTCGATGGCGATATCGCCTGCATGGTCAACGGAGCGGGTCTTGCCATGGCCACCATGGATCTCATCAAGTTGCACGGCGGATCGCCTGCCAACTTCCTCGATGTGGGTGGTGGTGCTACGGCAGAGCGTGTCACGGTTGCGTTCAAACTGATCCTGTCGAACCCGAAGGTCAAGGCGATTCTCGTCAATATCTTTGGTGGCATCGTGCGCTGTGATCTCATCGCCGAAGGCGTGATCACGGCCGTGAAAAACGTCGGCGTGAAAGTGCCGGTCGTGGTGCGCCTCGAAGGCACCAACGCCGAGAAAGCGCGCGAGATGCTCGCCACGAGTGGCCTCAAGGTCATCGCCGCCGCCGATCTCACCGACGCTGCACAGAAGGTCGTCGCGGCTGCCCGCTGACACCTTCGCACACTCAATCAGGATTCGATCATGAGCATACTTGTCGACAAGAACACCAAGGTGATCTGCCAGGGCTTCACGGGTAAGCAGGGCACCTTCCACTCCGAACAATGCATCGCGTACGGCACCCAGGTTGTGGGCGGCGTGACGCCGGGCCGCGGCGGTGATACCCACCTCGGTCGTCCGGTCTTCGATACGGTGCACGATGCCGTTGCGGCAACCGGCGCGAACGCCACGATGATCTATGTGCCGGCCGGTTATGCCGCGGATGCGATTCTCGAGGCGGCCGATGCAGGTATCGAACTCATCGTCTGCATCACCGAGGGCATTCCGGTGAACGATATGGTGCGCGTGAAAACCGCGCTCGCCGGCACGCGTTCCCGTCTGATCGGCCCGAACTGCCCCGGCATCATTACGCCGGGCGAGTGCAAGATCGGCATCATGCCGGGCTTCATCCATAAGCCTGGTTGTATCGGTATCGTTTCACGCTCGGGCACGCTCACGTACGAAACCGTGTTTCAGACCACCAACAACGGTCTCGGCCAGAGCACCTGTGTCGGTATCGGTGGTGATCCGGTGCGCGGCATGAACTTCATCGACGTGCTCGAGCTGTTCCAGAACGACCCGAAGACTGAAGGCATCGTGATGGTCGGTGAGATCGGTGGTAGTGATGAGGAGGCCGGTGCCGAGTTCATCGCCAAGCACGTCACCAAGCCGGTCGTTGCCTATATCGCAGGTGTCACCGCACCTCCGGGCAAGCGCATGGGTCATGCGGGCGCCGTTATCGCCGGTGGCAAGGGTACGGCCGCTGACAAGTTCCGCGCGCTCGAGGCTGCCGGTGTGCGCACCGTCAAGTCTCCGGCAGAACTCGGCTCGGCGATCGAAGAGCAACTGCGCAAGCGTCGCTGATTGGATGCGCGACCGAGTGTGAGTGCCTCGCGCTTCAAGCTCGCTCTCGCGCAGCAAAACTTTCGCGTCGGCGATGTCGCCGCCAACTTGCGTTGTATGCAGCAATGCACGCAAGTGGCGCGCGACGCGCGGGCGGATCTCATCGTCTTTCCCGAGCTTGCGCTCGTCGGTTATCCGCCCGAAGACCTGTTATTTCATCGCGGTTTACGAGCGCGGGTCGATGCGGCGCTGCAGCAACTGGCTGAGGCCGCCGATGGGATCGCCCTACTGACGGGCTACCCGGAATACAGCGAGACCGAGATCTACAACACGGCAGTGGTGTTCTCGGCGCGTCGAGAGCTCGTGCGATATCGCAAGCAGCAACTGCCGAACTATCAAGTGTTCGACGAGAAGCGGTATTTCCGCGCCGGTGATCAAACCGTGATCGTCGAGGTGGCCGGTGTGCGCATCGGCATGCTCATTTGCGAAGACATTTGGCACGTGGCGCCCGCGGCCGCTGCGCGAGCAGCGGGCGCCGAGTTGTTGCTCGCCATCAATGCTTCACCTTTCGAGGTGGGCAAGCAAGCTCAACGCGAAGATGAGCTTCGACAACGCGTCAAAGAAACAGGGCTGCCGTTCGTCTATCTCAATCTCGTCGGCGGTCAAGATGAACTCGTGTTCGATGGTGGCAGCGTCGTAATCGACGCGCAGGGTGACATCGCACTGAGAGCGGCTGCTTTCGAATCGGTGATCGAATACGTCGAGTTCGAGCGTGATACAAACGGAAAACTCGCGCCAATACGGGCACAGATTACGCCCATCGCGAGCGACGATGAAACGATCTATGAAGCGCTCGTGCTGGGCGTTCGAGATTACGTCGACAAGCACGGGTTTCCCGGTGTGGTGCTCGGGCTTTCGGGCGGCATTGATTCCGCGTTGACTCTCGCGATTGCGGTCGATGCGCTGGGCGCGGAGCGCGTGCAAGCGGTGATGATGCCCTCGCGTTACACCTCCGGTATGAGCGTCGAAGATGCCGCGTTGCAGGCCCGTCGACTCGGTGTGAAGCACAGTGTGATTCCCATTGAGTCCGTGTTCGAGACTGCATTGCGCTCTTTGCGCGAGGAATTTGCCGGGCGCTCACCCGACACGACTGAGGAGAATCTGCAATCACGCTGTCGAATGCTGTTCTTGATGGGTATCTCGAACAAGACGGGTCGGATGTTGCTGACCACCGGTAACAAGAGCGAGATGGCCGTGGGCTATGCGACCTTATACGGCGATATGGCAGGCGGCTATGCGCCGATCAAAGATTGCAGCAAGCTGCGCGTCTATCGACTTGCCGCTTATCGAAATTCGCTGGTGTCATCGGGCGAATCGCCCGTGATTCCACAGCGAGTCATCGAGCGCGAACCGTCAGCCGAATTGCGGCCGGATCAAAAAGACGTCGACTCCCTCCCGCCGTATGAAGTGCTCGATCCCATCCTCGAAGCCTTTATCGAGGAGGACTGCTCTGTTGAGGAAATCGTGGCTCGGGGCTTCGAGCGCGAGACGGTGCTACGCGTGCTCGGAATGGTGCGTCGTAACGAGTACAAGCGCCGCCAGGCACCGCCCGGTGTGCGCATTAGTCGTCGCGCGTTCGGGCGCGACTGGCGTTATCCGATTACGAACGGCTACCGAAACTGAACCAGCGTTTCCATGGCGCCCGCATCGGGCCCTCTGCATCACCGGGTCGCGGCGGCTCGCTGTAGTTCGCGGCGTAGACCTCGCGCGTTTGCGCTGCGAGCTCTGTCATGCCAAGTGCGTCGTAGGCCGTGATCATCACTTCGAGCGCATCGCGAATCGCGGGCGCTCCATCAAATTGCTCGATCGTCTGCTTCGCGCGTTGCGCAGCGCCGATATAGGCACCACGGTTGAGGTAATAACGCGCGACGTAGATTTCGTAGTCGGCCAGGCGATTACGAAGATGGATCATGCGCCGGCGAGCATCGTGCGCGTACTCGCTCTTAGGATATTCGTCTACGACGCGGCGGAACGAATTGAATGCGCTACGCGCCGTCTGCGGCGGGCGTGCATCGAGATCGACGTTGAACCAGCGCTCGACGAAATTCGCTGAGCGTTCGAATTCGACCAAGCCTTTGACGTAGTAGGCGTAGTCGATGCGCGGATGGGTCGGGTTTTCACGGATGAAGGTATCGGCTTGATCGATCGCCGATTCGGTCTCGCGCCCTTTGTAATAGGCGTAGATCAGATCGAGTCGCGCTTGGCGCGCTTCGGGTGCAAACGGATAACGGGCCACCAAGGCTTCGTAGATGCGGATCGCATTATCGAAGTCTTGCCGATCGAGTGCATCGCGCGCGCGTTCATAGACGAGCGTCGCTCCGCCGCGGGCCTCGTCACGTTCTTCGCGATTGGTTTGACAACCCGTCAGCAACAACACGCCCAACATCAAGGGCAGGGCGAGGCGACGCAGGGAGTTCGAGAGGGCGGCTCTTTGCATCGTGGCATTATAGCGACGGATGAACCTCGAAACTCACGATGTGGAAATTCCGCTGCCATTGGCTGGCGAGCGGCTCGATGTGGCACTCGCCCAGTTGCTGCCGCAATTCTCACGTTCACGGCTGCAGCGTTGGATCGATGAGGGGCGTGTCACGCTCGATGGCCGTACGCCTAGCCGTCGCGAGGCGGTCACGGCGGGTCAACGGGTGAGGATCGAGGCGCTATTCGAGGCGGATGATCGCGTCGCGGCGGGTGCGGCCTCCGTGCCGTTTGAGATCGTGCATCGCGACGCAGCGGTGTACGTGATCAACAAACCGGCAGGTCTCGTCGTGCACCCGGGGGCGGGCAATCGCGAGGGTACTTTGCAAAACGCGCTGTTGCAGATCGACCCGGAGCTCGCGCGCGTGCCTCGAGCCGGCATCGTGCATCGACTCGACAAAGACACTTCAGGATTACTCGTCGTCGCGCGTACGCCGGCGGCACAAGCGGTGCTGGTGCGCGCGCTCGCCGAGCGCGAAGTGGGGCGTGAGTACCTCGCCTTGTGCTTGGGTGTGCTGACCGGTGGCGGCACCATCGATGAACCGATTGGCCGACATCGCACGCAGCGCACCAAGATGACGGTGCGCGGTGATGGTCGTGAGGCCATCACCCACTATCGAATCGAGCAGCGTTATCGCGCGCATACTTTGTTGCGCGTGCAGCTCGAGACCGGTCGTACTCACCAGATTCGCGTGCATCTTGCCCATATCGGTTATCCCATCGTCGGCGACCCGCTCTACGGCGGCCGGCGGCGTTTGCCCGCGGGTGCAAGCCCAACGGTGATCGATGCGCTCGCGCAGTTTCGTCGGCAGGCGCTCCATGCCGCGCGTTTGTCGTTCGAGCATCCGAGCAGCCGGCGCGAGATGAGTTTTGAAGCGCCATTACCGAGCGATTTTCGCGATCTGCTCGCCACGCTCGATGCGGAAGCTGGTTGATCAGATGGTCGGTGTGATCAAGCCCGAGTGGTCTGCGCCTGTGGGCGTGCAGTCGGCGT
The DNA here is from genome assembly GCA_049455235.1 of Steroidobacteraceae bacterium. Taxonomy (GTDB): domain Bacteria; phylum Pseudomonadota; class Gammaproteobacteria; order Steroidobacterales; family Steroidobacteraceae; genus UBA964. The sequence continues at coordinate 6,466 of JBMTZD010000032.1, forward strand.
TCACCCTGCGCAGTGGCGGGACGAGTCGCCCGCCTTGGGATTCGCTCAATCTCGGTGTGCATGTCGGCGATGACCTTCTCGCCGTACAGCGTAATCGCGAGCGCTTGCGCGCCGCACTCGACTTACCCGCCGAGCCGCACTGGCTCGATCAAGTGCATGGCGTCGATGTCATTGCCTTTGATCGACCCGCGCCGCAGGGGAGCACAGTGCACTCGCCTCGGCCCATCGCCGATGCCGCGATCACATGCGAGCGGGGAGTCGTCCTCGCAATCCAAGTGGCCGATTGTTTGCCGGTGCTCTTCAGCAGCGACGATGGGTCGGTGCTCGGCGCGGCTCATGCGGGCTGGCGCGGACTCGTCGCCGGTGTACTCGAGCGCACGGTCGAAGCCATGGCTGCGGCAGGGGGCGTGACGGGGTCGCGCTTGCGAGGGTGGCTCGGTCCCTCCATTGGACCGGCTCACTTCGAGGTGGGGGACGAGGTCCGCGACGCCTTCATCGCCGCCGGTGACTCGGCCAGCGCCTTCGTCCAAAACCCGCACGGTCGCTGGCAGTGTGATTTACCCGCCTTGGCTCGCGCACGGTTGGCGCGTCTCGGTGTTTCTGAGGTGGCGGGTGGCCATTGGTGCACCGCGGCCGATCCGGTGCGGTTTTTCTCGCATCGGCGCGACCAGCAGACCGGACGGATGGCCGCGCTACTCTGGCGCTGTTAGAATATAACACTATGGATACCTTGCTTCCGATCGTGGCGTTCACCGCCTTGGGCGGTCTGCTGAGCGCGACGATCGCGGCAGCTCTGTTGTGGCTGCCGGGCAAACTGCGCGATCGCGTCTTGCCGCATGCCGTGAGTTTCGCGACCGGCACGCTCCTAGCAACCGCGCTCCTCGCACTTGTGCCGCATGCCATGGCAGGTGCCGGGCCCTTCAAAGTTCACGGTGTCGGCGTCGCCCTGCTTGCGGGTATTGCGCTTTTCTTCGTGCTCGAGAAGTTTCTGTTGTGGCGACATTGTCACACCGAGGCGGTCGAGACCGAGCATGCGCATGAGCATCATCGGCAGCACTCCTCCGGCGCGCTCGTGATGATCGGCGATGGCTTGCATAACTTTGTCGACGGTGTGCTGATTGCCGCCGCTTTTTTGACCGACGTACACCTTGGCATCGTGACTGCCTTTGCCATCATGGCGCACGAAATTCCGCAAGAAGTCGGCAATTTTGCCGTCCTGCTGAATGCAGGCTTCAGTCGTGGTAAGGCGCTGCTGTGGAACATCCTCTCGGGTCTCACCGCGGTGCTCGGTGGCATCGTCGGTTGGTTCGCTCTGCGCGATGCGATGGCGTTGTTGCCCTATGCGCTCGCCGTGGCTGCGGCCAGTCTGCTTTATGTAGCCGTTGCGGATTTAATTCCAGGTCTGCACCGCCGGACTGACCCGCGGGCGAGCGCCGCCCAAATTTTCTGGATTGGCGCGGGTGTTGCGCTCGTCGCGTTCGCCGAATCGCTCGTGCACTAACACTCGTACACTAAAAACCGGGGCCAGCTCGGTTGGCCCTTGAAAGACGCGGACTAGCCCTAACCTTCAGGGGTAGTGATAGTGCAACCCCCACGAGGGCCTGCTCATGCGTCAAGACAAACTGACCGCTCGGTTTCAGCAAGCGCTGGCCGACGCCCAATCGCTGGCTTTGGGCCGCGACCATCAAATTATCGAACCGGCTCACGTTCTCGCTGCGCTCATCGATCAGCAAGGCGGTACGGTCAAGCCGTTGCTCGTCAAAGCGGGCGGCAATTTGCCGAAATTGCGCGCAGAGCTGCAATCGGCGCTCGATCGTTTGCCCAAAGTTCAAGGCACGGCCGGTGAAGTTCACATCTCCAACGATTTGCAGCGGCTACTGAATGTCACCGACAAGCTCGCGCAACTCAAAGGGGATCAGTTCATCTCGAGCGAGTTGTTTGTACTCGCGGCTTACGAAGATAAGGCATTGCTCGGCCGCTTACTCAAAGAGTGTGGCTTCGCGCAGGCAGCGATCGAAAAAGCGATCTCCGATGTGCGCGGGGGCGAGAAGGTTCAGGACGCCAACGCCGAAGAAAACCGCCAGGCGCTCGAGAAATACACGGTCGATCTGACCCAGCGTGCCATCGACGGTAAGCTCGACCCGGTGATCGGTCGAGATGATGAGATTCGTCGCACCATCCAAGTGCTGCAGCGTCGCACCAAAAATAACCCCGTATTGATTGGTGAGCCCGGTGTCGGTAAGACCGCAATCGTCGAAGGACTCGCACTGCGCATCGTCAACGGCGAAGTGCCCGAGAGTCTGCGCAACAAGCGCATTCTCGCGCTCGACATGGGCGCCTTGATCGCGGGTGCGAAATTCCGCGGTGATTTCGAAGAGCGCCTGAAGGGTGTGCTCAACGATCTGTCCAAGCAGGAAGGTCAGGTCATCCTTTTCATCGACGAATTGCACACCATGGTCGGTGCCGGTAAGGCCGATGGCGCGATGGATGCCGGCAATATGTTGAAGCCCGCGCTGGCGCGCGGTGAGCTGCATTGCGTGGGCGCGACCACGCTCGATGAATATCGCAAGTACATTGAAAAAGATGCGGCGCTCGAGCGTCGCTTCCAGAAGGTCTTGGTCGATGAGCCTTCGGTCGAAGACACCATCGCGATTCTGCGCGGCTTGCAGGAGCGCTACGAAAATCACCACAAGGTCGAGATCACAGATCCTGCGATCGTCGCGGCTGCGACCCTTTCACACCGCTACATCACCGATCGACAGCTGCCCGATAAGGCCATCGATTTGATCGATGAGGCCGCGGCACGCATCCGTATGGAGATGGACTCGAAGCCCGAGACGCTCGACAAGCTCGAGCGGCGCATCATCCAGTTGAAGATCGAGCAGGTCGCGTTGCAGAAAGAAAAGGATGACGCCACGCGCAAGCGCTTGGCTGCGCTCGAAGAGACGCTCGCGCAGCTCGAGAAGGAATATGCGGATCTCGAAGATATCTGGAAGAGCGAGAAGGCCTCGCTGCAGGGTGCCTCCGGCATCAAAGAAAACCTCGAGAAGCTCAAGCTCGAACTCGAGGCGGCGCGCCGCAAGGGTGATCTTGCGCGCATGGCCGAGCTGCAATACGGCAAGATTCCCGAGCTGGAAAAGGCGCTCATCGAGGCGCAGGCCGCCGAAGGTAAGCAAGGGCAGTTGCTGCGCAATCAGGTGACCGACGAAGAAATCGCCGAGGTCGTCTCGAAGTGGACGGGCATTCCCGTCTCGAAGATGCTCGAGGGCGAGAAAGAAAAGTTGCTGCGCATGGAAGAGGCCTTGTCGCGCCGCGTCGTGGGTCAGGACGAAGCGGTGCGCATCGTGGCCAACGCGATTCGTCGCTCGCGTGCCGGCTTGTCCGATCCGCGCCGGCCTAACGGGTCGTTCTTGTTCCTCGGGCCGACCGGCGTCGGTAAGACGGAGCTTTGCAAGGCGCTCGCGGAGTTTCTCTTCGATACCGAAGAGTCGATGGTTCGCATCGATATGTCGGAGTTCATGGAAAAGCACTCGGTCGCTCGCTTGATCGGCGCGCCGCCGGGCTACGTGGGTTACGAAGAGGGCGGCTACCTCACCGAGGCGGTGCGTCGTCGTCCCTATGCCGTCGTGTTGCTCGATGAAGTCGAGAAAGCGCATCCGGACGTGTTCAACGTCTTGTTGCAGGTACTCGATGATGGTCGACTCACCGACGGTCAGGGTCGTACGGTCGACTTCCGCAACGCGGTGATCATCATGACCTCGAACTTGGGTTCGCAGGTCATCCAGGAACACGCGGGCGAGAAGAACTACACGCGTATGAAGTCGGCGGTGATGGAGATCGTGCAGCAGAACTTCCGACCCGAGTTCATCAACCGCATCGACGATATCGTCGTGTTCCATCCGCTCGGTACGGCGCAGATCCGCTCCATCGTCGACATCCAGTTGGGTCAGTTGCGACGGCGTCTGATCGATCGGGGCCTCGACCTCGCGCTCGATGAGGCCGCGCTCGATCTGCTCGGCGAAGCGGGCTTCGATCCGGTTTACGGCGCGAGACCGCTCAAGCGTGCCATCCAGCAGCAGATCGAGAACCCGCTGGCGCAGCAGTTGCTGCAGGGTCGTTATGCACCGGGTGATCGCATCCGCGTCGGTGTCGACGAGGAGGGGCGATTGAGTTTCGGCAAGTCGGTATAATTTGTGGCATGCCTTTCTACGAATACCAATGCAGTGCTTGCGGCGAGCAGATCGAGGTCATGCAAAAGATCTCGGACAAGCCGCTACGCAAGTGCCCCGAATGTGGCAAGAACACGCTCGTTAAACTGATCTCGGCGCCGGTGTTCCGGCTCAAGGGCAGTGGTTGGTACGAGACGGACTTCAAGTCGGAGAACGACAAGAAGCGCAACCTCGCCGGCGACGAGTCATCGGGCGAGGGCAAGTCGTCCGACAAATCGCCCGAGAAGGCGAGCGACAAGGCGAGCGAGAAATCGAACGACAAGCCGGCTGAAAAGTCGTCGGATAAGGCGGCAGATAAGCCCGTTGCCAAGTCGGCCAAGGCCAAAGCGAAGCCCGTCGCCAAAACGAAACCTGCGGCCAAGGCTAAGCCCGCCGCTCGCAAGTCGGCACGTCGATGATCGCCTCGTCTCGGCTTGCGCCCGAGACGATCATCGAGCGCGAACGGGCGCTGTTCAGAGAGCGCTCACCCCGCTCCTCGCAACTCGCCGAGCGCACTCAGTCGCATTGGCTATCGGGCGTGCCGATGCATTGGATGGCCGATTGGGGCACGCCATTTCCGTTGTTTGTTTCGAAGGCGAATGGCGTCACCCTGACCGATGCCGACGCGCACCTCTACCTCGATTTTTGTTTGGGCGATACGGGCGCCATGTATGGACACTCGCCCGAGCCCATCGCCGCCGCGATCACCACCCAATCGCGACAGGGCCTGACCTGCATGTTGCCGTCAGAGTCGGTCGCGAGCGTGGGCGCTGCGTTGGCTGCGAGGTTCCAGCTGCCGTTTTGGCAAGTGACTCAAACGGCGACTGACGCAAATCGTGCGGCGCTACGGTGGGCGCGCGCCATCACCGGGCGCTCAAAAATATTGGTGTTTCAAGGTTGCTACCACGGTACCGTCGAAGAGACGATGGTGCGCGTACGCGGTGGCCGCACCGTGCCGCGCGAAGGAGCGATCGGCCCTGCGTTCGATGCATCGAGCGCCGCCGTCGCTATTGAGTTCAATGATGCCGAGTCGCTTGAGCAGGCACTCGCCACGGGTGAGATCGCCGCCGTCATTGCCGAGCCGGTGATGACCAACATTGGCATGGTGCTGCCGCAAGCGGGTTTTCTCGATCACGTACGCGAGCGGACACGAGCGCACGATGTGCTCTTGATTCTCGATGAGACTCACACGCTCTCCTCGGGGCCAGGTGGTTATGCTGCAAGCCTCGCCTGGCAACCCGATTTTTGGGTCTGTGGTAAAGCCATCGCGGGTGGCTTGCCGGCAGCCGTTTTTGGCTTCAGCAATGAAATCGAAGCACGCATGCGCGCTGTTCTGGCGCATCGCGAAGCGGGTCACTCGGGCATGGGCACGACTCTGGCGGCGAATCCCTTGGTTTTCGCAGCGCTCTCGGCAGCGCTCAAACATCTACATACCGAAGTCACCCATGCGGCAATGCAAAACGGTGCGGTGCGACTCGAGCAGGGGCTCAAGACGCTCTTTGCAGCGCAGGGTCTCGATTGGCACGTGTCGCGGGTCGGCGCACGACTCGAATTCGGTTTTGGGCCTGCGCCGCGCAACGGTAGCGAAGCTGAGCGCGCGATGCGACCCATGCTCGAACACGCGCTGCACTTGTGGTTGCTCAATCGCGGACTGCTCGTCACGCCGTTTCACAACATGATGCTGACCGCACCGATGCTACCCGGCGGAGCCGTCGATCGCTTGTGTGCGAGTATCGGTGAGTTTCTCGAGCACGTGGATTTGAAGGCGAGCCTTGCATGACTCAAATAGATCACACGCGTGAGTGGCATACGCAGGACTGGCGAGAGTTTCTATCTCAGAATCCCGATCTCGAATCGGTGCAGTTGTTCATCACGGATCCTTCCAGTGTCGCGCGCGGTAAAACCGCGAGCGTGCAAGAGCTCGAGCGTCTGTATACGAATGGGCGCCCGGTCGCAGGGTCCATCCTGGGTCTCGATATCACCGGCACCGATGTCGATGGGACCGGGCTCGTATGGGATACCGGTGATGCCGATCTGTTGTGTCGTCCGGTGATTGGCACTTTGGCGCGCGCGCCATGGCTCGCGAAACCGACGGCGCAAGTCATGCTCTCAATGTATTCGCTTAACGGTGATCCCGCGCCCGCTGACCCGAGGCACGTGCTGGCGCGCTGCATCGAGCGATTGCAGTCGAAGGGGTTCAAGCCCGTCGTGGCCGTCGAGCTCGAGTTCTATGTGTTGGATGAAGCCACGCACGAGCCGGCAGGTTCACTACGTCGAGCAGAGGGTCGTATCGAGGCTTACAGTCTGGCGCGACTCGAAGAGCTCGCACCGATGTTCGATGAGGTCTACGCCGCTGCGCGCGCGCAGGGCATACCGGTTGAAACTTTGATGTCTGAGTATGCACCGGGTCAATTTGAACTGACCCTTGCGCATCGCGACGATGCCTTGCGCGCAGTCGATGAGGCGATTCTGCTCAAGCGCTTGCTGCGCGGCATCGCAGCCAAGCACGGCAAGGTGCTCACCTTCATGGCCAAGCCCTTTGCCGACCTCGCTGGCAGCGGTATGCATATTCACGTGAGCTTGGCCGCGGCGCAGGACGGTGCTCCAACTCACAACTCGACGAGCACCAATCTGTTCGCTGCCGATGATCCAGCGGGCACGCCACTATTGCGCCAGGCGATCGGCGGCTTGAAAGCGACCATGGCCGAGAGCCTGTTGGTCTTTGCGCCCAACGGCAATTCATATCGCCGATTTCGCAGCCAAAGCTATGCGCCCATTGCCGCAAACTGGGGTGTCAACAACCGCTCGGTCAGCCTGCGTATCCCGACCGGCCCTGCCGCCTCACGTCATCTCGAACATCGTATCGCCGGGGCGGATGCCAACCCCTATCTCGTGGTTGCCACGGTGCTCTCAGGTATCGAACGCGGCATCGCCGAGGCGCTCGATCCGGGTCCGCCCGTGGTCGGTAATGGCTATGCGGCCGCGGAGGCCGCTGGCGCCCGTCGGGAGTTGCCTGCGACCTGGCACGAGGCCATTGAGCGGGCGGCCCGCTCCGAGTTCCTGCAACAGGCTTTAGGGCCTGACTTCTTGAAGATTTTTTTGGCGATCAAGCGTCAGGAATGCGAGCGGTTTTCCGCCGAGGTGACCGAGCTCGATCGGCTCTGGTACCTGCGCAGCAGCTGAAGCGAGCCCGACCGGGAAACCCCCGTGTTGCGCCGCTGGCGGCGTCTCCGTAACATCCCCGCCCCTTATGCGCACTCATTATTGCGGTCAAGTCAACGAAACCCTCATCGGCAGCACCGTCACCGTCGCGGGTTGGGTCCACCGGCGTCGCGACCATGGCGGCGTGATCTTCGTCGATCTGCGTGATCGCGACGGTCTCGTGCAGATCGTGTGTGATCCCGATGCAGTCGAGGTGTTTGCCGAGGCCGAGAAACTGCGCAACGAGTTCGTTGTCAGCATCACGGGGTTGGTGCGGGCGCGTCCCGAGGGCACAACCAACGCGAACCTCGCGTCGGGGAAGGTCGAGATGCTCGCGCGTCACATCGATCTGTTGAACCGCTCCGAGCCCTTGCCGTTCCAGCTCGATGAGAACGTCTCCGAAGAGGTGCGTTTGAAATATCGCTACCTCGACCTACGTCGCGACGTGATGAGTCAGCGTCTGCGTCAGCGTCACGAGATCACTAAGGCGATGCGTCACTATCTCGACGATGCGGGCTTCGTCGACATCGAAACGCCGATGCTCACCAAAGCGACGCCAGAGGGTGCGCGCGACTATCTCGTCCCGTCGCGTACCCATGCCGGCAAGTTCTTCGCGCTGCCGCAGTCGCCGCAGATCTTCAAGCAGTTGCTGATGGTCTCGGGCTTCGATCGCTATTACCAGATCGTGCGCTGCTTCCGTGATGAGGATCTGCGCGCCGATCGTCAGCCTGACTTTACCCAGCTCGATATCGAGACCTCCTTCTTGTCGCAAGATCAGATCATGGATCTGATGGAAGGCCTCATTCGCCATATTTTCGTGAAGGTAGCGAAGGTCGAGTTGCCAAATCCCTTTCCGCGTATGACCTACGCGGAGGCGATGCGCCGCTATGCGAGCGACAAGCCGGATCTGCGTATTCCGCTCGAGCTCGTCGATGTCGCTGATCTCGTCGCCGACTGCGACTTCAAAGTATTCGCATCCCCCGCTAAAGATCCGAAGGGTCGGGTGGCCGCGCTTTGCGTGCCGCAGGGCGGCAAGCTGACGCGCAAAGAAATCGACGATTACACCGCCTTCGTAGCGCGCTATGGCGCCAAGGGTTTGGCTTACATCAAGGTCAACGAGCGCGCGAAGGGTCGTGATGGCTTGCAGTCACCGATCATTAAATTCCTCTCGGATGCGGCGGTCGCCGGCATACTCGAGCGTACGGGTGCGGCTGATAACGATCTCATTTTCTTCGGTGCCGATTCGGCCAAGGTCGTGAATGACGCGATGGGTGCGTTGCGCCTCAAAGTCGGTCACGACCTGAAGCTCGCGCAGGGTGAGTGGGCCCCACTGTGGGTCATCGACTTCCCGATGTTCGAGTTCGATGCCGACGAGAATCGTTGGAGTGCGATGCACCATCCGTTCACTTCGCCGAAGAACCTCGATCCGGAGGCGCTCAAGGCCAACCCGGGCGAAGCGCTCGCCAAAGCCTACGACATGGTGTTGAACGGGTCTGAGATCGGTGGCGGTTCGGTGCGTATCTATCGCCAGGATCTGCAATCGACGGTATTCGATCTGCTTGGCATCGAAACCGAAGAGGCTCGTCGCAAGTTCGGCTTCCTGCTCGATGCGTTGAAGTTCGGCGCGCCGCCGCACGGGGGTATCGCGTTCGGCCTCGACCGTCTTGCCATGCTGATCTCGGGTGCCGACAGCATTCGCGATGTCATCGCATTCCCGAAAACGCAAACGGCGGCCTGTCCGCTCACCGATGCGCCGACCGAGGTCTCCGAGAAGCAGCTGCGCGAGTTGCACATCCGCGTGCGACAACCTGCGGCTGCGACTAGCTGAGCTTCTTGCGCAACTCGTAGAGTTGCTCGAGCGCCTCGCGCGGGCTCAAAGAATCGGGGTTGAGCGCGCGCAGCGCCTCGATGATCGAGCGAGCTTCAGCCTGCGCCAAATCCGCATCCGATAGCGCGCCCTGCGTGTCGTCGTGCGTCTCTTCGGTCGTCCCTGCGGGGTCTAGAGCGAGCTCCCCTTGTGGTCCGCCGTCACCGCGACGTAGTGCTTCACTCTCGAGTGCCGTGAGATAGCGTTTGGCATCCGCCAAGACCTCGCGCGGAATGCCCGCGAGTTTAGCGACGGCCAAGCCATAGCTGCGACTGGCCGGACCCGGTTTCACCGCGTGCATGAAGACGATGCCATGTCGATGTTCGGTGGCATCGAGGTGAACGTTGGCGACGCCCGGTAATTCTGATGCGAGTGCCGTGAGCTCAAAGTAATGCGTCGCGAAGAGCGTGAACGCGCCGACTTTCGAGGCGAGATGACGCGCGGTCGCCCACGCGAGCGAGAGCCCATCGAAGGTGCTCGTGCCGCGACCGATCTCATCCATCAGCACGAGGCTGCGCGGTGTGGCGTTGTGCAGGATGTTGGCGGCCTCGGTCATCTCGACCATGAAGGTGGATCGGCCACCGGCAAGATCGTCGCCTGCGCCGATACGCGTGAAGATGCGATCGATGGGCCCGAGTAGCGCCGATTCGGCGGGCACGAAACTGCCCACGTGGGCGAGCAGCGTGATCAGCGCGATCTGCCGCATGTAGGTGCTCTTGCCGCCCATATTGGGGCCGGTGATGACGAGCATCCGAGTGAGGGCATTGAGGTCGATGTCGTTCGGGACGAAAGGCTCGCTCAAGAAGCGCTCGACGACAGGGTGTCTGCCGCCGCGGATTTTCAGTACGGGCTGCGAAGTGAATTCGGGTGCGACCCAGCGCAGCGCCTCGGCACGCTCGGCAAGGCTCGCGAGCGCATCAAGATCAGCGATAGCCGAAGCACTCTCCTGCAAGGTGGCGAGCGTCAGACCAAGCTCGGTCAAGACGGCCTCATACAACTCACGTTCCCGCGCCAACGATTTCTCACGCGCACCGAGAACCTTATCTTCGAAGCTTTTGAGTTCCGGCGTGATGAAGCGCTCCGCATTTTTGACGGTTTGCCGACGGATGTAATCAGCGGGAACTTGTTCGGCGTGGCTACGTGAGATTTCGATGAAAAATCCTTGCACGCGGTTATAGCCGAGTTTTAGTTGCGAGAGTCCCGTACGTTCACGCTCTCGCGCTTCGAGTTCGAGCAAATAGGCGTCGGTATCTTGCGAAATTTTTCGCAGCTCATCGAGTTCGGCGTCGTAACCTTTGGCGATCACACCGCCCTCGCGAATGAGGGTGGCTGGTTCGAGGTCGATCGCTCGCTCGAGCAGCGCGAGTTCGCTTCGATGCTCGCCAATCGCGCCACGGCGCTCGGCAACAAGCGCAGCACTCACCGGATCCAGCGTCGCGCGCAATGTCGGTAGCGCGGCCAGCGCTGCGCGCAGCGCTGTCAGATCGCGTGGTCGCGCGGACTTCAAAGCAACGCGGGCCAAGATGCGCTCGATATCGCCGATCGGCGCCAAGGCATCGCGCAAGGTGAGGTGGCTGCGCGTTACCAGTAATTGCGTGATGGCCTCGTGACGCTGCCGCAGCAACGCGTGGTCGGTGATCGGGCGATTGAGTAGGCGCCGCAAGGCGCGCGCGCCCATAGCCGTGATCGTCGTATCGAGTAGCGCAAGCAGCGTCGCATCGTCGCGGCCTTGTGCGCTCGAGTCGATCTCGAGATGACGTCGCGTGACCGCATCGAGGTGCAGGCTCGCGTGTCGATCTTCCACGCGCAGGGCGCGCAAATGCGGCAGCGCTGTGCGTTGCGTATCGCGCACGTATTGCAACAGCGCGCCGGCCGCCGATACGGCCAGTGGCATCGCGCGTTCACCCGTCGAGTCGATCCCATAGCCCTGCAGATCGAGCGTACCGAGTTGCTCCGTGAGCAAACGTCGGGCGGTCTCGTGTTCGAAGTGCCACACGGCTCTACCGCGCCACGCGAGTTGGCCGGTACGCTCTCGCAAGTCGGCGCCGATATCGCCGAGCCATTCTTCAGGCACGAGTAGTTCGGCCGGTTGCAGCCGCTCGAGCTCGGCGATCAGTGCCGCATGCCCGTTGCCTTCGAGCACCGAGAAACGTCCAGCACCGAGATCGAGCCACGCGAGTCCGAAGCCATCACCCGAGGGCAGCACGGCAGCGACAAGCGTCTCGCGTCGCTCATCAAGCAGCGCTGCATCGGTGACGGTACCGGGCGTGATGATGCGCACGACCGCGCGCTCGACCGGTCCTTTGCTCTTGGCAGGGTCTCCAATCTGCTCGCAGATCGCGACTGATTCGCCTTTGCGCACGAGCCGCGCGAGGTAATTCTCCGCGCTGTGATACGGCACGCCCGCCATCGGAATCGGCGCACCGGCGGACTGACCGCGCGCGGTGAGGGTGATGTCGAGCAATTGCGCCGCACGCTTAGCGTCATCGAAGAAGAGCTCGTAGAAATCGCCCATCCGATAAAAGAGCAACACGTCCGGGTGCTGCGCCTTCAGGCGGAGATACTGCTGCATCACGGGCGTGTGTTCGGCGCTCATCACGCCATTATCGTCCATGCGATACTGCCCCTGCATGGAACCTCGTCGCGACACGCCATCGTTCGATCCCGCGCTCGATCGACTCATCCGTCGCTTGCTGGCAGATCAACTCACGGTAGCCACCGCCGAGTCCTGCACAGGTGGATGGCTCGCCAAGGTGCTGACCGATCGAGCCGGCTCCTCGGCTTGGCTGCTTGCCGGTTGGGTGGTTTATAGCAACGAGTCCAAGCAGCGCGAACTTTCGGTACCGACTCGCCTGTTGCGACAACACGGGGCTGTGAGCGAAGAGGTTGCCGCGGCTCTGGCCAAGTCGGCCCAGCGGCAGAGCGGTGCCGATTTGGCGGTGGCGATCAGCGGCATCGCGGGGCCGAGTGGCGCTGTGCCCGGGAAGCCTGTCGGCACGGTGTGCTTTGGCTTTGCCCGCAAGCACGGGCGTGGCTCAGTGATTGAGACGGTGACCAAACGCTTTCGCGGCGACCGTGATACCGTTCGGCGCGCTGCGGTGCGCTATGCGCTGATCGGTTTATACAGTATGGCCTCCAAAGGCTCCCTGTATAGCCAGTGAACGCTTCCTGAAATAACACGCTTCACCCTGTTTTTCGGCTTATTCCACGCAGTTTGCTGTGGGATAATTCATTCACTGTTTTCACCCTTTCCCGCCAACCTTTTCTCGGGGATCTCATGGACGACAATCGTAAAAAAGCCCTCACCGCGGCACTCGGTCAAATCGAAAAACAATTCGGCAAGGGCTCGGTCATGCGCCTTGGCGATGCTTCCGCTTCCTACGACGTCGAAGCCGTCTCGACCGGCTCGCTCGGCCTCGACATCGCGCTCGGCATCGGCGGTTTACCGCGCGGTCGCGTCGTCGAGATCTACGGCCCTGAGTCCTCCGGTAAAACCACGCTCACGCTGGAAGTCATCGCCGAGATCCAACGCAACGGTGGCACGGCGGCTTTCGTCGACGCCGAACATGCGCTCGATCCTGTCTACGCCGAGAAGCTCGGCGTCAACGTCAACGACCTTTTGGTCTCCCAGCCCGACACCGGCGAACAGGCCCTCGAAATCACCGACATGCTCGTCCGTTCGGGTGCCGTCGATGTTGTCGTGGTCGACTCTGTCGCAGCGCTGACCCCCAAGGCCGAAATCGAGGGCGAGATGGGCGAACTGCAGGTCGGTCTGCATGCGCGCCTGATGTCGCAAGCCCTACGCAAGCTCACGGGCAACATCAAGCGCTCCAACACCATCGTCATCTTCATCAACCAGATCCGTCTCAAGATCGGTGTGATGTTCGGTAACCCTGAAACCACTACCGGTGGTAACGCGCTGAAGTTCTACTCCTCTGTCCGCCTCGACATCCGCCGCATCGGCGCGATCAAGAACGGCGAAGAGGTCGTCGGCAACCAGACACGCGTCAAGGTCGTGAAGAACAAAGTGGCGCCGCCGTTCCGCGAAGCCGAATTCGAAATCATGTACGGCGAGGGCATCTCGCGCGAAGGCGAAATCATCGAGCTTGGTGTCGCGCAGAATTTCATCGAGAAGTCCGGCTCCTGGTATTCCTACAAGGGCGAGCGCATCGGTCAGGGCAAGGAAAATGCCCGCGAGTTCTTGAAGACCCATCCGGATATCGCCCGCGACGTCGAGGCGCAGATTCGCGCTAAGTTGCTCGTGAAGCCCGGCAAGTCAGGCGCGGCTGAGGCTCCTGAGAAAGACTGAGCCCATTTCGGGTTTTAGCCCCTCGTGATCTCACGCGCCGGCTTTCGTAACGCCGCGCCGGAACACCCGGAGAGTCCGGAGTCCGCGCGGCGTTATGCATTGGGTTTGCTCGCGCGCCGCGATTTCGGCTCGGCCGAGCTCATCAACAAACTCACCGTCAAGGGTTACACCGCCGAGGCTGCGGCCGAGGCGGTCGCCGCGCTGCAGGAAGAGCGGCTTCTGGACGACGCTCGCAGCCTAGAGGCCTTTGTGCGTGCTCATGCGGCTCGGGGCCAGGGGCCGATGCGAATCCGCCAGGAGCTCGCGGCGCGGGGTTTTCCGGCTGCCGATATTGAGGCTGCCCTAGAATCCGGCCCGGATTTCGTCGCGCTGTGCCGCGAAGTCCGGCAGCGCAAGTTCGGCGCCAAGCCGCCCGGTAGTTGGGCGGAGAAGGGCAAGCAAGCGAGATTTTTGCAGTATCGGGGCTTTTCATCGGATCATATCCGGCTGGCACTGGGCCAGGACCCTGAAGACCTCTGAAAAACCCCGCATGACTCCGCCGACCCCCCAGGGCAAACCGCCCTATATGAGCGCCGCCGATGTGCGCCGCGCCTTCCTCGAATTCTTCCAGAGCCGTGGCCACGCCATCGTCGCCTCAAGCTCTCTAGTGCCGGGCAATGACCCGACGCTGCTCTTCACCAACGCTGGCATGGTGCAGTTCAAAGATGTCTTTCTCGGCAAAGACAAACGCGATTACGTGCGTGCCACATCCTCGCAGCGCTGCGTGCGTGCCGGTGGCAAACACAACGATCTCGAGAACGTGGGTTACACAGCGCGTCACCACACCTTCTTCGAGATGCTCGGCAACTTTTCCTTCGGCGACTATTTCAAGCGCGATGCGATTCACCACGCTTGGGATTTCGTCACGGGCACGCTGAAGCTCGATCCGAACCGGCTTTGGGTCACGGTCTTCAAAGAAGACGACGAAGCGGCTGATATTTGGCTCAAAGAAATCGGTATTTCGCCGCAGCGCTTCACGCGTATGGGCGAGAAGTCGAACTTCTGGGCCATGGGCGATACGGGTCCTTGCGGCCCTTGCACCGAGATTTTCTATGATCACGGTGAACACATTGCGGGCGGTCCGCCGGGCTCGCCCGATGAAGATGGCGATCGCTACGTCGAGATTTGGAATCTCGTGTTCATGCAATACGATCGTGCGCCCGATGGCACGCTGACGCCGCTGCCGAAGCCCTCAGTTGATACGGGCGCGGGTCTCGAGCGTCTCTCGGCGGTGATGCAGGGCGTCACCAACAACTACGACATCGATCTCTTTCGCAAGATCGTGCAGGCGGCCGCCGCGCTTGCTGGTACGGACGATCTTGCGAATCCGTCTTTGCGAGTCATCGCAGACCATATTCGCGCCTGCACCTTCCTCATCGTCGATGGCGTGCTGCCCTCGAACGAAGGTCGCGGTTACGTGTTGCGACGCATCATTCGTCGCGCGATTCGGCACGGTCACAAGCTCGGTATCAACGGCGCGTTCTTCCACAAGCTCGTCTCGGTGCTCGAAGAGCAGATGGGCGATGCTTATCCGGAGCTGCGTAAAGGCTCTGCACAAGCAACGCGCGTGCTGCTGCAAGAAGAAGAGCGCTTTGCCGAAACGTTGACGACCGGCATGAGCCTGCTCACGGCAGCGCTCGATGGCCTCAAGGGTGAGGGCGCGAAGGCCAAGATGCTCGATGGCGAGACGGTATTCCGTCTCTACGACACCTATGGGTTCCCGGCCGATCTGACGGCCGATGTGGCGCGTGAGCGCGGCTACACGATCGACAGCGCGGGCTTCGAAGCTGCGATGGAAGCGCAGCGTGAGCGTGCACGTGCAGCGAGCCGTTTCGGAGTCGATCTGCGTGCAGGCACTCAGCTCGATCTCCAAACGAGCTTCTGTGGTTACAACGCACTCGAGGGCGAATCGAAAGTGGTCGCCTTGCTGCGCGGCGGCGAGCGAGTCAAAGAATTGCATGCCGGCGAGACGGGCGAAGTGATTCTCGAGAGCACGCCGTTCTACGCTGAATCCGGCGGTCAGGTGGGCGATGCCGGCGAGTTGCGCTCGGTGTCCGGTGCAGCCGTACATTTTTTGGTGGAAGACACGCAGAAGCGTGGTACCGGTGGAGCGCATTCGCATATCGGCAAAGTTGCTGCCGAATCGGCGGCGCTGCGTGAAGGCATGATTTTGCGCGCGAGTGTCGATGCGCGGCTGCGTGCTGCCACGGCACTCAACCACTCGGCGACGCACTTGTTGCATGCGGCCTTGCGTGAAGAGCTCGGCGATCACGTGCAGCAGAAGGGTTCGCTCGTGGCGCCCGATCGCTTGCGCTTCGACTTTGCGCATTTCGAGGCCGTGACGAGCGAGCAATTGCAGCGCATCGAGCGTCGCGTGAACGAGCAGATCCGTCTCAATGCAACGGCCGAGACGCGTGAGATGTCTTATGACGAAGCGGTCGCCGAAGGCGCGATGGCGCTCTTTGGTGAGAAATACGGCTCGAGCGTGCGCGTCCTGCGTATCGGTGATTTCTCGATGGAGCTCTGCGGCGGCACCCACGTCGGTCGCGCCGGCGACATCGGTCTCTTTAAAGTCATCGCCGAGAGCGGTGTGGCTGCCGGTGTGCGGCGCATCGAGGCCGTGACGGGCGAGGGCGCACTGCGTCAAGTCGAGGCGCAGGAATCGGCGGTACGTGAAGTGGCGGGCTTGCTGCGCGGTACGCGCGATGAGATCGCCCAGAAAGTGCGCGATGCGCTCGATCGCATCCGTCAACTCGAGAAAGAAAATCGGCAGCTTCGTGACAAGCTCGCTTCGGGCCAGGGCACTGACCTTGCCGCCTCGGCGGTCGAGGTTGCAGGCCTACAGGTTGTGGCGACGCAGGTCGATGGCGCTGATGCCAATGCCTTGCGCACGGCGGTTGATCAGCTCAAAGATCGCCTGAAGCAGGCGGTGATTGTGCTCGCGTCGGTGACGGCCGAGGGCAAAGTCGTGCTGGTTGCGGGTGTGACGGCAGCGGAGACGAGCCGCATCAAGGCGGGCGAAATCGTCGGGCATGTTGCCTCTCAGGTCGGTGGTCGTGGCGGTGGTCGTCCGGATTTCGCCCAAGCGGGTGGCACGGACGCGGCCAAGTTACCCGAGGCTTTGGGCGGCGTGGTCGCCTATGTGCGTCAAAAATTGGGCGGCTGACACTTTGCTGTAAAGCGGGGCGAACGTTCTGGACGCCCCCGCCAGATTTATCTATTGTTGGCATCAAAGCGCTCACTCTCACGGAAGAGTTGCGCGCCGGTCGGGGCTCTCACAGGGGGTGGGGTCTCGGAACCGGCGGTCGGCTACAGAGGCGCTTGCGGGGTACAACTATGCTGATACTCACAAGACGGGTCGGGGAAACCGTCATGATCGGCGAAGAAGTGTCGGTCACGGTGCTAGGCGTCAAGGGCAATCAGGTGCGCGTGGGCATTAACGCGCCGAAGAATGTCGCCGTGCATCGTGAAGAGATCTTCGATCGCATCAAATCCGAAGACGGAAGTTCCGATCAGGACGAAGCGCAGCAGGGTATGCGGGCCTGACGGCCCGCGTGTTCCACAGCTTGCTTTGACCTGCCAAGGCCCGGGGCCGTATCATCGCGGCCCCGCGAGCGGAGAGATGGCCGAGTGGTCGAAGGCGCGCCCCTGCTAAGGGCGTAAGGGCCA
>JBMTZD010000033.1:0-22886 GCA_049455235.1 Steroidobacteraceae bacterium
GAAGGAAAACGTATCCGCAGGCAACGTCGCATTGCGCTGCGTCTTTGAAAAAACCAAGGTCGTTTTTTGACCGAGCTTATCTTCGATCTCCATACGACGCAGATCGTTGCCCGAAAAACCGAGTCTCGCAGCCCGAAACTCTGCATCCGCACCGCGCGGTTTGACGGCTACCCACTCGAGCCCGAGTGATCGCGGCAACTGAGTGATGTCGAAATGCTCACGCAGGTTCACGCCACCTACGAGCAGCATCGCCGGTGTCGCCGTCAAGGCAGTACGTGCCGGCTTCACGGTTACCTGCTCGAGATCACGATCGTAGAACCAAAGATTTCGACCATCAGCGACCATCACTTGGGTCGCAGCTGACCCGGCACTCGCGCCGGTCTCCCATCGAAACTGCCCTGGCCTGCGAACGAGGAAACGACCGGTATCAGCCACTTGTTGTTTGCCGCGTGAGTCGACGACCGTCTGCGCAAACTGCGCCTGCCAACTCGAGAGCCCCTCAAGATATCGATCGAGTGGCGTGACACTCTGCGCAAAAGCCGCCGACACGCCAAGCAGCGCCGCGGTAACTAGAGCGGCGAAAACACGGCGCCGCATACTCAATCGCCCGACGGCGCGGGGACGAGAATCTCGCGACCCCCATTCGACTGCAGCGGCCCCACGAGACCCGCTGCTTCCATCGACTCGATGAGCCGCGCCGCGCGGTTGTAGCCGATCTTCAGACGACGCTGCACATACGAGATCGAGGGCTTGCGCTCGGTGAGGACAATTTTGACCGCCTCGTCATACAGCGCATCCTGCTCGGCATCAGCACCCTCACCGCCCTCGCCCTCCTCGGGCGGCAGACCCGGGATTGGGCCCTTGGGACCTGAGAGCACTTCTTCGATGTAGTTCGGCGCACCCGCTTTGCGCAGCGCCTCGACGACGCGATGAACCTCGGCATCGGCGACATACGCGCCGTGCACGCGAGTGGGGTTCGAGGTGCCCGCTGGCAGGTACAACATGTCACCGTGACCGAGCAAAGACTCGGCGCCGCTTTGATCGAGGATCGTGCGCGAGTCGACCTTCGCCGATACTTGGAAAGCGATACGGCAGGGAATGTTCGCCTTGATGAGACCCGTGATGACATCGACCGACGGTCGTTGCGTCGCCAGGATCAAGTGGATGCCCGAAGCGCGCGCCTTTTGCGCCAGACGCGCAATGAGCTCCTCGACTTTCTTGCCGACGATCATCATGAGATCGGCGAGCTCGTCGATGATGACCACGATGAAAGGCAACGGCGCGAGATCCGGAATCTGCGATTGATCGATCGACGGATCGTTCGAAGCGCGCTTCATGATCACAGGGTCTTTGATCGGCTTCTTCTCGTCGATCGCATCTTTGACCTTACGATTGAAGCCCGAGATGTTGCGCACACCCATCGCAGCCATGAGCTGATAGCGACGTTCCATTTCGGCCACGCACCAACGCAAAGCGTTAGCCGCTTCCTTCATGTCGGTGACGACCGGTGCCAGCAGATGCGGAATGCCTTCGTATACCGAGAGCTCGAGCATCTTCGGATCGATCATGATCAGGCGAACGTCCTCGGCCGTGCTCTTGTAGAGCATCGAGAGAATCATCGCATTCACCGCGACCGACTTACCCGAACCTGTAGTTCCTGCCACGAGCAAGTGCGGCATGCGCTGCAGATCAGCAACTATCGGCAAACCGCCAATGTCTTTGCCGAGCGCCAAAGCCAGAGCCGAGTTGACCTCGTCGTAGGCCTTGGATTTGACGATCTCGCCGAAGGTGACGATCTCGCGCTTCTCGTTCGGAATCTCGAGACCCATCACCGACTTGCCCGGGATGACCTCAACGACACGCACGCTGATGGCAGAGAGTGCACGCGCAAGATCTTTGGAGAGCGAGCTGATTTGGCTTGCCTTCACGCCCGGTGCCGGGCGCAACTCGAAACGCGTCACCACGGGGCCCGGCTGCACCGCCACCACCTCGACCTCGACACCGAAATCTTTGAGCTTGAGCTCGACGAGACGCGACATTGCCTCGAGCGCCTCAGCCGAATAGGTCGACTCACGCGCCGGCGGATCATCGAGCAACTGTAGCGGCGGCAACTCACCCGCCTTGGCGGTGAAGAGCGGCACTTGTCGCTCTTTCTCGATGCGCTCGCTCTTCTCAGGCTGCGGAGCCGGCGCTTCGATGCGCGGCTTCGGCTTGTTGGCCGCCTTCTTGGTCTGAACCTCGAGACTCTCTTTACGAGCCGCCTTACGCTCCTCGCCCTCGGCGACCACGGCCTGCTGCTGTCGACGCGCGCGCAGCCAATCGATCGCACCCCAAAAGCCGCCACCAGTTCGATCGATGATGGTCAACCACGAAATACCCGAAGCCAGCGAGAAGCCGGCCATCGCGCAAGCGAGCAACAACAACGTGCCGCCGACGAAGTTGAAGTTGCCGCGCATCCAATCGCCAACGAGGCTACCAACGACACCGCCGGCGCTCTGACGAAGCTCACCTTGCGCGAAGTGCAAAGTTGCCAGCGCACAGGACGCCGAGAGCAGCAGAGCAAACCCGCCCGCCCGCACGAAACTGTTGATGCGCGAAATGGGTTCGCCATCATCGTTATCACCGGCGCGGCGGCGGAAGATAATCCAGCACGCGCCACCGAGCATCAGCGGGAAGAGGAATGCCGGGCCGCCGAACAAGAAGAACAAAGTATCGGCGAGCCAAGCGCCCTGCAGACCGATCAAGTTGTGGATGTCTTCCGCACCCTCACCCGTGAAGGAAAATCCGGGGTCGGTCGGGTCGTAGGTCACGAGCGCCGCGAACACCATGAGCGCGATCGCACCCATCAGGATGATCACAACCTCGCGCAAACTACGTTTGACGCGTTCGGTGAAACGGGAGGGTTCTGCACCCTTCTCAGCAGTATCGGACAATGGGTTATCCCGTGGCGGACCAGCGTCTGGAAACCGGGATTCTAATGGAATCGACTTGAACGTGGCATCCTGCGCGCGCTGCACCTAACATGCGCGCATGAGCACACATCGCAAACTGATCATTTTGGGTTCCGGACCTGCCGGTTACTCCGCCGCCGTCTACGCCGCCCGCGCCAATCGCGCACCGATGCTGATCTCGGGCCTGCAGGAAGGCGGTCAATTGATGACGACGACCGAGGTCGACAACTGGCCGGGCGATGCCCACGGCCTGCTCGGCCCCGCTCTCATGGAGCGCATGAAAGCGCATGCCCTGCGCTTTGGTACCGAGATGGTGAGCGATCACATCCACACGGCGAAGCTCGATGAGCGTCCATTTCGCCTCATTGGCGATCTGGGTGAGTACACCTGTGATGCCCTAATCATCGCCACCGGCGCGTCGGCTAAATACTTGGGTTTGCCCTCGGAAGAGTCTTTCAAGGGCCGCGGCGTGTCCGCTTGCGCCACCTGCGATGGATTCTTCTTCCGCGGTCAGTCGGTTGCCGTCATCGGTGGCGGCAACACGGCCGTCGAAGAAGCGCTCTATCTCTCGAACATCGCCGCTCACGTCACGCTGGTGCATCGTCGCGATCGACTGCGCGCCGAGAAGATCATGCAAGATCGCCTCTTCGAGCGCGAAAAAGCCGGCAAAATCCGCATCATCTGGAATCACGCAGTCGACGAAGTGCTCGGCGATCAAAGCGGTGTGACGGGCCTGCGCGTGCGCGGCACCGATGCGGCTGGCGCTGCAGCAGGCGTGACGGAGGATCTTGCGGTCACCGGTGTCTTCGTCGCCATAGGCCACTCGCCGAACACGGAGATTTTCGCCGGCCAGCTCGCGATGAAAGATGGCTATCTCACCGTGCACAGCGGCACCTCGGGTAACGCCACCGCGACGAGCATCCCCGGCGTTTTTGCCGCAGGCGATGTCGCCGATCACGTCTATCGCCAGGCGATCACCTCGGCGGGCTCAGGCTGCATGGCCGCGCTCGATGCGGACCGATATCTCGAGCACGTCGATTCGCACTGACGGGACGCCGGCGATGCGCACCCGCATCATCGAGCGCATCCGTGATCTGCCTGCTGCCGAGTGGAATGGCCTCGATCATCGTGGCTACCCCTTTTTGCGGCATGAGTTTCTAACCGCCCTCGAGCAAAGTGGCTGCATCGGGCCGGAGACGGGCTGGCGTCCTTATTTCATCGTGCTCGAAGACGACATCGGGGTCGCTGCTGCGGCGCCAGCCTGGCTCAAAGATCACTCCTACGGCGAGTTCGTATTCGATTTCGCCTGGGCGCAAGCGTATGCAAGACATGGCTTGCGCTATTACCCCAAATTGCTCGTCGCCGCGCCCTTCACGCCCGCAACCGGTCCGCGCCTACTGCAACGGCGCGACTCGCTAGTTAGCGCGAACTCCGTCGCGCTACTCGAAGAAATCGCCAAGACAGCAGATTCGATGTCGCTCGAGACGGCTCACGTTTTGTTTCCCGATACCGCTGACTTAACTGCTCTGCGCGCCGACCCTGATTGGCTGTTGCGTTGCGATTGCCAGTTTCATTGGCAGAATCGCGGCTATCGCGACTTCGACGATTTTTTGGCGACCTTTACCGCGGAAAAGCGCAAAAAAGCCCGTCGGGAGCGTCGTCGCGTGAGCGAGGCTGGCATCCATTTCGAACGGCGTTTCGGTCACGAGGCAACGAGCGAAGAGATCGAACGGGCCTGGCAACTGCACCGACGCACCTTCTTGCAGCGCGGCAATGAGCCCTACTTGAATCTCGACGCGTTCAAAATAATTGCCGCCACCATGGGCGAGATGCTGCAGTTCACCTTCGCGCGCCTGGGTAATGAGATCGTTGCCGTCGCGGTTTTCTTTGTCGGCGGCGACACGCTCTACGGTCGCTATTGGGGCTCTGCCGAGGAATATCACAGCCTGCATTTCGAGACCTGTTATCACCAAGGCATCGAGTTCTGTATCGAGCGCGGACTGCAGCGCTTTGAGCCGGGCACGCAGGGTGAACACAAGGTCAGTCGCGGTTTTGCGCCGACTTTCACTTGGTCTGCTCATCGCATCGTCGAGCCGCGCTTTCGCGCTGCCATCGCCGACTATCTCGCTCGAGAAAAAATCGGCGTCGAGCAGTATGCCGCCGGCATCGCCGAACACGTTCCCTACAAACAGGATCTTGCAACATGAAGCGTCGGCGCGGGCTGATGTGGCTCGAGCCTGGCGGTGACCCCGACGCCTTCCCTGCCGCTGAAGACGCGCTCGACGAACCACCGGGACTTGTCGCAGCAGGCGGTGATCTTCGACCCGAGCGCCTCATCGCCGCGTACCGACGCGGTTTGTTCCCTTGGTATTCGCCGGGGCAACCGATCCTCTGGTGGTGCCCCGATCCACGCGAAGTGCTCTTCCCCGCGGAGTTTCGTCGCAGTCGCAGTCTCTCCAAGCGAGAGCGTAATGCCGGTTTTGAGGTTGTTGAAAATCACGACTTCGCCGCCGTCATCGACTCCTGCGCAGCCCCGCGAGAGCGCGATGGTGGTGGCACCTGGATCACGCCCGAGATGCGCGAGGCCTATCTCGAGTTGCACCGGCGCGGCATTGCCCACAGCGTCGAGGTACGACGCGAAGGCGCGCTGGTTGGCGGGCTTTATGGCATTCGTATTGGGCGCGTGTTTTTTGGCGAATCGATGTTCAGTCGCGAACCCGATGCCTCCAAAGTGGCGCTCTCGAGTCTCGTCCGAGGCAGTGCCGAGAGCGGTATTGAACTCATCGATTGTCAGATGCACTCGCCGCATCTGACCTCTCTTGGGAGCCGCCCGCTGCCTCGAACGGAGTTCCTGCAACACCTAGCGGAGCTCACGCGCAGCGAATTACATTGATTCGCGCGACCCCTTACGGCAGAATCCGCGCTTCTTTTTTGCAGAGTGACACCGACCTGATGTCGAAAGAAGACGCGATTCAAATGGACGGCGAAGTCGTCGAGACCCTGCCGAACACCACTTTTCGCGTGAAATTGAAGAACGGTCACGTCGTTACGGCCCACATCTCAGGCAAGATGCGCAAGAACTACATCCGCATCCTGACCGGCGACACCGTCACCGTCGAAGTCACTCCTTACGATTTGACCAAGGGCCGCATCGTCTACCGCGGCCGCTGAGCGGCAACTCGCCTCACGCCGTCACCGGCTCCTCGTTCGTCGCTGGCACGCACTCGAGATCGAGCCCGCTCTCGTCGGCTTGCACCGACACGCGCACCAAACCACCCTCGACTAATTTGCCAAAGAGCAATTCCTCGGCGAGCGGTCGTTTGATGTGCTCTTGGATGACGCGAGCCATCGGCCTCGCACCCATCTTCGGGTCATAACCGGTCTTAGCAATCCAGCGACGCGCTGCATCGTCGAGTTGCAGCGACACGCGCTTGCCCTCGAGCTGCGTCTCGATCTCGACCAAGAGCTTCTCAACCACGCGTTCGATGGTGCGCTCATCGAGCCCACCGAACTGGATAATCGCATCGAGACGATTGCGGAACTCCGGCGTGAAGAGTTTTTTGATCGCTTCCATACCGTCGGTGGTGTTATCACCCGGCATGAAGCCAATCGGCGTGCGAGCCATGTCGGCTGCACCGGCATTGGTCGTCATCACGATAATCACGTGACGGAAGTCGGCTTTGCGACCGTTGTTGTCGGTGAGCGTGCCGTGGTCCATTACCTGCAAAAGCAGATTGAACACATCCGGATGCGCCTTCTCGATTTCATCGAGCAGCAATACCGCGTGCGGATGTTTGGCGATCGCTTCGGTCAATAGCCCACCTTGATCGAATCCGACATAGCCCGGCGGTGCGCCGATCAAACGCGAGACCGTGTGCCGCTCCATGTATTCGGACATGTCGAAGCGAATGAACTCGATACCGAGCGCAATGGCAAGCTGACGAGTCACTTCGGTCTTACCGACACCCGTTGGGCCCGCGAAGAGGAAGTTACCCACCGGCTTACGCTCGTCACCAAGACCAGAGCGCGACATCTTGATCGCGTCGGTCAAGGTTTCGACGGCCTTGTCTTGACCGAAGATCACGAGCTTGAGGTTGCGCTCGAGATTGCGCAGCACTTCCTTATCGTTGCTCGAGACAGTCTTCGGCGGAATGCGGGCGATGCGCGCCACGACATCTTCGATTTGCTCGACATCGACCGTCGAGTTCTGATCGGTTACGCCCTTCACGCGCATACGCGCACCGGCCTCATCGACGACGTCGATGGCCTTGTCCGGTAGGTGTCGCTCGTTGATATGACGCGCCGAGAGCTCAGCGGCCGCCTTTAATGCGCCATCGGTATATTTGACCTGATGGTGTTCCTCGAAGCGGCTACGCAGCCCCTTCAAAATTTCGATCGTCTCGGCAACGCTCGGCTCAACGACATCGATCTTCTGGAAACGACGCGCTAGCGCATGATCTTTCTCGAAGATGCCGCGATATTCTTGATAGGTCGTTGACCCGATGCAGCGCAACTCGCCGTTGCTCAGCACGGGCTTGATGAGATTCGAGGCATCCATCACACCGCCGGAGGCAGCGCCTGCACCGATGACGGTGTGGATCTCGTCGATGAAGAGCACGGCGCCCGGCTGCTTCTTAAGCTCAGCGAGCACGGACTTCAGACGTTTTTCGAAATCGCCACGATATTTGGTTCCCGCGATCAAAGAACCCAGATCAAGCGAGTAGATGGTGCAGCCTGAGAGTACGGCCGGCACCTGCCCCTCGACGATGCGTCGAGCCAAGCCTTCGGCGATGGCCGTTTTACCGACACCGGCCTCGCCCACATACAGCGGATTATTCTTGCGGCGGCGGCAGAGAATTTCGATGGTGCGCTCGACCTCGAGCTCACGCCCGATCAAGGGGTCGATCTTCCCCTCCTCGGCGAGCTTGTTGAGATTGGTCGAATATTTATCAAGCGCACTCGCACTCTCGCCTTCGGCCGCTGCAGCCCCCGCTGCGGTGGTCTCCTCTTTCGATTCGCCCTTTTCGTCTTCTGTCTTCGACATGCCGTGCGAAATGTAGTTGACGACATCAAGGCGCGAGACATCCTGACGGCTCAACAAAAATACGGCGTGGCTTTGCTTCTCGCTGAAGATGGCTACGAGCACGTTCGTGACCGCTACTTCCTTGCGACCACTCGATTGAACATGGAACACCGCGCGCTGTAACACGCGCTGAAACCCCAACGTTGGCTGCACCTCGCGATCGTCGCCTTCAGGCAAGCGCGGCGTGCTCTGCTCGATGTGATCGAGCAAATCTTTCTCCAGCAACGTGACATCGGCGCCGCATGAGCGCAGCACATCTTTCACCGAGTTCGTTTCGAGGATCGATGCGAGCAGATGCTCGACGGTGAGGAATTCGTGACGGCCATCGCGCGCCAGCTGGAATGCCTTGTTCAGGCAGGTTTCAAGTTCGGCGGACAACACAGTTCAGGCTTCCTCTAGTGTGCACATCAGCGGGTGCTGGTGATCGCGGGAATACCGCGTGACCAGCGCCACTTTCGTTTCGGCGATCTCGTGGGTGAAGACCCCACAAACTCCCTTACCGCGCATGTGGATCTCGAGCATCACTTGCGTGGCCTGGGTACGACCCATCCCGAAGAAGCGCTCGAGCACATCGACCACGAATTCCATCGGAGTGTAATCATCGTTTAATAAAATCACCCGATACAGCGCGGGCTGCTTCAGTTCGGGGGTGGCCTCGGCAACGGAGGATTCGTGGTCAGGACGGGACTCTTCGGCGGACATAGACCCGTTATAGGGCCGCGGTACCCCGAACTCAAGTGTGGTGCACGACGCGGGCGGGTATGATCGACACCATGCGACTTCGGCTCGATCTGCCTGCGCTCGTGACCGCCCTTTTAGCTGCCATTTTGGGGCTACAAGTGGCCTACCTCGTCACGACCGCCTTCCGCAGCCACGAGAGCTCGCTTGGCACCGCAACACCGATGGCCACGCCGGCGGCGGATGCCGCCCAAGCGACCCTCACCGCACTCAAACGCGCTGCGCTCTTCGGCCGCGAGGGTGGCGTCAATCGGCCGATCGTGGCGAGCTCAGCGACGCACCTTGGGCTCACGGGCGTGATCGCCGAAACCGACCCCGCCGCAGGTCAAGCGATCATCGTCGACTCCGGGGGGCCGGCTAGGGTCTATCGGGTAGGTAACACGCTGCCCGGCAATCTCGTCCTCAACGCCGTGCACGCCGACCACGTCATTCTCGACCGGGGTGGTAGCCTCGAGCGACTCGACCTACCGAGACAACTCACGCCCGGGAGCGGCCTTGAGGCGAGGCCCGCGAGCGCGCCGCTCGGGGCCGCGTCGCAACCCTCGAGCGCCGAGACGGGTCTCGCCAATGTCATTCGCTGGCAAGCCGTCATCCGCGGCGGCCAGAGCCCGGGTATCCGCGTCTATCCCGGAGCGGATGCGCGCGCCTTCACTCGTCTTGGCCTAGAAGCGGGCGATTTGATCGTCGCGATCAACGACGCGCCGCTCTCCGATCAGGCCAATGGCGATGCGTTCTTGCGTAGCCTCTCGGGGATGCCGCAAGCCTCGTTGACGATCGAGCGCGCTGGGCGCAGTCAAAATATTCTCATCGACCTCGCCAGCCTGGCCTCGGCCGGGGCAAACTGACCGGTCTGACCTGACGGAAATCTCATGCCGACATCACGCCCGCTGCTCAATGTTCTACTGGCCACCCTGCTGACGGTTGGCGCCGCTGCGCCCTCATCCGCGCAATCCACCTCGACCGCGCGTATCACGCCCAATTTCAAAGATGCCGACATCACGCAAGTGATCGAAGCGGTAGCCGCATCAACAGGACGCAACATCATCGTCGATCCACGCGTGCGCGCGCAGGTGACGATGCTCTCCTCGACGCCGATGACCCCCGATGCGTTCTACGAGGCATTTTTGGCGCTGCTGCAAGTGCACGGCTTCGTCGCCGCCCCGTCGGGAGATGTCCTGAAGATCATTCCGGATGCCAACTCGCGCACGATGCCCGGTAACGATCTGCCTGATCGCTTGAGTGCGACCTCCGACGAAATCGTCACCCAGGTGGTGTCGGTGACGAACGTCAGTGCCGCGCAGCTTGTGGCGATCTTGCGGCCGTTGATGCCGCAGAACGCGCACCTAGCGGCTTACCCCTCTTCCAACATGCTGATCCTCGCCGATCGCGCCAACAACGTGAATCGCATGTTGCGCATTATTCGGCGTATCGATCAGGCGAGCGATGCCGATATCGAAGTCGTCGCCATGCAGAACGCGTCGGCGGCCGAAGTCGTGCGCACGATGACGGCTTTGAATCCCGCACAAGCCTCCGCCGAGGGCGGCATGAGCCCCCTGCGCGTCGTCGCCGATGATCGCTCGAATAGCATCCTACTCGCCGGTGATAAGACGCAGCGCCTGCGCGCTCGCACGCTCATCGCCTATCTCGACACGCCGCTCTCGAGTGGCGGTGATACGCGAGTGCGCTATTTGCGCTATGCCGATGCCGAAAAGATCGCGGCGAAATTGAAAGAACAAATCCAAGGCGTGACGGCTGGCGCGCCTGCTGCAGGCTCAACCTCGGCAGCGAGTGCTGATCGCAGCACCATCATCTGGGCCGAACCTGAAACTAATGCACTCGTGATCACGGCGCCCGCCAAAACCATGAATTCTTTGATGGCCGTGATCGACAAACTCGATATCCGCAGAGCGCAAGTCATCGTCGAAGCCATCATCGTGGAAGTCTCGGCCGATAAGTCCGCGGAGCTTGGGGTGAATTGGCTCGTCGATGGCAGCAACGCAGATAATGCCGTTGGCGGCTTCATCGAACCGGTTGGGGGTGTGAGCATCGTCGATCTCGCTCGCGCAGCGACCGACCCCACCACCCTCACAAGCGTGCCGC
Source organism: Steroidobacteraceae bacterium (assembly GCA_049455235.1). Taxonomy (GTDB): domain Bacteria; phylum Pseudomonadota; class Gammaproteobacteria; order Steroidobacterales; family Steroidobacteraceae; genus UBA964. The sequence goes on from JBMTZD010000033.1 coordinate 10,873, forward strand.
GTGGCACGACGGTCGGTGTCGGCCGCTTGGGCAGCGGCGGCGTGGACTTTGCGGCGGTGCTGCGTGCACTACGCGGCGATTCGACAACGAACATCATCGCCACCCCTTCCATCGTGACGATGGATAACCAAGAAGCCGAAATCAAAGTGGCGCAAGAAGTGCCCTTTGTGACGGGTCAGTACACGAGCACGGGTGGTAACACCGGCAACAACCTCAACCCCTTCCAGACTATTCAACGTCAGGAAGTTGGCACCATCCTCAAGATCACGCCGCAGATCAACGAGGGTGACTCGGTGATGCTGAAGATCGAGCAAGAGAGCTCGAGCATTGCGGCGACGAGCTCCGGTGCGGTCGATCTCGTCACCAACAAGCGCACCATCAGCACCCATGTGTTGATCGAAGATGGCGGTACGGTCGTGCTCGGCGGTTTGATCCAAGACTCACAGACGGGTGGCGAGCAGCGAGTGCCGTTCCTTGGCCGAATCCCGATCGTCGGTGAGGCCTTCAAATCGCGCAGCGCCAAAAAAACCAAGACCAATTTGATGGTCTTCATCCAACCGCGAATCTTGCGCGACGGACTCGATGCCGCCTTCGAGACCAATCAAAAATACAACTACATGCGCGACCAGCAGCGAAAGCTCGGATCGCAGCGTGAAGTGCTACCACTGCTCCCGGGCACGCCGCGTGCGATCCTGCCCGAGTTGCCGCCGGCGCCGATACCCGCCGCACCTGCGACAGCACCGTCCGCACCCGAAGCGCCCGCTGCGCCATCGGCGGCCCCCGCCCCGTGACACCGACTCTGCCTCTGGCTTTCGCGCGGCGACACGGGCTGTTGCTGACGAGCATCGACGGCGAGTTCGCCGAGCTCGCTATTCGTCCCGATGTCGTCCCCGCTGCGATCGCGGAGGCGCGTCGCCACCTCGGTCGACCGCTGCGCCTACGCAAGGTCGCTAGCGATGAATTCGATACCCTGCTGCGCCTTGCCTACGAAGCCGGCACCGATGCTCGCGCCGCTGCGGGCGGTCTCGACGACACGGCCGATCTCGCCTTTCTCGCCCAAGATCTGCCCGAACAATCCGATTTGCTCGATAGCGAAGACGATGCGCCGATCATTCGGCTCATCAACGCACTGCTGACACAGGCGATCAAAGAAAACGCCTCCGATATTCACATCGAGCCTTTCGAAAACCGATTGGTGGTTCGCCTGCGTATCGACGGGGTATTGCGCGAGGTACTGCAAACCAAGCGCGCCGTGGCGGCGGCTGTCGTTTCACGTATCAAGGTCATGTCGAAACTCGACATTGCCGAGAAGCGCCTGCCGCAAGATGGCCGCATCAGCCTGAAAGTGGCTGGCCGCGCGGTTGATGTTCGCGTCTCGACGATTCCATCAGGACACGGCGAGCGCGTCGTGCTGCGCTTGCTCGACAAGCAGGCCGGTCGCCTCGATCTCGATCACCTTGGTATGGACCCGGCGATCACACCGCTACTCGATGCGCTGATCCATAAGCCGAACGGCATCCTGCTCGTCACGGGTCCCACTGGCTCGGGCAAAACCACCACGCTCTATGCGGCGCTATCGCGTTTGAACGATGCGACGCGCAACATCATGACGGTGGAAGATCCGATCGAATATTACTTAGACGGCGTTGGCCAAACCCAGGTCAACACCAAAGTCGATATGAGCTTCGCGCGTGGCTTGCGGGCCATTTTGCGGCAAGACCCGGACATCGTGATGGTCGGTGAAATTCGTGATCTCGAAACAGCACAGATTGCGGTGCAAGCCTCGCTCACGGGTCACCTCGTGCTCTCGACGCTGCACACCAACACCGCGGTCGGTGCGATCACGCGCCTGCGCGATATGGGTATCGAGCCCTTCCTTCTCGCCTCGAGCCTGATCGGCATCGTCGCGCAGCGACTCGTGCGCACGCTCGACACCGACCAGCGAGAGCCCTATCTCGCCGGAGACGTCGAGCGTCGCATGCTGAATATTGCACCCGATGCGCCGCCCCTGACGTTGCACAAGCCGGGACGTGAGGGTGCAGGCTACAAGGGGCGCACGGGTATCTACGAACTCGTGCTGATCGACGAGACGATGCGCAGCCTCATTCATGATGGAGCCCCCGAGAGCGAACTTGAGCGTCATGCACGCCTCGCGACACCTTCGATTCGCGACGATGGTCGGCGCAAGGTCCTCGCGGGTGAGACAACGCTCGAGGAAGTGTTGCGCGTAACGCGCGAAGACTGACAACGCGATCCGCATGGCTGCTTTCGAATACACCGCATTGGATGCTCACGGCCGCGAGGTACGCGGGGTGCAAGAGGGCGAGAGCCCGCGCCAGGTTCGTCAGTGGTTACGCGATCAACAATTACTTCCGATGCAGGTCACTGCCGTCACGAACAGCAACGTGACCCAACGTGGCCTTGGTAAGCGCAGCTCATTCACGCGTAATCGCATCAGCAATGCCGATCTCGCGCTGCTGACACGACAATTGGCAACGCTCGTCAAAGCCGCTCTGCCACTCGAAGATGCGCTGCGTGCAGTCGCCGAGCAGTCAGAGAAGCCCGCAGTACAGAAAATCGTGACGGCCGTCCGTGCGAGAGTTACCGAGGGGCTCACGCTGGCCTCGGCGCTCGGCGAATTTCCGCGTGTCTTCCCCGAGATTTATCGCGCGACAGTCGCCGCAGGCGAACAGTCGGGCCGTCTCGATGTCGTTTTGGAGCGCCTGGCCGACTACACCGAGAATCGCGATCAACTTCGACAACGGGTGATCGGTGCCCTGCTCTATCCGATCGTATTGACGGTGATGTGCATCGCCATCATCGCGGGGCTTCTGACCTACGTTGTCCCCAAAGTCGTCGAAGTATTCGAGTCGGGACAAAACGCGCTGCCCTGGATGACCCAGGTACTTTTGGCCGTTAGCGAGGTCTTGCGCGATTACGGCTTGTGGCTGCTGCTCGTGATCGTGATCTTAGGGGTGCTGTTCAAGCGCTGGCTGCGCGCACCTGAGGCGCGCTATCGCTTCGATGGCTGGCTGCTGCGTGTGCCACTGGTCGGCAGATTGGTACGAGGGTTCGACACCGCGCGCTTCACCCGCACCTTAAGCATTCTCACCGGGAGCGCCGTGCCGGTACTCGATGGCCTACGGATCGCCGGAGCCGTGATTTCCAACCGGCCGATGCGCGCTGCCGTCGAGCAGGCGGCTGAGCGGATTCGTGAAGGGGCTCCGATCGGGCGGTCGTTGGCGGCGAGCAAACTCTTCCCGCCGATGACCGTGCACCTGATCGCAAGCGGCGAATCCAGCGGTCGCCTCGAGGAGATGCTGGATCGGGCCGCAAGCAACCAAGAACGGGAGCTCGATGGTCTACTGACGGCCCTGGTCGGCCTGCTCGGCCCCCTCATGATCGTCGGGATGGGGGTGTTCGTCCTCGCCATCGTCTTTGCCATGTTGATGCCGATCTTCGAAATGAACACGCTGGTGCGCTGAAGCGCACCCCCCGTTGCAAGCGGCGCGGCGTCGCAATACATTTTGCGCGTCTGGGGGTTAGGTGGCAGTGGTGCCATGAACGAGAGACCGGAGCAAGACGACTACGAGGATGACGAGGCCCTCGATTCGGGCGAGGACTTCGATCAGGTCATTCGAGATTTCGAACAGGGGCGACGTCGCGGTAGCGGCCCGAAGCCTACGGGTGACCCTGCCTGGCGCAAGCTCGAACGATTGCGCGAAGAGAAGCGCACGGCAGAACTCACTAGCGACTTTGACGACTACGACATCGGCCTCAACGAGAAGCCGCGCAAAGCCAAGCGCTGAGTCGTCACCCAAAATCGCCTCAACGAAAATCTCGCGAGCGAGTCGTGAGGCGTCCAAGCCATGCCGAGCGATCGTGTAAGCGATCGACGATCACGTGCAGCACCTCGCCTTCGCGCTGCAGATAACCCTCTGCTTCGAGCAAACGCGAGTGCAATAGCTCGCGTCGGTATTGAGCGCCGATGCGCTTCCAGACGATGAGATTCACGTAGCCGGTGTCATCTTCGAGCGTGACGAAGGTCACCCCGCTCGCCGTACCCGGACGTTGTCGCATCGTCACCAGCCCCGCAACCGACACGGGACTCTCCGACGGCAAACTCGACAGTTGCGACGCGGTAGATACCTCGCGCGGTGCAAACAACGAACGTAGTAAAGCCAGTGGATGTCGGCCCAAAGTCAGACCGAGTGCGCGATAGTCGGCCACCAAGTTCTCGCCTTCGGTCGGCACTGGCAGCAGCGGCAATGCCAACTCCTCGGCGCAGGGTGCAAGCGGCAGTTCGACTTCGGTCCCGGCCACCGACCAGAAAGCCTGATGACGATTGCCGCTCAAATTTGCGCAAGCTCCCGCCGCGGCCAGCGCTTCGAGATCGCCTCGATCAAGCTCGGCGTATCGCACCAGATCCTGCAAGGTATCGATACGATCACGCACGGCCACCACTCGCTCCGCACCTGCACGCGTCAAAGAATGTACGAGTCGCAGGCCTAGCCGGATCGCAGGCTTGCCGCTCACGGCCGCCTCGAGCGTGCAATCCCAATCGCTTTTCAACACATCAACGGGTCGCACTTCTACACCGTGTTCGCGGGCATCGCGAACCAACTGGGATGGCGAATAAAAGCCCATGGGCTGACTGTTGAGCAACGCCGCTGTAAAAGCCGCCGGTTCGTGGCACTTGAGCCATGCAGACACGTACACGAGCAGAGCGAAGCTCGCAGCATGCGACTCGGGAAAACCATATTCACCAAAACCCTGTATCTGCGCGAAGACCCGCTGTGCGAACTCATCCGTATAGCCGCGCTCGCGCATACCTCGGATCAATCTTTCTTCGAAGTGTCCTAGCCCACCGCGACGCTTCCAGGCCGCCATCGCTCGACGGAGTTGATCCGCCTCACCAGGCGAAAAACCAGCAGCCGCGATCGCCAGCTGCATCACCTGTTCCTGAAAGATCGGCACACCGAGCGTGCGTTCCAAAACACTTTTGACCGCCTCGCTCGGATAGGAGATGGACTCCTCGCCACGCCGGCGTCGCAGATAGGGATGCACCATGTCGCCTTGGATGGGCCCAGGGCGCACGATCGCAACCTCGATCACTAGATCATAGAAACAACGCGGTCGCAGTCGCGGCAACATGTTCATCTGCGCGCGCGATTCGATCTGGAACACGCCCACCGAATCGGCCCGGCAAAGCATGTCGTAAACCTTGGGATCTTCTGCGGGAATCGCGGGCAACGTCAGCTGCTCCCCACCTCGTTCGCAACGCCAAACCGAAATGAGATCGATCGCCCGACGAATCGCCGTCAACATCCCAAGCGCCAAGACATCCACTTTGAGCAAGCCGAGCGCATCGAGATCGTCTTTGTCCCACTGGATGACGGTGCGATCGGGCATGCTCGCGTTCTCGATCGGCACGAGCTCTTCGAGCGAATCACGCGCAATCACGAAACCACCGACGTGCTGTGACAGATGCCGCGGAAAGCCGAGTAACTCTTCGGCAAGTTCGAACAAGAGATGCAAACGGTTGCGATCGATGTCGACTGTTTTTTCGGGCAACTCCAAACGCGCGATATCGATGGATTTGTCCCAGCGACTGGCAGACTTCGCGATGCTCTCGATCACGATCGGATCGAACCCAAGCGCTCGCCCGAGATCGCGCAACGTGCTACGAGGTCGATAGCTGATGACCGTGGCGGCGAGCGCAGCACGATGTCTGCCGTACTTCGCGTAAAGGTATTGGATCACCTCCTCGCGACGCTCGTGCTCGAAATCGACGTCGATATCGGGTGGCTCGTTACGCTCGCGCGAGATGAATCGCTCGAACAACACCGACATACGCGAGGGGTCGACCTCGGTGATACCGAGGCAATAACACACCACAGAATTGGCAGCTGAGCCGCGACCCTGGCAAAGAATGCCGCGACTTCGAGCGAAGTCGACGATGTCGTGCACGGTTAAAAAATAAGCCTCGTAAGAGAGCTCACTGATGAGTGCAAGCTCGTGCTCGATGAGCGCCCTCACCTGCGCAGGTACCGAGCGACATAGCGAGCTGTCACTTATCGAGTTGCCACTCGCCGAATTTCCGCCCCAGCGCCGCTCGGCACCACGCTCGACCAAGGTGCGCAGCCAAGAAGCTGGCGTATGCGAGTCGGGAACGAGTTCGCGCGGATATTCATAGCGCAGCTCATCGAGAGAAAACTGGCAGCGTTCTGCGATCGCGAGCGTTTCTTGTAAAAGTGAGGGCGGATAAAGGCGCGCGAGACGCTCTCGCTCACGCAGATGTCGCTCGCCGCTAGGTAGCAACGCGAGCCCCGCCGCATCGACCGTAGTACGCAGACGAATCGCCGTGAGTGCGTCATGCAAACGACGTCGTTCACGACGATGCATACAAGCACCACCGGTCGCCACCAATGGCAAACCCGAACGCTCGCTGAGGGCTTTGGCGAGCTGCAGATGTCGCTGCTCGGTGCCATCACGCAATAGTTCGACGGCAAGCCAAGCAGAACCCGCGCCATGGTGCATCAGTTGCTCTGCAAACGCTGCGGCACTGGGCTCTTGTAGCTCGGCGAGCGTCGGCGCCCACAACAACAGCACATGAGGTGGTGTGAGCAGCTCGAAGGCATCTGCAACGCTCACACGATATTCGCCTTTAGGTGCTTGCCGTCGACCTCGTGTGATGAAGCGCGATAAACGAGCGTAGCCTGCACGATCCGCTGCGAGTGCCACGACCAAAGGACCATCGGTTGGCTTAGCGTCAGACGAGCGAGCGTCGCTCAAACGGCATTCGCTGCCGACGATCAATCGAGTGGGCGTCTCACGCAGCGCCGTATGCGCTCGCACCACGCCGGCAACCGAGCATTCGTCGGTGATGGCGAGCGCCTTGTAACCCAACTCCACCGCCCGTGTTGCCAGTTCCTGCGGCTGCGAAGCACCACGCAAGAAACTAAAACTGCTCAGGCAGTGCAATTCGCCGTAATCAGCAATCTTTTTTTCGCTAACCAAAAACACCGTGCCAATACCACCCGTGCGGCGCGATGCGCTCTCGGTAGATCCACAGACGACTACCGTCGCGACTCAGCGCAATGTAGTAATCGCGCGCGATATCCGCACCATCCCACCATCCGGTTTCGATACGTTCGGGACCTTCGAGTAATTGCAGTTTCGAGAGTGCACAGGGCAAATCGCGTGGTTGCTGTAGCAGCCATAACGGACGTCGGGCGATGCCATTCGCAATCTCGCCACCCACACCGGTAGAAGTATCGATAGCAGAACCATCGATAGCTGAACCATGGAAAGATTGAGTGGGCGCCCGTGGCTCTGCGATACGCCACGCCCGCTCGGGCCGATGCTCGGGTACGAGGCAAAGGCCATAGACGGCTTCATCACCCAAACGCGCCCGCAAACGCTCGACCAAGGCAGGCACTTCACCAGCGGTTCCCGCGCCCTGCTCGCCCGCACGCCACAACGATGCACTGCAAGCGATGCGAGGTCGTAACGCCCCCGAACGCAACTCGCACAGCGTGACCGGAGCTGACAACACGCAGCGCGATAACTGTAGAGACAACAACTCGCGACAAACGTTCGCTTGCCACTGCATCGATGCAAATCGCAACGTTACTCGCGTGCTCGGCATGGGCGCTCGATGATGCAATCGCAATTGCAAAGACTCGATGCCCGCTTGCCGCAAGCAGAGAAATCTCTCGAGCTCGATCAATAACGGCTCGAGATAAGCTAGCACCGCAGTCTGGGTTTGTAGTTCGAAATCCGGTTCGCGACGACATCTAAAACGTTCGCGCACTCGATGCGGTCTGCGCAGATCGGCAGCCGCACCGGTCAGTCGATCGAGCATCTGCAAGGCGGGCTGTCCGAATCGACGCGCGAAACCTGCTCGTGGCAGACGCAATAACGCACCGAGCGTGCGTACGCCGATCGACTCCAGTCGCTGAAGTTGCGCCGGAGACCAGCGCAATACGCCGATCGGTAATGGCGCGAGCAAACCGACCAGTCGCTCTCGACTCGAGACGAGTACCGGTTTTTTAGCGCGCGCCAATGCCAACGCCGAGAGCGGCGTTGGCGCCAAAGCCCAATCGATACGCAACGAGGATGCCTGTGCCTGCGTAATGATTCTCTGGCACAAGGCACGCGCACCACCGAAGAGACGGAAGCTACCCCGCACTTCGAGAATCACCGCATCGGGCTCTTCGATACTGACGCGGGGGGTGTAGTCCATTGCCAAAGCAGATAACCGCTCAAGCGCGCCGGGTTTGACCTCGGTGCACTGCAGCGCCATCCAGGATTCGGCCGGTGTCTCATCGAAGGGCAATTCGACAAAAGGCCGTTCGCGCAAAGGAGATGGCCGACTCGACGCCGTCGTAGCCCGCCTTGTCGTCGCAAACGCGCGCCGCGTCGACGAAACTCGCTCACGCCTTGCCATGATTCCAATACACGGTGAAGGCTTCTCGTCGCCCACCGCGACTTTTCAATAATTGTAAACGCGCACCGAGGCCTAGCGACGCGGATTCCGATGGCAAAGGCTCGTAAGTCACACGCAACTCGGCCGCCGATGCATGCGTCGCCCCGCTCAAGGGACGGAACACGAACGCCGGGATGCCACCCCGTTGCGTGGCTAACTGCAGTCGACGCAAGGCGCTCGCTGCGGGCACGGAACCTAGCCAACCGAGTACGAGTGCACATCCACCTGAGATCAAAGTTTGTTCCAATGCCCACAACGGCTGACTCGTGCGGATGATGAGCTGCTGCGCGAGCGGCACACTCGCTGCCACGAGTGCCGGCGCATAGGGTTCGAAGGGCGGCGAAATCCAAGCCGTCCAACGCGGTGGGCTCATCTGCCCTGCCCGTACGAGCAAAGGCACGAGGAGCTGCATCTCGCCGATGCCGCTATGAGCAGTGAGGATTTCGATGAGCCCGGCAGCGGGCCAGCCGCCACCGGGCAACGCCGCATCGAGCTCAGCGTAGCCCGTGCTGAGCGTAGCGACGCGTGCAGCGCTGCGACCGGACCAGATGGCCGGATGTTCGAGTAACGACTCGAGCGCGGGGCTCGGGACGCTGTCTGGAGTCAAGGGAGCCATGGAAACAACGCGCTCGCGGATGAAAACGAGAAGAGTGACTCACGATGCGGAATCAGCTGGCGGTGCAGCACGTAAAGATCGCGGTTGCGAAAACCAGCTGCGTCGCTCGCAACCGCAGGGACACTGGAAGCGCCGCAGACTGGCGCGTGGTGACGCCGTTGCTGCCTTCACCGTCACCTTATGGCGCCCCGAAGAGCGCGAGGTGGATTTCTTTGGGACGAGTTCGTCCGCTGCGCCCGGCGACGGGAGCAGTTCGAAAACAGACATGGGAACCTCCGGACGAGCCGGTGCGAGTGCGCGTTACATGAGACCGGCAGGTGTCGCCTTGCCGGCGGTGGCACCGCGGCGCAGCACACCCACGACCACCCCTTCGATGATCAGCGGCTCTTCACGCAGGTTGACGCGGATGGGTTCGAAGTCGGCGTTTTCCGGCAACAACCACACCGTCGGGCCTTCCTGTTTGTAGCGCTTGACCGTGACCTCGTTCTCGAGACGCGCAACGATGATCTGACGATTGCGCACCTCGGGGGTGCGATGCACCGCCACCAGGTCGCCATCGAGGATGCCGGCGTCTTTCATGGACATGCCGGTGACCTTGAGCAGGTAGTGCGGGCGGGGCGAAAAAATGTCGGGATCGATGTTGAAGCGCGCTTCGATGTTCTCTTCTGCGAGAATGGGCTTACCGGCGGCAACGCGGCCGATGAGTGGCAGACCGAGCTGCTCGCGCAGGATGTCCTTGAGTTGGATGCCTCGCGAGGTGCCCGGCACGAGTGCGATCACGCCCTTTCGGGCGAGAGCGCGCAGATGCTCCTCGGCGGCGTTGGCGGACTTGAACCCGAGCTCTTGCGCGATTTCTGCCCGCGTGGGCGGCATGCCGGTTTCGGCAATAGCTCTTTGGATTAGACGGAGGATTTCAGTTTGTCGTGGCGTGAGATCTGACATGGAACACCTCTACCTCTGTTGATCCATACAGTACCTGTGAATTCATCCAGTCGCAAGCCCCCTGCTGCCGATTTCGATGCGCTCGTCATCGGCGCCGGTCACAACGGCCTCGTCTGCGCCTGCTACCTGGCGCGGGCCGGTCTGCGGGTCGGTGTATTCGAGCGTCGCCACTTGGTCGGCGGCGCAGCGGTGACCGAAGAGTTCGCGCCGGGCTTTCGTAACTCGACGGCGAGCTACACCGTCAGCCTGCTCGAGGCCGCGGTGATACGCGATCTTCGACTCGCCGAGCATGGTCTTAAGATCGTCGAACGGCCGATGCAGAACTTTCTGCCCCTGCCGCATGGAGATTCGTTCAGCGCCGGTCCCGAAGCCGCCGCGACGCTCGCCGAAGTGCGTCGCTACAGCGCGCGCGATGCGGAGAAACTCCCCGCCTTTCACGCCATGCTCGATCGCGCGGTGGCGTTGCTGCGTGAGCAACTGACACGTACACCACCCACCGATTTGCGCCGTACGGGAGATCTTTGGGAACTGCTGCGCTTTGGTCGGCAGTTCCGCGCGCTGCCGTTATCGCAACAGCGCGAGCTGCACGAAATCTTCACGCGCAGTGCCGGTGAGATTCTCGATCATTGGTTCGAGACGCCCGCGCTCAAGGCGCTATTCGGTTTTGATTCGATCGTCGGCAACTACGCGAGCCCTTACACGCCAGGCAGCGGCTATGTGTTGCTGCATCACGCTTTCGGCGAAGTGAACGGCAAGCGTGGTCTCTGGGGTCACGCGATCGGCGGTATGGGTGCCATCACCCAAGCACTCGCGTCTGAAGCGCGTCGTCTCGGCGTGCACATCGAGTGCGATGCACCGGTTGCGAAGATCATCACCACTCGCACGAGCAGTCGCAGCAATACTCCCGCGACGGCCAGCGGCATCAAACTCGTCGATGGTCGCGTCTTCGGCGCACCGCGCATCATCGGCAACCTCGGCCCGAAACCGCTCTTTCTGAATTTGCTGCAAGCCGAAGACTTACCCGAAGATTTTCGCTCGCACATCGAGCGATGGCGTACGGCCTCGGCCACTTTCCGCATGAACGTGGCACTCAGCGAATTACCCCGCTTTGAAGTACGCCGTTCGCGCAGCGATGACACGCACCTTGGTGCCGGCATCATCATCGCACCCTCGCTCGATTACATGGATCGTGCCTATGCCGATGCCAGACTCACTGGCTGCGCACGCGAACCCATCGTCGAGATGCTGATCCCCTCGACACTCGATGACACGCTTGCGCCGCATGGCGCGCATGTCGCGAGTCTTTTCTGTCAGCACTTCGACTACAACTTGCCGGGCACGCTCGAAGCGCCACGCAGCTGGGAAGATCCGCTCGAAAAACAAGCAGCGATCGATTTGATCATCAACACCGTTGATGCCTATGCGCCGAACTTCCGTCGCAGCATCGTGGGCGTACTCGCGCTCTCGCCGCTTGATCTCGAACAACGTTTTGCGCTCGCAGGTGGTGACATCTTCCACGGCTCTTTGGGACTCGATCAACTCTGGGCAGCCCGTCCTGCACTTGGCTACGGCAACTACCGCACACCCGTGCGCGGCTTGTATCTGTGCGGCTCCGGCGCACACCCAGGCGGCGGCGTCACAGGACTTCCAGGCTCGAACGCGGCACGTGAGATTCTTCGAGATCGCCGTCGATGAACGGAAAACCCATGCGCATCATGCACACTTTGTTCTCGAGCGGCTTTGCCGGTACCGAAAGAGCCACCGCCGAAATGTGCAACGCCTGCGCTGCAGAACACGATGTGACTCTCGTATTGCAGCGACAACACCGAGCCTCTAACGGCGTTTCAATCCGTGATCATCTAGACGAACGCGTGCGGGTCGTCGAGGTAAGTCGTTGGTTCCCCGCTTGGGGACTTGCACGGGCCATTCGCGATCATCGACCGGAGATCATCCACACTCATTTGC
>JBMTZD010000034.1:0-22352 GCA_049455235.1 Steroidobacteraceae bacterium
GGCCGGAAGGCCACCCCAAGGTAGGGTGTATTTTGCTTGAAAATCAGATGGTTGCAAGAGCGAGGTGCAGTTGACGACCGACTTGCCTACAATCGCGCCCCTTGCGTGAACCAATGGGCCCACGCCCGAGGGGAGGCAGATCATGTCGAGAACCGTGCAGGTCTTTCAGGTCGACGCGTTCACGCGGCAACTTTTCACGGGCAATCCGGCCGGTGTCGTACTCGGCGCTGAAGTATTGAGCGACGAGGAGATGCTTGCCATCGCTCGCGAGCTCAACAACGGCGACACGGCCTTCGTGCTACCGCCGGAAGCCGATGACCATGATCTACGCGTACGATTTTTCACGCCGCGTACCGAGTCAGCCTTCGTCGGTCATGCAACGATCGCTACTCACTACGTGCTTTCGCGTGACTCGGCTCCGCATCCAGGTCGCGCTCGGCAAAAACAAAAAGGCGGACGTGTCGACGTCGAGATCCGAGGCTCGGGAGCCGATCGCCGCATCGCCGTACGTCAACCGGCGCCGCCGCTAGGCCGTGAACTCAACGAGCGTGAACGTCTCGCAGTGCTCGATGCGCTTGCTCTATCGAGCGCTGATCTCGACCCGCGCTGTGAAATGCGCATCGTCGGTGGCGCGGGCAATCGATTGCTGATCGGCGTGCGCGGCGGGCAGCAACTGAAACAAATGAAGCCCGACTTCGGGCGACTGACGACGCTGTCGGCGCAACTCGGTGCCTCTGGGCACTTCGTTTTTACGACGGATTCCGGTCAAGACGAGTGCCTCACGCTCTCGCGTATGTTTTGCCCCGCCCTCGGTATTCCCGAAGATCCGGTCAGTGGCAATGCTCATGGCCTGCTTGGCGCCTACTTGCTGCATCACGGTCTGCTGGAGCGCCGCGGTGACAAAGTCGAATTTTCCGGCGCACAAGGGCAGTTTCAAAACCGTCCGGGTCGAGTCGACGTCGAGCTGGAATTCGAAGAGGGTCGTCTTGCGGGCGTGTGGATTGTCGGCAGTGCAGCGATGGTCTTTGAAACGACCATCACCCTCCCCTGACGCTCAGCGAGCAAGATCCCAGAACAACGCGTCAAGCCCAATACGAATGCCGGGATCGGCAGACCACTGTCGCTCGCGATCGAACCGCACCAACGGCTCGATATTCAAGAAGAGCCAACGCCCGTGCAAAGGCTTTTTCCAAAATAAGCCGGCCTCATAGAAGTCGGCCCCCGTGGCACTACGCCCCCCGGCCTCGAGACGAAAGCCGGCCGCATCACCTAGATCACGATTGCGTACCTGCGATAACTGTCGATCGGGACTGATAACGGCGTTGGCGTGCGCCGAGACGAACTGATACGACCATCCCGTATCACCGGTGTCATGTAACCAACGCAGAGACAACGAAGATCGCAGTAGATGCCTTTCGCGCCAGCGATCGATCAAAACGCTGCTAGCAACACCAAAACCTTCATCGGTCTCGGCAAACATCTTCAAAAATGGCTCGATACGCCAATCGCCTTGGACGAAGGCTTGGCCCGTGCGCAAAGCGACGAAACCCACCGGCGGCGCAGCCAACTTGGCGCCGACCTCTAGATTCAACCATCGACCAGGGTCATAGCGAAGACCTGCGCGCAAAGACTCCGTCGCCTGTTCGAGCGTGCTCTCTGAGAGCGCATCGGTCGTAATGAAGACATCGAGACTTTGCTCGAGATTCGGCAGATTCAAAGAAATGTCAAAATCGGCGGCCGTCTCGAGAGCCAGAGAACCGTCGCGACTGATTCCCGTTAAATCGATACCGATCCGAAAAGGTGATACCGGGACGGGTAGCGCCGTTTCGGAGGGCTCGAGGAAGCGATGATCGAAACCAAGCAGACGGCTTTGGACGCCGAGCAAAAGTCGATTGTGAATGACATCAAGTGTCGAGGCCGTTTCAACTGGTTCACCCAGCAAACGCTCGATGTCGAGCGTCGATGGTCGAATTTCGATGACGGCTGGTGTAACTTCGGCAGCAGTCGTCCGTGGCACCGAAGCGATCAGCGTTATGCATCCCAAAATCGCCAAATACCAACGAGTCATGCGCTCGAGTGTAGCCAGCGGCGCCCTACTTGCCCAAGCCCCCATTCTCGATGCTCAGGAAATCGCGATATGAAAAAACCGATTCGAACCGCCCTCGTCATCGGTGTCCTATCCGCCTCACCGCTCAGTGTGGCCAATACGTTCTGCGCAACAGATGCCCAACGAACGGCCATTCAAGCGGCGATGGCCGACCCTGCCAAACCAGCCCCTTACCGAGTGGCGGCGAAACTCTCGGTGCCCGAGGCCACTGTGCAAAGTGCATTGTCACCCGCCAGCTACGGTATCCATGCAAGTCAATTCCGCAGCGTCTGGACCAGCCTCACCAATTGGGAGGAAGCTGTGACGGTAGTCATGAAAGGTGGGCATATCTTTGAAACCCATGGTCGTATCCCTGAGGGTGAGCCGTCTAAGCGCAGCCAGTTCTTCAACCTGAAGTCAAAGGCTGAGGGCATGCATGGCCACCTGCGGCCCGATCTGCTGTCCGCGATCTACGTCATGGAATTGCCGATCGGCAATGAAACGCAACGCGGCGTACTGTTTTACGACATGCAGGGTGATATCGCTTTTGGTGTCTATCTGCCCGGCGAGGGTCACACGCCCTCTGCGGCAGCACTGCGTCAGTTCGCCGCGACGCGCGATTTGATACAGCAACAGCCGTCAGTCTGTCGATAACAATCAGCGCAGCATTTCGTCAACGAGCGAACCGACGCCGTAGCGAACGGGATCGGTCGCAGGGAGCCGATATCGTTGCTCTAATTCCTTGAGAAGATCACGCGCAGCGGCGTCAGAGAGCGCGGAGGTGTTGACCGCCATCCCAACGAAACGCACTGCTGGATTCATCATCTTCGCGCAACGCAAATGCAACTCGAAGCACTCATCGAGCGTCGGTATCGGCCAGTGCGACAATCCGCGCATATGCGAGCGCGTCGGTTCGTGACACATGACGAGCGCATCCGGTGCCGCACCGTGCAACAGTCCGAGACTGACGCCCGAGTAAGACGGATGAAAGAGCGACCCCTGCCCCTCGATTAAATCCCAATGGTCGGCCGCATTGGCCGGACACAGCTGCTCGACCGACCCTGCCACGAAATCGGACACCACGGCATCGACGGGCACACCGCCGCCAGCGATCATGATGCCCGTTTGCCCCGTCGCACGAAAATCAGCCGGAATGCCTCGCGTGCGCAATTCACGCTCAAGCGCCAAGGTCGTATACATCTTGCCAACAGAGCAATCGGTACCGACAGCAAGTAGGCGACGACCGCTGCGAGCCTGCGCACCCGCGATCGGGTATTGCCCCGGCTCCCGTACCTCGATGATCCGAGAGCCCGATCGCGCAGCGGCCTCACGAACACGCTCTATGCTCGCTAGGCGGGTATGGAGTCCGTTACACAGGTCGTAGCCTAATTCCAAGGCACGCACTAGCACTTCAACCCAGCTCTCGGCGATGGTGCCACCGCGGTTAGCCACACCAATCAGCAAAGTGCGTGCTCCCCGACGACGTCCCTCTTCGAGATCGATCTCATCGAGCGGCAACTTAGGAACACAACCGGTCAGGCGTAACTGACCGACGCACTCATCGGGTCGCCACTGCCAAACGCCAATGGCCGTCTTGGCTGCCAAGTCATCGTGAGCGTCACCCAGAAATAGCAGATATGGCTTATGAATGATCATCACAACCCCTCGATAATCGCGAGAGAGACCTCGGCAATCCATTTTTGTGCTGCATTGTCAGGGGAGTAGTCTATCTGCGGCAAACCATCCACCGTTACCGCAATCGCGATGCGTCCGTGCGGTGTATGCACGATACCGACATCGCTACGCAACGCATCGAGCGAGCCGGACTTACTCGCGACTCGAAACTGCTCAATCTTGCGACCGATACCGTCCTTGTATTGTTGCCGCTCTAGCATCTGCAACACCAAACTCGAAGAGTCAGCGTTGACGATTTGCCCTCGCTCGAGCATTTCCAGCAAGCGAACCATTTCCCGAGGCGTCGAAACGCCGATACCAAATCGCTGGTTCTCCGGTCGCAACCCCTCACGCGTCCAGCCCTGCGCAGGCTTGAGCTGATTACCATCACCGCGGATCTTTCGCATGACGCGCGTGCGTTCTAAACCGAGTGACGCGAGATAGTCGTTCACCGCATCACCGCCGACGCGATCGAGTATGAGATTGGTGGCGGTGTTGTCGCTCACGATGATCATCAAGGTGGTGGCATCACGCAATGAGATCCTTTCATCATCGCTGAAATCAGCAAGAACACCCGAACCCGACACCTTATCTGCGCGACCGATCGTCAATCGATCCGACCATGAATACTTTCCGTCGGCAACGAATTTAGCCACGGCGCAAGCAATGGGTAGTTTGATGGTGCTGGCTGTGCGGACCGGTTCGTCGGCATTGATGCCGATTTCACGACCGGAATCGAGATTACGTGCATAGAGCGACACTCTGCCCTCGATGTTGTCACTCAACTCACGCACTCGGGATTCGAGCAGACTCGGTGATGGTTCACTAGCTTCGACTCGCGATATCAAACCGACGAAACAGCAAGCGACTAAAACGAGCTTCAATAGCGTCATGTCACCACCTTCTCGGACTTGCCGAGCGGAAACAAGGCCACACCCAAACAAAACAAAACACCCAAAGGGAACAGCCACGGAAACGCCAGCGAATTGGCGTCTGCGATGAGAACACTCAATATTGATGCGAGCACACCCAAGGCGGGATATCGAATCCAGCGGCGCGGCACAAACAAGGCCATCAAGAACAAACCGAGCATCGACCCATAGGTATACGCGGTCATCGCAAAAGCCAGCGGTATCAGACCGTCATCACGACCCGCCAGAAGCAAGGCAAACCCACCCAAGGCGATCGCCCAGCCCAACACGAGTATGCGGGAGAGCGTCACCGCTCGCTGCTCAGACAAAGTCCCATCGAGATAGCCTCGATGGAACATCGTCAACGAGGTTTGCGCGAGAGCCGCCAACACCGAGTCGAGGCTCGACATCGCTGCAGCGAACACACCGGCAACCAGCAACCCTTTGATGCCCGCCGGCAGCTCCGAGAGGATGAACGCGGGGAAAATACGATCACCCTTTTCGGCCACGAGCGAGGCAAACGCAGGGTCTATCGGTTGATACTGATAGTAGCCCCAAAGACCGAGCCCGACCGTCAGAAACAACACCACGACAAGTTCGCCTGCATTACTGACATACAGCGCGCGACGCGCCTCGCGCAGCGATCGACAGCACAACATTCTCTGCGTGTTTACCTGATCCGAACCATAAGCGGCGAGATTCTGGAACGGCATCGCAAACACGCCCGCCCAAAAGGTAAAACTCACAGTCGGATCGAAGTTGAAGTCGAATACGTTGAATTTACCGGCAGTCGCACCCACCGACACAAGCTCGGAAAAGCCACCCGGATACGCATTGGCCGCAAAGATGACGGCGACCAAACCACCGGCAACGAAGATGACGAACTGCAACGCATCAGTCCAAACGACCGCACGAATACCACCCAACCAGGTGTGCAGCGCAGAGAAGCCGACGATCAGCGCGATACATATCTCTAGCGACAAACCCGTCAATAATTCGAGGACCAGAGCTACGGCAAAAACACGAACACCTTGACCGAGTATCGCGCCCAAGAAAAATAGTAACGATGCTAACTGACCAAATCCGTTACCGAGGCGATCGCGAATCAACTCGTAGGGGCTCGCAAATTGTCCGACGTAGAGCTTAGGCAGGATCCAATGCCCGATGATCCATTTTGATAAGAAGCCGGCAAATACGAATTGGAGGTACCGATAGTCCCCGCCTTCAGCGAAGACAAGTGCGGGCACACCGATGAACGTAACACCACTGACGGTAGTGGAAATGATCGATGCAGACACCGCGTACCACGGAAGACTGCGCGAACCGAGAAAGTACTCTTGGATACTTGATTGTTGTGCGCTGACTCGATGGCCAATCCAAGTCACCAGTGCGAAATAGGCAACCAAGACGGACCAGTCAAGAAGACCAAAATACGTCATGCGTGCGGCAATCTCCGCCCAGAACCTTCACCGGGATACACGCGCCCATTAGCGCCCGGGTAGGCATATCCATTGATCAAGATACGTCGCGAATATGCCGATTCGTTCGAAGTGCTGCCGTGGACCGCGTAAGGCCCAAAGAACAAAACCGAACCGCTAGCGCCCGTGACGGTGATCGCCGCGGACTCATCTAATTGCGGGGTTGCCGCGCCTGACTCCATCGGGGTGCCGTAATCGTAATGTGACGAAAAAATACGACCCTCCGCATCGCCCCGTACCGAATCGCGCGGAATGAACTTGAGCGGTCCGTTGGTCTCGGTCATATCGTCGATCAACATGATCGTTTGCACGTAAGAGCCTCGACCGTTGACATCTTTCCAAGTGCCGGCCCCTTTGTCTCGGTGCTGAATATCTTGATGCCAATCGAAAGACACGCCATCGCCTGGCATTTTGAAATGCGCCTGACACAAGAGCTGCTCGCAATGATCACTACCGAGCAATTGCACCGCGGGCTCCACCAGTCTGCTATCCGCTGAGAGCTCTAGTAAGGCCGATTCGGCGCCGCCTGCCCACACCACTCGCTTGACGACAACATCGCCCTGCGCCGGCGCGTCCAACACGAAATAAGCGCCTGCATGATTTTGCGTGGTGCGTAATCGCTGCGCCGTGGCATAGAGACGCTCGAACGCTTCGCGGGCCCGAGTCATTTCGGCGGCGGAGAACAGCGCGGGCACAACAACCCAGCCGCGCTCAAAAAACGCCTCAACCTGTGCATCAGTCAGCTTCATCTCGGTGGATCCTCGAACCCATAAATCAAAAATGGGCGACGCGACTGTCGCCACTCGTTCTCGACAGATCGCCAACTTTCGACGATGGCATCGACAGTCAAACCACCACGAAGTTGCCCGACGACCTCGCGACCAAATAATGCGGCAATTCGATCGAGCTCGAACTCCTGCGGATGCAAGCGATGCAGCGCATGCGCGAGCTCTGCTCCCAATCGCACCGACTTCAAAGCCGAACGATCCGTTACGATCAAAAATATGCCGTGACAGAGCTCGCCCGCAAACTTGCTGCTTTGGGGCGTGAAACTGCTGGGATAGACCCTTAGCCCCGGAATATTGCGTGCGTTGAGTTCACGCGCCAACTGGGCAGCATCAATCCACGGCGCGCCAACGAGTTGGAATGGGGTGTCGGTACCGCGCCCCACGGACACATTGGCACCCTCGATCGTCGCAACGCCGGGATACAAGGTCGCCGAGACGAGATTGCGCAGGTTCGGCGACGGATTGATCCACGTCAAACCCGCCTCGTCGAACCAGCTGCGACGATCCCAGCCCTGCACGGGCACCACCGTCAGCGATGCCTCAATTCGATGATTGAAGTAACGTGCGAGCTCGCCAATCGTCAGTCCGTGGCGAATAGGCATGGGTTGATAAGCGGTGAATGACAATTCTGATGGGTTAAGACTCGGACCTTCGATGCTATAGCCGTCAATCGGATTGATCCGATCGAGCACGATTACCGGAAGTTTGTGCGCAGCCGCAGCCTCGAGCATGTACGCCATGCTGGTAGCGTAGGTATAGAAACGTGCGCCCACATCCTGCAAGTCGATTACGATCACATCGAGATTCGCCAACATCGCGTCAGTTGGCTGACGTGTCTCGCCGTAGAGCGAGTGAATGACGAGACCTGTCTTCGCATCGCGCGATGAAGGCACCTTGTCATCGAGCTCGCCTCGAATCCCGTGCTCCGGACTAAAGAGCGCAGCCAAGGTTACGCCATCGGCTCGTGCCAACAGATCGATGGTGGTTACACCGTCTCTCGCGCGTCCAGTTTGGTTGGTTAACAGTCCGACGCGTTTGCCGCGCAAATCGGCATAACCACCCGCGCGAAGAACATCGATCCCCTGCCGAACATCACCGATCCCGACGGGGCTTGCTTTCGGTGCGGACGGAAACTCCGGCGAGGCATAACGCTGCGCGCGCAACTGCTCAATGGGAATGGTCTTTGAAAACTCGGCAGCAACGATCGTCGCCACCTTGGATCGTACGGGGGTCGCATCGCCCTTGCCGTCCGGGTGAACGCGATTAGTCAGAAGCACGACATAGGTCTGACTCACTGGATCAATCCAGATCGACGTGCCAGTAAATCCGGTATGACCGAAGGAACCTATCGGATACAAATCACCACGGTTAGCCGAGTAGTTGCTATCGATGTCCCAACCAAGCCCCCGCTGCACTGTCATCGCAGGTGGCGTAGAGGTCGAGGTCATACGAACTACGCTCGAGGGTGACAAAACGCGCCGACCATCGAGTTCTCCGCCGCGCAGCAACATGCGGGCGTATCTCGAGAGGTCTTCTGCGGACGCAAACAGGCCGGCGTGCCCAGCAACGCCAGCCATGCGGCGCGCCGTCGGATCGTGCACCACTCCCTGCAGGAGAAATTGATTAGGGCCGTCGCAGGGCCATCCATAGGCTGTGCAGAACTGGGTGGGCGCAATGAGAGCACGCCGCGCTTCGGCGGGCGTGAATCCCGCCGATGTCATTCGCAATGGATTCAAAATGCGTTGCTGAACGAACGTCGGCAGCGGTTGGCCGGAAACTCGGGCCACGATTTCCCCGAGGACGATATAACCAATGTCACTGTAGACAAAGCGTTCACCCGGCGCAGACCTCGGTAGCTCTGCGACAGCGCGCCGTACGGCCTCGTCGGCTCCAAGCCAATCGCCGCGCAAGTCGAGACTGGGATTCAAACCGGAGGTGTGCGTCAATAAATGACGCAGCGTGATCTGGTCTTTGCCGTCTTGAGCAAACTCGGGAAGATGTTGGGAAACTTTGTCGGAGAGTCGAAGCTTGCCGTCTTCAACCAAAATCATGATTGAGGTTGCAGTCGCGATCCCCTTGGTCAGCGATGCCAGATCGAACACCGTCTCAAGCTGCATGGGCAGCAGCTCAGGCTTCACGGCTCGATAGCCGTAGGCCTTGCGATAGAGCATCTGATCACCACGACCAACCCAAACCACGGCACCAGGGATCTGTTGCTGGGTGATCGCCTCTTCGATCGCAGCATCAACCTTGTCGGTCCAGCCCGCTTTCGCCGCATTCGCTTTCGCTACAGACACTACTGAAGCCAACATTGTCAGCAGCAACACTACCAACCTCGGTATCGCGGCGAGCTTATTCATGCCTTCCCCAAATTTTTAGGTCTCGCTTGACGAAAAAACCCGCCGAAGCGGGTTTTTTCGTCGGTAGCGACTCGATCAGAAATCGACGCGCAACGAGAGTTGTACGCGCCGTGGCAGGAAGAAGCTACGCGCCTCGCCAAATTGCGGGCTGTAATCGTACGGCTGGTAGTTGTAACCGGTCTGACGATCGAACACGTTGAACAGATCTGCACGGAACTTCAGGGTTGGCAGCGAAGCCACCTGGAACTCCTGCGTGTAGTTCAGATCGAGCTGCCAGTGGCTTGCAGTGCGACGAGAACCAGCAGTCTCGGCGAACGACGAGATGGTGTCGTAGGAGTTGTTCACACGCAGTCCGTAGTAGGTGCCCGACCACTTCTCCCAAGGCTGACCGGACTGGAACACGAAGTAGGCTCCGATGTTAGCCTTCCAATCCGTAGTGTAGTGACCGAATACTTTGAGCAGGTGAGGACGATCGCCCGACAGGGTGCCATCCTTGTTATCCCACGTGAACTTACCCGGATCATCTGCGTAGTACGACGAGCCGATGAAGGTGTTGGCATCATTGACGCTCGTGGTGTTGTCCTGGTCGAAGTTGCCCTTGTAGCGGCTGCGAACATACGAAGCATTCAGGTAAGTACGCTCACCCACCCACTCGGCTTCGAGACTCGCCTCGTAGTACTTGGTGTACGCACCATCCATTTCTGCGATGACGTAGCTCGAACCGCCAATCTCTGCACGAACCGCGGCGAGATTGGGGACGTATAAGCCCAATGCACGGATGTCCGCCGGCGCACCGCCGTTAGGACCGTATACCCGCAAACGAGCATCGTTCGGCGTGTCTTCCCAGAAGTGGGATCCCTCGCGATAACGCAAGTGGCCGCGCAGCGACCAACCCGAATCGAGTGCCTTGGTCGTACCGACCGTGAACTCATCGATACGACGCGGCTTCATGCCTTCGGCAAAGAATTTACCGCTCGATGAACCACGGTAAGCAGCCTCGAGGAAGTTACCGGCGCTGTCAAAACGCACATCGACCACCCGCCCGAAGAGGCTTCGATCCCAGGACGCAGCGCGAGCAAGCGACGATGCTTCAGGGTTGTAGGAGGCGAAGTTGGCAAAGACCGTGTCGTTGCCTTCGTAGCGCCACGTGACACCGAGTCGCGGCTGAATCATGTCCTTCCAGTCGACGGTGTACATCTTGTACCGATTACCCGGAGCGAGCTCGAAGCCCGAAATCGTGCCGGCTTTCGGTCGCAGACCTTGGCCGTAGAGCTCGTCCTGGCTGATCAGCACACCTAGGTTGTACTCGAAATCACCAGCCGTGATCGTATCGTTGATTTCGAGGTTGTAGGACTTAACCTGCGAGTCGATCGCGGGCGTCAGCGGGTTGCCCGCCGAATCGGTGGCGCCGGCTTGCAGCAACGTTGCCTGGAAGGCATACGGCTTATTGTTGGCGCCCAAGGTAGTCGTATTGCTCAAGTTTCCGTTGAACGTGATGCTGCCCCAGCCGTTAGCCGTGCGCAGCAACTCTTCGGAAATCTTGGAGTACTTCGCACCGATATGCAGTTTGTGCTGCGTCTCGCCAAGCTCGAACTTGTGATCGAACGCCACCTCGGCGGTATCGCGATAGAAATTCTGGAAGTTGATTTCCGGAAAGACACCGACACGGCCACCACCGGCCTTAACGCCCGACGAATTGGTGTAGCCATATTGATTGATCAGTGTCTGCGCAGCCGCGTTACGCGCGATTTGCGCTGCCGTCGTCGCATTGATCAGCGTCGGCACGACGAATCGACCCTGATTCGTCAAATCCGCGATATTGAGCTTGTCGCCAATCTGGCCGGTAAAGCCCAGCAGCGAGTCAGGCACCGAGCCCGTTTCGAGCTCGAACTTGGCCGCCTTGAAACTCAAGGTCGAGTTGTCACCCAAAATCCATGAGCCATCGAGCGTGAGGATGTCTTGGTACGACGCTTCACCAACGCTCTGCGTGTCAGGATCGAAGGCTCCGATGCCGGCGCCCCGACCTTCGCGATCGGAGGTACGCAAGCTCAGGTTGAGCAGCACGTCGTCCGTCGGCGCCCAAGTCAACTTACCGAAGTATTCGTCACGGACACTCTTGTAATCTTTGACGTTGCCATATGCCGTGACCGGATTGTCGCGACTGACCTCTGGACGATAGTAAGAAGCGTAGAAGAACAACGAGTCCTCGATGATCGGGCCGCCGAAGCCGGCGCTCATCCAGGTCTGCTCCAACTGATAGCTCGTGGTACCGCGAATCTTCGACACCAAGCTCTTAGGCTGTGTCTTGTACTCAACGGAACCTTTGAACTCGTTAGTGCCGGACTTCGAAGTCGTGTTGATGGAGAAGCCGCCAGCGCGGTTGAAGCCGATCGCCTTGGCGCCGCCGCGCTCCATCGAGACGTTCGCGACGTCGTGGGTGGAGGGATCGGAGGCGAGGTTGCCAAATAGTGGCAACGACACGTCAACACCGTCAAAACCGTATTTGTTGTCGACACCGGAACCGCCCGCTGAAGGGCCGAGCACCTTGTTTTCCGAGTATTGAACGCCGGGAATCAGCTTCAGGAGATCACGATATTCTTGGCCGATCGGCAGACGCTCGATATTGTCTGATCCGAGCGAATTCGAGATCGAGGCATTACCCTCGCGCGACAAGCCGCTCGCCACGATGCGGACCGTCTCGAGTGAGGCGTCACCGCGCGATGCGCCGACCGCGACATCCGCAGTCGTCGTTTGATCGAGCAACACGTCAACATCGACCTTCTGCAGCACGCCGCTCGCGTTCGAGAACGTCAGCGTGTAGCGACCTGGCAGCAGCAAGGGAAGACTGTAGCTACCATCCTCACGCACGCTCGCCGAGCGCGGCTTCGGCATGACGTCGGACGTTGCCGTCACGGTGATGCCCGAGAGACTGGTACCGGCCACGTCGGCACTGACCTTGCCCCGAATGCCGCCAACCTGCTGGGCGATGATCGGCGAACTCAACACGGATCCCGCGATGATCGCGGAGACGACTAGCCTGATACCCTTCATATTCCCTCCCTCGGTGTCTTGTTGTTTCGGGGTCTTTCGACCTCCTGATTCAAATACTTTCTGCCGCATCGTGCAACCCTTTGCTGTTGCGCGCCTGCCACGAGCGCGCTCCGGTGCTCATCAAGCGACCGCACTCTCCAGCATCTTGATCGTACCGCGGTCGGCATTGAGCTCAACCTCGATGCCCACAGGCAAAGTGAACTGGCGGCTAATGTGGCCGAACATCGCGCCGGAATAAGCGGGGATACCCAGTGACTCAATGTGGTCGCGCAACACGTCAGGAATCGTCAGCGATCCATAGCCCTCGCCCGGGCCGCAATCGGTGCAGTTGCCCCAGACGAATCCGGCGAGCTTGTCGAGTACACCGGCCAGTTTCAATTGCACCAGCATGCGATCGATGCGGTACGGCGCTTCGTCGATATCTTCCAAGAACAAAATCGCGCCGGTGAAGTCGGGCAAATACGACGATCCCAATAGCGCCGTGAGCACCGTGAGATTGCCGCCGAGCAGACGACCACGCGCTACGCCGGGATTGAGCGTCCGTGTGCGGTGCTTGGTGGGGGCTAGCAAGTCGCCTGCCTCACGCGGATTTTCGAAGGTGGCCGACTCGCCTTGCCACAACACGCGCTGCAACCACTCGACATTGGTCTTATTCCACTCACTCGCGCCATTCGGACCGTGGAACGTGACGAGCCCCGTCTTGGCTTGCAGCGCGAGTAGCAAAGCGGTGATGTCGCTGTAACCGATCAAAGCCTTCGGATTCTTGGCAATCGCGTCGAAGTCGAGCAGCGGCAACAACCTTGCCGAGCCCCAACCACCACGGATGCAATGAATGGCTTTCACTTCAGGATCACGAAACATCGCGTTGAGATCGGCCGCGCGATCCTCGTCTCGCCCGGCGAGATAGCCATAACGATCGAACACGTGCTTACCGAGCTTACCTTTCAAACCGAGCGCCGCGAGCGACTCGAGCAGCACATCGACATCGACAGGATTCCAATTTGCACTGGCAGGAATCATCAATCCGATCGTGTCACCGGGCGCAATACGAGGAGGTTTGACAAGGCGTCGACGGCGCTCGGCACCGGCTGGCCAAGGACTACCGATACTGGGCTGCGCCAAAAGCGCACCGAAAGTGGCCGCCGCTGCGGCCGCAATCCACTCACGACGATTGGTCATGATGTCTCCTCCCCTACTGACCCGACGTATGAGTATACGTGGCGCTCGCCCATCGAGTAGGGAGACGGCGGGCGCTTGCGCGATACCGCTGTCCGGGATAACACTCGGCACATGAAGAATCTACAAACGACTCTGCTCTCGATTAGTGCCGCTCTCTTGGCTTGCTTTCAAGGTATCTCGTTGGCGGCCGCAGCTGAAACGGACGAATCGCTGCGACGCGCGATCAGCGTGCTCGAGTCGACCATACTCGTCGACGGTCACAACGATTTACCGATGGCCATTCGTCAATACGCGAAGGCGCCAGGCGATGTCGCAGCCTACGATTTGCGTCAACCCACCGAGGGCGACACCGACATCGCCAGATTGCACGAAGGCAGGCTCGGCGCTCAGTTTTGGTCGGTCTACATTCCGGGCGAGGGTCGTGGGCCTTTCGCACGACCACAACTGGAGCAGATCGAACTCGCTCGCCGCATCATCGAGCGCTATCCCGATACGTTTCAGTTTGCGACGAGCGTAGCAGACGTGCGCGCCGCGAAACGCGCTGGTCGTATCGCGTCCATGCTCGGCATGGAGGGCGGCTATGGAATCGAGAATTCTTTGGGTGCCCTGCGCGCGTACTATGATCTTGGCGTTCGATATATGGCGCTCACCCATAATGCGCATACCGACTGGGCCGATGCGGCGGCGCAACTCCCGCCACGCCACAACGGTCTAACGCCGTTTGGTGAGGAGGTTGTCCGAGAGATGAATCGTCTCGGCATGCTGATTGATCTGTCGCATGCCTCGCCTGCCACCATGGCCGCGACGCTGCGTATCAGCGAAGCGCCAGTGATCTTCTCGCACTCGTCAGCCCGTGGCGTGTGCGACGTTCCGCGTAACGTCCCCGACGACATACTGCGCGAATTGCCACGCAATGGCGGCGTCGTGATGATCACCTTCGTCGCCGGCTTCGTGAATTGCGAAGTGGGCCGTATCGTTCAACCGGCCATGGCGGAACTGGCCTTGCGCGCTCGTGCCGCTGCGAGCCCCGACGAGCGAGAGCGCATCATGCGTGAAGGCATGGCGGCTATCAAAACACCCGTCACGACGATCGGCATGGTGGCCGATCACATCGAACACGTGCGCCGTGTGGCGGGAATCGATCATGTTGGCATCGGCGGCGACTTCGACGGCAATCCGAATTGGCCGGAGGGTCTTGATGACGTGTCGACCTATCCGCGCTTATTTGCCGAACTCATTCGTCGAGGCTGGACGGATGAGGAGCTGCGCAAGCTCGCGGGCGAGAACGTGCTCAGAGCATGGGAACAAACGGAAAAAGTCGCCACCCGACTCCGTGCCGAACGCGAGCCGTCGACGTTGGTTTTCGACAGCGCAGCGAACTCAACACGCTAAAACTCAAGGCGCTAACTTGAGCACGGCACGAACTGGTGTGTCTGACGTAGCTTCGAGCCAACGTCGCGCATACGCTTCGGCATCACCGTCGGAAGCGCTCGGGGATATCAAATTCGCCGCCTTGCGCAGTACCGCTTCGGATGACATCGGTTGATCAGGATCGCCATCGACCCGATCAACCGTCGTCACGAACGAGGCCTGATCGGTATCCACCTGTAGCCGCGCGGCACGGCGTGAAAACTCAGTCGTTTCAACGAGAACCAAATCGCGCTCGATACGGCACGCGAGCGGGTCCCCCAACGCCTCGATCGAATAGGCTGCAGGTGTGATATCGAAGCCCGCGAGAACGCGTGACACCGCGTAGCTCAGACTGAATTGCGCTTGGATCATCGAGCGCGGCGCGCGATTGCCGCAGTACTGCAGTGCCTCCGGATAGACGCTGAGCACCACTTTCTCAATACGCGCAGCAGAGCGACGAACATCAAGATCGCACTGCTGGTCACGCCATCGATGCGCTGCGGCGATGCCATAGTGCGCGTGGCGTACCGCTGCGTAAGGCTTCAGATAGCCGCTCTGCAGCAAAGGCATATCGATGCTCGGCCACTGCCACGATTCTTTTAAGCCCGCATCACCGGCAAGCTCAGCTGCCGCGATCGCTAAAGTATCACCCGCCGCGTTCACCCCAGCAGCGGCAGCCTCGGCAAACAGCAGTGCATCCTCCATGGCGCGAGCAACATAGCTATTGCGAGC
Organism: Steroidobacteraceae bacterium; assembly: GCA_049455235.1. GTDB lineage: Bacteria > Pseudomonadota > Gammaproteobacteria > Steroidobacterales > Steroidobacteraceae > UBA964. The sequence continues at coordinate 15,670 of JBMTZD010000034.1, forward strand.
GGTCATACCGGCCGCGACTGGGCGATAGAGCGAGGTGGCGATCTGGGATGCCGCAATACCGACGGCGGCGCCAGCACGTTCCGCGTCCAAACCCATGAGATCAGCTGCTGCCGCCGTCGCACCGAGCACGCCCCAGGTGCCATCGACGTGTAAGCCGCGTCGGATCCGCATCGCGATACCGGCGCGCGCGCCGATCTCGTAACCGATGAGGGTGGCGCGTAGCACCTCGCCGTAAGATTTATTGAGCGCAGCGCCAAGCGCCAGCGTCAGCGGTACGACGTGCAGACCGGGCCTGCCGTGCGCTCGCTCATGCCCTTCACAAAATTCGAACCAGCATGCGGCCATCGCACCCACCGAAGCAGCTGCCGAAGAACTCAACATCTGCTGTCCACCCGGAAAGAGGATAGCCCCGGGCGACGAGACGGCGCGCAACCGCTCGAAGGACGACACCTCCGGCGTGCGCAACCCCGCTACAGCACAGGCCAAGGTATCGAGAACCAAACATCGCAGGGAGCTATCGACGGTTTGCAGGGTCGATTGATCAATCTGCCACCAACGCTCGATATCATCAAAGAAATTCATGATCGCCTCTCGATCAACTCGACCCACTCGCCAGCAGGCCCAATGAAAAATGCGACTCGACTACCTAAGTACATCGGATCGGGTGGCGTGCCAACGGTCAGGGATACTCCCGATAACGACGCTTCGATACGATCGACCTCGAAGGTCACGAGCGAATTTCCTGGCGGCAACTCCCCTTCGCTCCTCGCGCGACTGACGATACCCTCTTGAACGTAACCATTCATTTCGATGGCGTTAGCCACCTCGCGCAAAGGCAGCAAAGTGATGGGGTGCGTGCCATCGGGCGTGCCGCCCCAAGCACGTTGCACGACCTGCCCTCTCGAGGCACGGATCGGTCGCGCTTCCAGCGCAAAATTGCCAGCATAAAAATCTCGCGCCTGTTCGATGGCGGGTGCACCGAGCACGGTGATGAACAGACGCCCGCGGCGAACGGTCGGTGGCACGGGAGAAACACCACTACCCGTCTCCTCCGTCAGATAGTAGATCTCACCCGAACGCCCCTCGATTTGCATCGCGCGAATGCTCGGGTAAGCACCAAGTGCATGGGGCTCGCCGCGGATGCGAAAAAAACCAGACGTATCGCGCTGTAGTGCCAGATAAAGCTCGTCCAGACCGGCCACACTGATCTCGAACGAATTCCAACCGAAACTCCAGAACGGTCGATGCTCCGCGACGGCAGCTACCTCCACGAGCCGCAGAAGCACATCCGGATACTCATCCGAGCTCAGCGACACAGTCGCCCTGCCAACCATCGATGGTGCTCCCCACAACGTCGCCAACTCCGCCGACACCGACGATCGATCGCGAACGCGATACTCGAGCAACGCGGATAGTGCCGCGGCGGTCGCCTCGATACATGGTGTCGCCACGGTTGCTGCTCGTATCCGTCTCAGTTGCATGCCGGGCTCCACCCATCAAGTCAGTCGCACCATGGTATCGTGACCGTGTTCCCGGTTGCCGGTCATCACGGAGTTTCGTGTCGGTGCGCAGCATTGTTCTGGCGACTCTGGCGGCGCTGCTTTTGCTCGCTGGCTGCGATGGCAATCCGGCGGATCGGCAAGCCAGCGCGCAAGATCATGACGACGTTATCCGTATCGCCTCGCGGCGATTGCCGCCCGGCTTCGCCAACCCGGCAGCGCATACCGGTCAGCCCGCCGTCGATATTTGGCCCGCATTTTTCGACGCGCTCACGTATATCGACGCTAACGGCAATGTGATCCCGTGGCTTGCAACGCGCTGGACTCAAACGACGACAACTCGCTGGCGTTTCGTGCTGCGACGCGATGTTCACTTTTCGAACGGCGAGCCGTTCGATGCCAAGGCGGTGGAACTCGCCGTCAACGAAATTTTGCTCGGCTACGGCGCCCGTGATCTGGTTCGAACGAGCTTACTGCCGACAATCGTCAGCGCCGAGGTCATCGATTCGCACACCATCGATATCGAAACCGGCAAACCCGATCCGCTGCTACCGAAAAGACTGTCGCAGTTCTACCCTTTACCGCCGCGCTATTTCACGGAAGTAGGCCCAAAGACGTTCGCGCGCAAGCCGATCGGTACCGGCCCGTTCATCGTCGAGCGATGGGAAGCCGGGCGCGTACTGATGCGCGCGAATCCGCAGTCGTGGCGACCACCCGCTGTCGCTGGCCTCGATTTCATCGAGATACCCGAGCCGATAGCTAGACGACAAGCCATCGAGTCAGGACAGGTTCAACTCGCGATGTATCTCGCGCCTGAGGATATTGCTGACCTCAAAGAAAAGCAGATCACGATTCGCCAAGCAGCCGAACCTCGGCTTCGCATGATGGTCTTCGTCGTACGCGACGGCTCACCCTTACAGTCGCGACAAGTTCGTCTTGCGATGAATCATGCGATCGACAAGGACGCTATCGTGAAACACCTACTCTCCGGCGCTGGCGTGGTCGCAACCCAAATGGGTGTCCGCGGCAGCGAGGGATTCGATCCGTCACTAGAATCCATCGCGTTCGACCCAGAACGGGCCCGCACGCTCCTGCATGAGGCGGGTTATCCGAACGGAATCGATCTCGAGATGGATCTGCTGGTCGTCACCAACACGGATCGCGCCGTCTTCGAGGCCATTCTGGCTGATCTGCGCGATGTGGGTGTGCGCATCAAGGTGCACACCATGGAGTTCGAGCGATGGCGCGCGAAGTTACTCGCGGGTGATTGGCAGCACGATCTTTTTTCGTTCACCGTTGCACTGGATCCCCTGCTTGATATCACGAAGGCATGGCAGTACCTCACTTGCGAACGAGATAACGTACCGTTTTGCCAACCGGAGGTGTCCGAGCTGATAGAGACGCGCGCTCGCACCTTCGATCAATCCGAGCGTGATCGCCTACTGCGCCTGGCCCACGACAAAATGGCAGACGATCCGCCCGTAATCTTGATCCACGAGATGGAGCAAATCACCGCTTACCGTGGTCTCGAGAACCTTCAAGTCGACAACCTCATGATCCGATGGGATCAACTACGCAAGCGCTCGAGCTCATCGCATGATTGAGATGCTGCGTCATGCGCTCAGGATGCTGCTCAACCTGTCGCTGCTGTTGCTAGCGACCTTGACGCTTCTGTTCTTCCTCGTTCGCTTGGCAGGCGATCCCGCCTTGATCCTCTCGGGCGAGTCCTCAGACCCGGCGGTGCTCGAGGAAATCCGCCGTAGCCTAGGTCTCGATCAACCGCTGTACCGTCAATATCTGATATTTCTTTGGCAAGCCGTGCAACTTGATCTCGGAACCTCATGGGTCAGCGGACAAGATGCTCTCGCGCTGGCGCTGGAGAGGCTCTGGCCGACCTTGACGCTCGCCTTGGCGGCCATCGTGCTGCATCTCGGCCTGTCGATTCCGCTGGGCGCTTTTCTGGGCGCGACTCGATCGAGCATCGGAGTGATCGGGAAGGTCTCCCGCTCACTGGATGGATTGGTTCTTCTGGCACAGGGCATTCCGGGATATGTCGTTGCCTTGATGCTGATCCAATGGTTTGCCGTAAAGTGGCAGATCTTTCCCAGCACCGGCAGTGATGGCGTAGCCTCGCTCGTACTACCTGCTTTGACGATCACCGCCTTTCTTGCACCGAAACTGATACGCGTACTCGCGGTCAACGTCGGTGATGCGCTGCAAGATGACTATGCGGTCATGGCTCGCGCCCAAGGTGCAAGCGAGCCGACGGTCGTACTCCGTCACGCGCTACCGAATGCGCTTTTGGGCGCAACCGCCCTGATCGGCACCCAGATCGCCAACCTCGTCAATGGAATCATCATCACAGAGACAATATTTGGTTGGCCCGGGATGGGCCGTCTGCTACTCGACTCAGTTTTGTTGCTCGACTTTCCCGTCGTGCAATCAGTGGTGTTGGTGACAACAACACTCGTATTTGCCGCGAACCAGTTGGCTGACTACGCCATCCGTCGTATCGATCCACGGATTCGATATTCATGAAGAAACTCCTATCCCGAGCGTCTCTCCTTGCGATGTTGGTGCTGATGGTCACCAGCATCGTCTCTCCGGACCTCTTGGAGCAGTGGGCGAGCGAGCGTGATCTGTCACGACGCCTACTTCCGCCTCTGACAGACAGCCATCTACTCGGCACCGATGGCCTTGGTCGTGACGTCGCGTTGCGCTTGATCATCGGTGCGAAGCACACCGTCGGGATAGCCGCTCTCGCCACCCTGATCAGCGCCGCTATCGGCATCGGTCTCGGTTTGCTTTCTGCGCTGACATCGCGATGGATACGCCAAACCTTGGATCGAATCGTCGATCTCACCATCGCGTTTCCGTCTCTGGTTCTCGCCGTCACCTTGGTCGCCGTTCTGGGTCGAAGTTCCGTCACGTTGGCACTTGCGCTTGGCCTATTCAGCTGGCCTGTATTTGCGCGTGTCACTACCGCGCAGACCCGCGGCATCCTCGCCCTGCCTTACGTTCAAACCGCAAGTTACTTCGGCGTCTCGCCATGGCGCATCGCCTTCTCGCATGTCATCCCCGTGATCGCCCCGACGATCGGTGTGCTGATCGCTTTGCAGTTTGCGACTCTGCTGATCTCCACGGCAGGCTTATCGTTCCTCGGTCTAGGCCCCGGCCTCGGCGTACCAGAGTGGGGCAGCATGCTGGCCGAAGCACGCGCGGAGCTCAATCGTGCACCGTGGTTACTCATCGGACCAGGCGTTGCCATAGCGTGGACCGTCCTCGTGATGAACTCTTTGGCTGAAAAGATGGCAAGCCGCCTGCGCCTCTCGCATCAGCGCGACTTTTGAAAATGAGCCGCCGATATGAGTGACCCCATACTCCTCGCGAAAAATCTCTTTTTCAGCTACGACGAATCGACAAGCTCAAAGCCCATTTTGCAGGATGTGTCCATCGCGATAGCGCCTGGCTCGATCGTAGCCATCGTCGGCGAATCCGGCAGTGGCAAGTCGACGCTCGCGAAACTGCTCTGCGGCATGTTAAAGCCAACCCAGGGAGAGATTCTTTATCGCGGCGAGCCGCTGCGAGCACCTGCGATGACAGGCTTGCACCTGCTCTCACAAGAACCCTACTCGACCTTCAATCCTTATCACGATGTCAGGCGCCTACTTTGCGAACCGCTACAAGCGCAAGGGCAGCTGCCCTCCTCGTCTCAGACCGTCGCCCACTTGCTGCAGAACGCGCTCGATGAGGTCGGTCTTGGCCACGTACCTTTCGACGCATCACCTCGATCGCTCTCGGGTGGGCAACTGCAACGACTCGCTCTGGCGAGAATTTTATTGTTGAAGCCGCAAGTGATCATCGGTGATGAGCCGTTCTCGGCGCTCGATGTCAGTATTCGGGCGCAGATTCTCGAGTTGATGCTCCGCCTACGGGAAGAGCGTGGCTTAACCTATGTACTGATCAGTCACGATATCGACCTCGTTGAGAGAACGGCCGATCAGGTGGCTGTCATCCATCGCGGACGTATCGTCGAGTCGGGCGCCGCTAAAGAAGTCATCGCGCAGCCGGCGCACCCCTATACGTTGGAGCTACGATCCGCCTCACCAATTCGCCGATTACATCGCTCCAGTATCACGCCAGCCCAAGTTCGCCAGTCGACGCGCACGACGGCGCTCGAGATCCGCGACCTGCAGCTGCGCCATACCGCAGAGGATTCGCACCAAGTCTTGGTGGATGGGGTCGATCTCACACTCGAGAGCGGCGACACGCTCGCCATCGTTGGAGAGTCTGGTGCCGGAAAATCTTTAACGGCACGCGCCGTGATCGGGTTACTCCCTCCCGCGATACGGGTATCACGCGGACGAATCGTCATTGGAGAAACCTCCATACTCGAAGCCGACGCACGCAGCCTTCGACAACTTCGCGGCTCTGCGGTCAGCTATATCCCGCAAGACCCTCTTCGTGCGCTAAATCCGGTTCGTCGCATCAGCGATTTATTTAATGAATTGCTGTCCAGACATGGTGTGACCTCGGCTCGAGAACGCCGGGACCGCATCGCCCGCTCTCTGCAGCGAGTAGCATTATCGACCGAAGTCGGGCGGCGATTCGCCCACGAACTGAGTGGCGGGATGCGCCAGCGAGCATTCATCGCCATGGCAATCGCAGTCGACCCCCTGCTGATCATTGCCGATGAACCGACCACGGCGCTCGATGCGACCGTGCAGGCGGAGATCTTGGACTTACTGCGTGACTTGACCGATGGTTCGACAGCGCTGTTGTTGATCACCCATGATCTGGCTGTGGCAGCCAATCTCTGCCGACGCATTCTCGTCATGCGTCAAGGCAAGATCGTCGAGCAAGGCGTCTTTGACCAAATACTGACATCGCCAACAGCTGACTATACGCGCCAACTCATTTTGAGCAGTTTGCTTGAAGCACCGCGATCAGATCCGCCCTTGCATTAACGCTCTGCTGAGCTCAAATCCAGGATATTCGGTAGTTTGGCTATTCGCTAAATATGATTTCGAATAATCAGCAAGGCGACTAGCGTGATGCACATCGCAACAAACAAGAGGATGAAAAGTCCCGCACCACCGAATGCGGCCAATAACGCAGCGCCGAAAAAGGCACTCGAAATACCGCCGAGTCGCCCGATACTCGAGGCTGCACCAATTCCGGTTG
>JBMTZD010000035.1:0-22208 GCA_049455235.1 Steroidobacteraceae bacterium
GGGTCGCTGGTGACGGTGCTCGAGCCTTGCTCGTATGGCCAGAGTCAGAAAACGGCGCTTCGGTCGTAGGGGTGAGTCTGCTGAGATAGGAAGCGCCCTTATCGGTGCAATAAGAATAAAATCCAACTTTTACTTTCGGAGATGAAAAATACTGAGAGTGTTTATTAAAACATCAACCTTGATTAAGCTTTTTTGTTGTTCGTAAAGAAGGCCGCTTGGTAATTACCTAGCTCAAGCAGGCTCCGCACGAGCACTAATCTGTTGTTCTGCATATCTAGAAAAAATTTCAACAACCTCCGAAAAAACGTCAAAAACACGATAGTTACATACACACTCTCTTACACACGAAATTCACGAGCGCGTAAGTGATTGAGGGCCAACGGGGCTGGGTCGGTCCTGTCTTCTCATAATCCCTTGGTCCGCAAGTGTGAAACCAAGCAGGCCCAGTCTATTTTGCGGAGTGCCGCCCGATGCCTTCGGGGCTTATGGTGAGTAAGATAATTGCTAAGGACCTCACTCGCGGGCTCGCTGACCGCCATCATGATCACGCCACCCCGGCCAAACTTAAACTCGCCTAGGCCAGCTTCATCAATTTACGTGATGGCGAGATAGTGCTCTATAGACGATGGCATTATTGAGTAAGAGGCTGCGACGGTCCCGACGAGCAGCATCCGCTTAACAAGCTATAACTGTCGATAACGACCCTGTCGGTGTGTAGAGTGTCGTTCTATATGCTTAAAAGCATTCGACTCGAAAAATATGGCTATCTCGTATTTTTGTTGCCAGCGTCGCTGCCGTGGTTAAGTGCGGTGATCGGCACTACAACGGGCTTATGGAGTGTGGCTGTGATTCTCACACCATTCACTTTTTTCGTGCTTATCCCGATTGTGGATATTTTGATTGGGAAGCGAACCGCGAATCCGTCGACCGACGCCGAACAGCGGATCGAGAACGAACGCTTCTATCGCAATCTCACATTACTTTGTTTGCCACTATATATGGCGGTAGTCTCCTTTGGCTTGTGGGTGCTCGCTACGGCGCCCATGTCGCTAATAGAGATGATCATTTGGACCGTCTCCATCGGGCTTATCGGTGGCGTACTCGCGATAAACCCTGCGCATGAACTAATCCATAAGTCTTCTCGATTAGAGCGAGTCGCAGGCGGACTACTACTATCGCTAGTCTGCTATGGCAGCTTCAAGATTGAGCACATACGGGGTCATCATGTCCATGTTGCTACGCCCTACGACGGCTCTTCTGCCCGACTTGGTGAGTCTGTGTATCGCTTTGTGTTGCGCTCTCTGTGGGCAAATCCTTGGCGTGCCTTTCAGATTGAGCAAGACAGTTTTCGTCGGCGAGCGAGGGTATGGCGAGTGTGGCGTAGTGAGCTCGCAGGTTGGGCGGCCCTCTCACTCTTGTGGGCGCTAGCGTGTGCGATCGGTGTCACACACTACATGGATATCCCTGCATGGCTAGGACTCGGCTACTTTCTCGGGCAGAGTCTTGTCGCTATTTCCTTATTGGAAATTATCAACTACATCGAACACTATGGTCTTGAGAGACGCTTGCAGACCGATGTTTCTGGAGGTGTTCGTTACGAGCGTGTGTCGCTGCGGCACTCGTGGAATTCGAGTTTTCTATTTACGAACTTAATGCTTTTTGAGCTGCAACGACATAGTGATCATCACGCGTATTCGGGTCGGCGTTATCCGCTACTGCGCCACTTCAATGAAAGTCCGCAACTCCCAGCGGGATACCCAACGATGGTGGTACTAGCGGCTTTACCACCGTTATGGCGCCGGGTAATGGATCGACGGGTTGAAGCCTATCGTGCGACTTAGTCGACGGCGATCACCTGCTGCTGCTTCATGCCGTAAGACTGTGCGACGGCATGATCAGGCTTCGCATTTTATCGGGATCAATTCTGAAATTTTCGATTAACTCGATTATGTAGCGGAAGTGCTCGCTGGGAATCGCGACAAACATCTCTGTTGGGCCGACGCGGTTATGCATACGACCGCCACCATCGCCCGTAGCGAAAACGCTATTCCTCGTGAGTTTCGGCGTCGCGAAGATTGACGCACAGGCCGATGGCCCAACTTCGCCGATCGGGAATATCCCCTCGCGAGCCGATGCGGCCCCTGCAATTTGCATCACTCGCATTGGGTCAGTTACGCAGACCATCACATCGACAGGGACTCCATCCGGAACGTCGTCTAGCGGAGCGGCCGCTAGCGAGCCGATACTGCCGGTCGGTAGTGATCTCGTTCCCGATTTATTGAGTCGCGCACCTTCAGGTGTAAAAAAACCTTGCGCCATCGTCAGGTATTCACCCTCGGTGATCAGCGGCGGCGCCTTGGGAAGCCAGCCGAGGTGGTACTGGCCGACCCAACAGTCGTGGTGTTTGCTGTCGACGTAGATTCTCCGGCCGCTTTCGGCTTCGCGGATGATCGCGCAGGCGACGATATCAACGGGCTCATAGCCGGTCGGTGCTTCGCTAGCGCAGTAGGTCAGAGCGACCGGCCGACGTTTCACCTTCATGCGATCGACAAGGAGGTGATTTAAATACTTCAGGTCAATATCGGTCATTCCTTGCGCTTCCCGGAAAATGAAGGGATTGCAAAAGACTTTTGGTAGTCTTGAGCAATCACGTCCCAATACGATTCCTCGAGTATCGGGATACCATCGAAACGATCATGCGTCAAGACAAGTAGACACTATATTATGTACACGTCGCTTGTCATGCACTTGCGCGTTGTGGTCTGCCTAGACATCGCGCACAGACGGGCGCATGTAATTCATTTTTTTGATCAGCGTTTTCCTCAAAAGTAGTATCTTCACAACATGATTCGAATTACGTACCTCAGCCGGGAAGCGGCGGCGATGACGGCCGATCAAGTACTCGCTTTGATCAACCAGTGCCATCGAAACAACCCGAGCAAAGGTCTGACGGGGATGTTGCTCTACGGAAACGGCACTTTTCTACAGGTGCTTGAGGGGGAGACCGCCATCGTTGACTCGTTGATCGGTGCTATCGCACTTGATCCTCGTCACACCGATATGAAAATCATCAGTCGTGACGCCATCGACGCTCGGCACTACGCTGATTGGAGCATGGGCTTCGAGCGCGTTACAGATCGAATGCTAGAAGGAATCCCGGGACTACATAACTTCGGCTTACGGGATTTTAATCCTGAGTATCTCAGCGACCATGGTGATGTGGTGGATACTTTGCTCGAGAGACACCGAGCGCCGCATTGGGATCCACTCATTCGCGAACTCGATGCGCGCGATAAGTTGATCGCCGAAATGCGTCGTGAATTGAGCCGCGAGCGTAGTCGCAGTGAAATGGCCGCTCTAGTTTTAGAGACTATCATCGAAGTCGCGAAGAATGAGCCACTCGACGATTCGCGTTTGGAGTTCTGTCGATCGGCACTTCGTCGCTTGCGTTGAGTTTGAAGACAGGTGCGGCTTCCGATTAAAGCTATCGAACGCTTTTCGACTCCTCAAGTTTGTGAGGGAAACTATGATCACGGGACTCTACGCAGGAATCTGCGGTCTATTACTGGTCGTGCTGTATGTCCGAATCGTTCAGCGCCGTTTGGCAACAAAAATCGGAGTTGGTTCCGGCGGTGATGAGGAGCTTGAGCAAAGAGTCAGAGCTCACGGCAATCTAGTCGAGTCTGCGCCATTGGCGCTGATTCTGCTGTATCTCATCGAGCAGACCGGGTTGAGCGCAATGTATGTTCATGTGCTCGGTGCGGCATTTGTTGTCGCCCGTCTCGCCCACGCGCAGGGAATGTCGAGTACGACCGGTCGATCAACTGGTCGGTTTTATGGTGCTCTCGGAACGGTGATTCTGTTTGCGGTGATGTCCATACTTCTCATCGCGAGAATTACTGCGTGAGTAGCCTTCCAGTTAATTCCTTTTCAATTGCCGTAGTTCGTTCTCGAGCGCGGTAATCCGTTCGGACAAATCTTTTTGTTGCTGTTCAGCTCTGGCATTAGATTCCGCTTTTAAGAGTGATTCTGGAATTGAGGTTGGCGCAATCAATAAGAAGTACAAGAAAGCGTTCACTTCCAAAAAGTGCCAATTCATACGCGGTGCATCGTACGACTCTACTTGTTCCTTGTGGAATGAATAAAAATAAGCTCCGATATATAGACAGCAACCGTATAAGACACCCAATACCGCAAGGTTGATGGCGTCAACGTCAATCTCGCCCGATTCATAGTCAAGGTTACTAAACCATTTGAGGATGCCGACGCCGACGCAGATGATCGAGCTGAAGAGTGCGGCTTCCGCCCATCGAGTGATCGGGGGTGTGGCACGTCTGAACGACATGAATGTCACGATGCAAGCGAGCGTCACCCAAAAGGCATCATCGCGGAAAAACACACTAGTTTCGCCTGCGACGGCGCCCCAGACCGAGACAAGTAGGGTGACGATGAAAGGAATAATCCACCATATCATCTCGGCTTTTTTGCGAGGCTCTTGATGCTCGGTATTTAGTGCGGCGAAGCCAATCGCCGAGAGGAGTCCGCCGTAAAGTAGCGTTACAAGACATACTGACATCGCAGGGCCTGCAGCTCGAGCGTCGCTAATGCCGCTGACGATTTGCACCATCCCAATCGATGTTCCGAGTAGCCCAACAGGCACCCCGAGTACTAGGCATGTTTTCGCCCAGTGCTGACCGGTTCCGATTTGTAGGCAGATTGCAGCAATGACTACCGGGGTGAAGACCATAACTGCCGATGGCCAATCGAGCAGATATGTATGATTGCCCAGAGTCGCCAAAAGACTCACTGGAATCGCAAGACTAGCGAATGCCTTCCATGCGATGGATTTGGCGTTGTTCATCAGCGACTATGATGAACGCGGGCTACTGATCTAGGTTGAGTCTTGGTGCGAATATTGATCAACGACGCTCGAATATCAGTCGTTCGCTCGCGGAGACTCTCCCGTTGTCGTCAAAATAGCGAGCAGTGATCACCATAGTCCGCGCATCGTTACCTTGAGTGCGCTTGAAGCTCGCAACTTTATTACCGCTGGATTTGATAGTGGAGACGACCGCGTCGTCGTCATGTACTGCGATTGCGATGGAGTCACCGCGCGGCAGCCCCTCCACTGGGTAATCGCGTCCGTCGAGCCGGGCGCTGAACCGAAAATCGGCCTGGTAGGCTAGGTGGCCGTCGTGAAGCGCTAATTGCCCTTCGCGCCCGCGGGGAGCCACTCCCGTCGATACGAGCATCAGATGGGCCTTTTCGGCGAGAGACCTCGATGCTGATATGGATTGCTCCGCCGAGAACTCCGAGCGTTCGAGATTGAGAGTCCAGCCCGCGCTTTCGGCCTTGGCGGTGGAAACCGATACAGCCACCAGTACCGTTAATAACCCCGCGAAAATTGTGAGCTTTTTCATATTAGAGTCCCCGGTAGCGAATTATTTTTCTGTCCTAACGCCAAAATGTACGCCGACCGCTCTGACTGTCAACGTTTTGTAACATTTCTGTGATAGCCGGCTTAGTCGGTCTTTTCGGCCTGGGCTCGGCATGGCTGGCTAAAATCGATTAATCGCGTAAAGCCCCGCTCAACCTTTGGTCCATCGGGAGTTTTAAATGGCTCTGGCGCTCGTCACCATCGCCCGAAATGAAGCGGCTTGCATCCAGCGTATGCTGCAGAGTGTTGAGACGATTGTTGATGAAATAGTCGTCGTTGATACTGGCTCAACCGATGAAACGGTCGAACTTGCTAGAGCAGGTGGGGCGTCGGTCAGTCACTACGCTTGGAACGATGACTTTTCGAAAGCCCGCAACTTTGCGCTGTCTCTAACGAAATGCCCCTGGCGCCTCGTGCTTGATGCCGACGAATGGTTGCTAAGCGGCGCGGATGTCCTGCAGGAGATAAAGCAGCGCTCGCCGGATTTTGTTGGGCAAATTGAAATTGTCAGTGGATTTACGGATCCCGCCTATCCGTCCGAGAGATTTGAATCTCGAGACCGAGTTTCTCGATTGCTGCCCACAGGCGTCACGTATGTGGGGGCGATCCATGAACAGCCAACGCATCAATTACCCATCGTCGCAGTCCCCGTCGTGTTAGGGCACGACGGCTATGAGCCGCTCAATCTCTCTCGAAAAGGCGATCGAAATCTGCAGCTATTACATCGATCGCTTGAGGGAGAACCATTCGACTCATACCTGGCTGTCAAATATGCAAAGGAACTGAAGCGGTTCTCCCGATTCGAAGAAGCCTCGCTTGTGCTACGCCGCGTCATTAAAACTCTATCGGAGTCACAGACGACGCCACACTGGCGAGAGGATGTCGTTTGTCTTGCGCTAGAGATATTTGCGGAGACGCGAGAGTTTTCTGCAGGACTCGAATTAATTGAATCGGAAGCTGACGAGCTCTCTGCTTCTGTTGATTTCTGGTTTTGCGTTGGTGTGTTTTCGTTCCGAATCGCCGAGAATGTGCCGTCGGCGGCGCGAGAGGCACTTGCACGCATGGAGAGCGCGTTCTCGTACTGCCTCGAACTGGGTGCGAAAGGAGAGAGGTCCCGAATCGTTTGTGGGCGCGAGAGCTGGCTCGCAGAACGAAATTTGGCGGCCTATCGAGGCGCTAAATAGCCGCAGTTGGTTGGTCGATTTGCAGCTGTCGCGATGCCTTCTTGAACAGCTCACCTGCAACGAGCCACCACGCGAAATAGACGATCGTGAAGACCGGCAACAGCGCCCAATCAAAAGCGGCAGCTATGACGAACACGAGCAGTTGGGCTACTGCCATACCGCGCAGCGTCCACATGAGTCCACGAGCATCGAATCGAGAAAAAAGCGCTCCTGCCAGGCCCAACAGCAAAATGGCGTAGAAAAGCAGATTCCGCGGATCTTCCTCGTTGCCAATAATGCCAACAGCGAGATTTGCCCATACCATAAAGAAGCCGCCCACGACGGTCATCGTGGCGGCTATCCGATAGCTCCAGCGCATCGAGAGGCGCATCGCCAACTCCAGTCCCAGGCATAGCGCCAGCAGCAAGGTACCGAAAACGGCGAAATCGAATGCCGTCCATTCGACCGGGCTACCGACCTGCATCAATACCCACGGTGTGAGGAGCGTTGCGAGCGCACCAGTCCAGATGGTGATGCGCCACATTGGCATGGAGAGTTTAAAAATTGTTTTCATAGGGCTACATGGTATTACTAAAGAGTGTCGGACCGCCGATTGGGGGATTAGGTTCCGTCAGGGCTGGCGATGACTGATACTCACGCCATGAGAACTCAACTTCGATATAAATTAGTTGCGCTGCTAGCAGTGCTGACGATTGCCTTTGCGACGGGGACGTCCGCGGCATTGAGTGCCGATCTTCCCGCTCGGGCCGCACCGAAGCGATTACTCTACGTCGGTAATAGTTTTTTCTATTACAACAATTCGCTGCATAACCAAGTCAGTCGGATGCTGTCGGCCTCGTTACCCAAGGCCGCTCGCGAGCAGTACAGCGCTTACTCGATCACGATCAGTGGCGGTCACTTGCGGTGGCATGACGTCGGTGCCTATCTGGAAGCGGGGATCGGCAGTAGTTCGTTCAGTGAGTCGAACGAGATCGTCGAATCTGCCGTCCCTTATCGCTTCGATACCGTGATGATGATGGACTGCAGTCGGTGTCCGTACGACGAGGCGACGCGACCCACTTTTCACGAGTACGTGCGCAAGCATAGCGAGACGATTCGCTCTAAAGGCGCAACGCCCGTGTTATTCATGACCTGGGCGTATTCCGACAAACCGGAGATGATCGAGGTTTTGGCTCGGGAGTACCTTAAAGCGGGCCGCGACAATCAAGCGCTCATCGTTCCAGCAGGGCTTGCGTTCAAGCGCGCGTTGGAAGGTCGCCCCGACTTGCGATTGCACGTGCGCGATCGTCGACATCCGAGCCCGGAAGGAACGTATCTCGCCGCGTGTACGGTGCTTGCTTCGCTATATGGCATTAATCCGATTGGCAATCGCTACACCGCAGATCTGCCAGCGGATGTCGCTGCGTACCTTCAAAAAGTCGCTTGGGAAACTGTCAGCGATTAGCAGCCGGTGATAATGCCATTTTCTAACGAGGCACTTCGCGTTGCGAGGCGTTCTAAGCAGATCGGGTCGTGCGTCGCGATCAACATAGATAGATTGCTGGCGAGCAAAATATCGATGATGCGACTGCTCGTTTCGAAATCTAGCGACACAGTCGGTTCATCGAGAAGCAGAACGGTGGGGCTCATTGCGAGCAACCCTGCAAGTGCGACGAGTCTTTTTTCGCCGCCCGAGAGTTCATGGATCGGGCGATCGGCCAAATGTATGAGTCCCACTCGCTCTAAGGCCTCATCGGCGGCGTGGTGGGCGCTGTGCGCATCCCAGCCTAGATTCAAGGGGCCAAATTCCACATCCTCGAGGACAGTCGGACCGATCAACTGATCATCAGGTTCTTGAAAAAGTAGCCCGACCTTGCCGCGCATGGCGGCAAAGGCATCATCGGACTTACAGTGGTTTCCGAGTAGTTCGATGCGCCCGGCTTGGTGCTGAAGCAAGCCGAGAGCAGCAAGCAACAGCGTGCTCTTACCCGCGCCCACGCCACCACGAACGACCAAGCGTTCGCCGTTAGCCAGTGATAGCGTGCAGCGACGCAGTACGGTACGGCCGGATCGACTGACAGCAACATCCTGCATGCTTAGTAACATCGTCATCGAGATACCCCAAGGCTCGGGGCGATAACGCAGGCACCGATGAGAATGACGATAGCGCCGAAAATCGACCAATCACGTTTTGGCAGCGATCGCCAGTGGATAGGTTCTCGCATCGGCCAGCGTGTTGCACTCCATCCGCGAGCTTGCAAGCCAAGAGAGAGTCTCTCGGCTTTTGCGAGGGCATGAACGATCAGCCACGCGACCATTTGCGCGCTCACTTGCAGAGTTCGGAGGCTGAACTTTGGGCGATACGCGCGAGCGCGCATCGCTATGTCTAAGCGTGCCTTGGTTTCCGACAGCAGGGATAACTGACGAGCGAGCTGCGCGAGAAGGGCGCCGAGTGCGACCGGCAAGCCAAGTCCGACGGCAGCGCGCCCTAAATCGAGACCATTCACTCCTCTCAGCAAGATGCTTGCCGCTAGTGTGACAACGTTGACGCGCAAACTCATTTGAGCAGCGAGAAGGGTGCCAGCTTCATCGATGGACATGTTTCGCCAGTCGATCGATGCCGTGAGCCACACTATGAGGAGGAATACATTGACCCGACGTAATCGCCGAGCAATATCTGCCATGGAAGTGCGTTGTGGGAGCGACAACCAAGCCGTCGCAAGTAGCGCGACAAGTAGCATGGCGCCTAGGGATATGAGTGATTGAGTCAGCGCAGCGGCGATGCTGATCACGAGCGTAGCTGCTAAGCGCAGTCGACTGTCTGGGCGGTGGACGTGACTCATACGCTGCGCTATTGATCAAAGGTGAATATCTTTGGGCGTGCTCGTCCCAACATGCTAACAGCCAACGCCGTCACGATCGCATCGATAATCCACACGGGAGTTTGGGCCGCTGCAAGCAAGGTCACGAGCCCGAGTAGTGCCTCGCGGCCAGTCGACCACAGCATGAGGGCGGCTAAACCGGTTGCGCCGACAATGCCGATCGTTGCGGCTAGTGCGCCAATCGTCATGAGGGTGCGCGGTGAGGATGAGTAACGCTTGAGAAAAGGACGCAAGAGCAATCCTGCAACGACGGCAGGCAAGGCCATCAAGAGCGTATTGGCACCGAGCGCGGTAAATCCGCCAAAGGAGAACAGCAATGCTTGTAACGCCAAAGCAACGAAGAGCACCGGAAAGGCGAGCCAGCCGAGTAGCAAGCCGATCAAGCCATTGAGGATGAGATGAACGCTGCCGACTCCAATCGGGATATGAATAGTACCAACGAGAAAAAACACGGCAGCGAACAGCGCCGCGCTCGGCAACATTTGAGGTGTCAGTTGACGCAGACCGATAGCAATCCCGATCGTCGTAAAACTTGCTGCGGCGATTAACGTGGGTGCATCCAGCACACCTTCGGCGATATGCATGTCACGACGCCCCGTTTTGCGTCCTGCTTCTTCGCGACATCCACCATGCCGTGATACCGAACAGTCCCGCGAGATAACCAAGACCGCTTAGCCACTGAAGCCATGGCCGTTGCGGATGTGTGGTTTCTAGTTTGCGCTGATCACCACGTGCGACGAAGACCAGTTCAGCTCGATGGCCAAGACCGTCATCAGCGATCACTCGATATTCCTCAGTCTTGTTCGGCTTGGGGAATGCATAGCGCCCATCTGCGTCAGTTTGGGTGGTGGCGGAATTGGCCGCAGAGCCGCTCGCAGTGGCTTCTCGTAACTCGACCTTAGCGCCAACTAGTGGAGTCCCGTCGGCGAAGGTCACTCGCCCCGAAATTGCATTGTTACCGTCTGTCAGAGACAGATTCAGCCCATGCGCGTTGGCAAGACCCGGTAGCAAAAAAGCCAGAATGACGAATACCCGAAACACGTATGAAAATTAGCATGATTTTCATACATCAGGGCACGTAGTCGTAACTGGCGCCCACTCCGAGGGGTATTCCCAGCGCCCAGAACAGCAACAGAAATCCGGTCCAACCGACGATAAAGCTGATGGAGTAGGGGAGCATCAGTGCGACTAGTGTTCCGATACCGGTGGATTGCACATAACGACGGCAGAAAACCACGATCAGCGGAAAGTAGGGCAGCAAGGGCGTGATGATGTTAGTGGAGCTGTCGCCCACGCGGTAAGCCGCTTGGGTGAGATCCGGCGATACGCCGAGTTGCATCAACATCGGCACCATGATTGCGCCGATCAGTGCCCACTTGGCTGATGCGGAGCCGATCAGTAAGTTGACTGTTGCCGTCAGCATAACGATTCCTGCCAAGGTGACCCCCATAGGCAGAGCCGCTTCACGCAGTGCATTAGCTCCCTTCAGTGCCAATAGCGCGCCGAGGTTTGATTGCCCAAAGGCATAAATGAACTGTGCGCAAAAGAAAGCCATGACGATGTAGTAGCCCATTCCCGACATGGATTTAGTCATCCCGGCGATGACGTCACGATGCTCTTTGATTGTGCCGGCCGCGATGCCATAGGCAATTCCCGGCAACAAAAACCCAATGAAGATGATCGGGACGATCGATTGCATCAGTGGGGCGTTCGAGACGAGCAGTAGGCGCTCTCCTTCGGCATTGGGTGCGGCGGCCCACGGAGTGTTATCGCCCATCAGAGTCACTGCAAAGAGCGTGGCTGCCGCAACGATGGTTAGCAGTGCGATGCGCAGTCCGCGTCGCTCCGTCTCTGTCAGCGACTCTTGTGTGGGAAGGTTGGCAGGATCGCCATCGATTGCGGTCGAGCGCAAGCGCGGTTCGATCACAAGATCGGTCAGCGCCCACCCGAGTAGCACGATGAAAATCGATGAGGCTGTCGTGAAGTAGAAATTGTTGAGAGGATTAATAACGATATTCGGATCAACCAGATTCGCTGCCGTTTGGGTCAATCCCGCGAGCAAAGGATCGAGGCTGGACGGCACTCCCATCGTGGCGCTGAATCCGCCGGAGACACCGGCAAAAGCCGCGGCGATACCCGCCAGTGGGTGTCGCCCAGCGGCATAGAAAATCACCGCCCCGAGAGGGATCACCAGCACGTAACCCGCATCGACGGCGACGTGGCTCAAGATGCCAACCGCGATCAGTGCTGGGGTTAGAAGTTGGCGCGGCGTGACTGCCATCGCTGCGCGAAGAGTGGCATTGATGAAACCCGAGTGTTCGGCCACGCCTAGCCCGAGCATGGCGACGAGAACCACGCCGAGCGGTGGGAAACTGGTGAAAGTGCTGACCATCGTCGCCATGAACGCAGTCAGGGATTGACCGGCGAGCAGGTCTCGAATTTCGATCGGTTGTCCGCTGCGAGGATCGATTTCGACGAAGCTAAAGCGCGCAAGCACATTGCTGACGATCCAGGCAGCGATCATCAGTATCAGGAACAGCACCGCGGGATCTGGCAGTCGATTTCCTGCGCGCTCTACTACATCGAGACTGCGCGCGAGCCAATGACGTTTGGGCATTTACGGATTCTCCGAACGGCATGAGAAATTACCAGACCGTTCGGGCGGGGTCATCCGATGAGTATCGGAGCCCGCTCCCCCTCCGACGCCGAGGCATCGGAGGGGGCAGGTTTTATCGGCGATTACTTGGAGCCGAAGGAGTAAGTCGCAGTCAAACCGAACATGGCGCGATCGCCCTGCGACACGTTCGGGGTGAAGGCGGCAACACCGGCGACCAAGGGTGGCTGGTTGATCGCAGTCGTCACGTACTTCTCATCAAAGATATTGCGACCCCAGAGGGCTACATCCAAGGGGCCGTGACGAAGACCCATACGCGCATTGAAGAGGGTGCGCGAGGGGATCGTCGTCAGGCCGACCGTCAGGATGTTGGTGGCAGCCGTATAGCTGC
Source organism: Steroidobacteraceae bacterium (assembly GCA_049455235.1). Taxonomy (GTDB): domain Bacteria; phylum Pseudomonadota; class Gammaproteobacteria; order Steroidobacterales; family Steroidobacteraceae; genus UBA964. The sequence goes on from JBMTZD010000035.1 coordinate 12,488, forward strand.
CATCCGCGCGAGCGTAGAACGACCAATCACCGGTGATGGGCGTGTCGAACGCAGCGTAGATACTCGCAAGCTTGTTGGGCGAGCGAGGCAGCGGCTTGCCCGAGACGTCCGGAAGAACCTTGCCCCGGAACTCAAGCGTCGGACAGAAGCCGATGGCTGCAGCGGGTATCGTCGTCGATGAGCCACCGCAGTAGCGCAGCACACCAGCGTCAACCGTGCCTTTGGCGAACTCGGTCGGCGTGTACGAGTAGGTCATACCCAACTGCCACTTTTCGGAGGCACGATAGTTGAGCGATAACTCGATGCCTTTGGCCGTCGCGTCACCCACGTTTTGCACGAGGTTGCTGATAAGCGGAGCCGGCGGCGTCGCTGGAATCTGGATGCCGGTGTAGTCGATGAAGAACAACACGACTTCCGAACTCAATCGACGGTCAAGCCACTGCGCTTTCCAGCCGAGTTCATAGGTCTTGTTCTCGGCCGGATCGTAGGTTTGCAGTTCCGCTGGGACTGGAGCATTTCCCGCGACCGCATCGGTTTGACCGTTGAAGTAGCCGGAGATCACGCCCTTCGCAGCCGAAGCGTAGAAGTGTTGATCTTCGTTCAGCGTGAAGTCGGCGTGGGCACGCCAAGTGGTGTAGTTGAACTCACCTTGTTGTAGCGTTCTGAGGCCGACCACCTCGTTGTAGCGTTGACGATCTTCTTTATCGCGACGCAGTTCAGCACCAACAGTCCAAGAATTGTTGACCTTATATTCGACGAGGCCGAAGAACGCGGTCTGCTTATCTTCGCCGATGAAGCGCGACAGATCGACCATGTCGACGGTCGGATTTTGCGAAAGACCCGCAACTGGATTCAGTGCGATGAAGAAGAAGTTGTCTGACTGCGGGCGCTCACCAGGAGCGAGGCCACGCCCGTCATAAGTGATGCGTCCACGCGAGACGAACTCGTTCTTGCTGTAGAAACCGCCCAGACCCCAATTGAGGTTGTCGCCAACCTGGCCTTCAAGACGCAGTTCTTCGGTGAAGGTTTTGGTTTTACCCTTGCCCGATCCAGTGAAGACAGGCAGAGCTTGTTGTCGTAGGACAACTGTCGGTGCCGAAGAGTTAACGATATTGAAGATATTGCCCTGACCGTTGTTGGCACCCAGAGAGTTATCTGATGCGTTGTCGTTTTGCGCATCGTACGTGGAGGTTTGGCTGGTCAGCTTCACGCCGCCAAAGTCGTACTCGAGATCGAGCGCGGCGAGGGTGACCTCACGCGAAAACGCCAAAGCGTCTGGGTTGGCGGCGAGATCGTTTTTGACCGGCAGATCGCCGCAATAGGCCGAGAGCGGTCGACCGACAGGTCCGCAATTGAGTGCCGGCACGATGTACATGGCAGTCGAGTCACGCACGTCGTCCGTGTAGTACGCGAACGCGCGAGCGGTGAACTGATCGTTCGGTGTGAACTCCAGCGAGCCGGAGAGATTCTTCGTGTCATAGCCACCAAGACCCGCGCTCGGTTCGGCTTTATTGTCCCAGCTGCCGTCAAAGGCGTTGGTGCTCGCAGCGATACGACCGCGCAGGGTTTCACCCAAGGGGCCCGATAGCACGAGTCGCATTTCACGACGAGCGTCTGTTCCTAGGGTCGCGCTGATTTTTCCCGTGAATTCACGGGTCGGCGCCGCCGGGACGAAGTTGATCGCGCCGTTGAAGGCATTGCGACCGTAGAGCGCTGACTGTGGGCCTTTCACGACCTCAATACGATCGAGGTCGAGAATTTCGAGGTTCGCTGCGCTGGTGCTCGATAGGTAGACGCCACCGTAGAAAATGGCGACGTTGCGATCGGGGCTGTTGAGGTTGGTCTGTGCGATGCCGCGGATGACCGGCGTACCAAGCTGGTTCTGGATGGCATCGAAATAGGTGAGACCCGGTGTGAACAGGGCGACGTCATAGAGGTCGCGAACACCCTTCGCTTCGATGTCCTCGCTGGTCAGCACCGATACTGCAACTGGTGTCTCGATCAGCGTTTCGGCCTTTTTGCGCGCCGTGACGATGATTTCTTCCAGTCCGGCCGCGACGGCCGAGTCTTGGGCTACCGAAGTGCCCATTCCGCCAAGACACATTGCGGTGGCCGCAAGTGCCGAGCAGGAGAGTTTTCTTATAAGCATGTCGCCCATTCCTCCGATTTTTGGGGTCTCACTGCTTCTCGACCCCCGTGTAGAGATGACAGTGCGGTGAAAGTAACACCCGCTTAATAGACCCCTCGCGGCCGAGGATCGGCAAAGTGCCCACTTATTCCAATATTGGAATTCAAAAGGTGGTAGATCTTCGATTTGGACACGACTCGGGGGGTAGTTTGATGGACGGGTCATCGAGAACCGTGGGCAGGGTTTTGCAAGTGTTAGAGCAGTTCAGCGTGTCACCACACCCGCTAACGAACGGCGAGATTGCAGCCCGTTTGCGCGTGCCTGCATCCAGCATGCATCGTTTACTGCAAAAACTGACCGAACTGGGTTTTCTGGATATAAATGAGGAATCGGCGAGCTACGCCATCAGCCCTTCTTTGAGCGGACTCGGTCGCCGTCTTGCCGATATCGGCGGGTACCTACCGCCGCTGCGCACGACGATGTCTGCACTTCGTGCTCACACTGGTGGCACGGTGAGCATTTGGCTGCCAGCCGGTGTGTACATGCGATTGTCAGCTATTCTGCTTGGACGGGTGCCGGGCACCAGTACCAATGCGATCGGGGAGCTTCGCGAGCCCTTCTCGACACCCGGGCTTGCTATGGCAACAACCTATTCACGCGAGCGGCTTGCTCAGTTGACCCGAGCAGCACGTCGACGTGGCGCGCAGCTCGGAAGACGTTTTCGCACCATGCGCGATATCACGAGCGCCGTGCAGCAAGTGGCGCGGCGTGGCTATGCCGTCGGATTCAATCTACGATCAGATGGCTGGGGCATCCTTGCATGGCCTGTCCCGATGAGTGCCGATCAAGAGCGCTACGGCGTCATTGCGGTCGGAATGCATGTTCCCGAGTTGCGCAGTCGCGAACAAGAAATTGCCGTGTTCGCTGATCGCTTGCTACAGCGATATCGCAACGAGTTGCGAACCTATGCCGGTGATGAGTTCGATGGGGAGCGGATGTGAGAGTCGATCGACGCCAGGGTTTACTGCTGTTAATCGCGGGCTTTGCGTCGGGTCGCTGGCTGCAGGCAAAGCAGTCTTCGCGCGAGCAGTTACGCGCAGCCGATGGTCGGTTGATATCGCTTGATGTCTGGCGTCCGAGTGGAAACACCATCGGTCGTATTCACTTCTCGCACGGGGCTGCCTCATCGCCTTGGAAATACTCGAGACTGCTTGAGCCTCTGTGCGCTGCCGGATACGAAATCTGGGCGCCACTCCATGTCGACTCGACCGAGCACCCCTCGACCGAAGAATTCAAAGGTATGGCGAGTTGGGCGGCGCGTTTGCAGGATATGCAGGCGCTATCTTTGGCAGCGAACTCTGGCTATATCGCTATGGGTCATAGTTACGGTGCGCTGGTCTCGTTGACTCTCGGCGGTGCGCGTCCGACTGCGCCGGCTGAATGGCAAGATCGACTTAGAGACCCCGCGGCGAAGGTTGCGGTTGCTCTGTCCCCGCCGGGGCCCCTGCCGGGATTCGTCGATGCCCAAGCCTATTCTTCACTCGAGGTGCCTGCGCTCATTCAGACAGGAGATCGTGATGTTCCGCTCGGTTGGGAAGGGGCGCGTTGGCAGGATCATCTTGTGGCTTATGACGCTGCGAGCGCCGACGGCTCTCGTTATGCGCTCGTACTCGAAGGGGTAGACCATTATTTTGGCAGCGCGATTTGTCGTCCGGAATTGCCCGTGCCGCCGCAGTTGCTCATGTTGTCGAGCACGGTGGAAATCATCCAACTCTTCATCGCAGCGCACGGATTCGGAGATGCCACAGCTGCAGTGGTAGCAGGACGCGAGTTGTCGAAGCGACTGGTCGCAGAAGGGCCTGTGAGACTCAGTCGAAAATAAATTGTTGAAGGAGCCGTTATGCATTTATTTTGGTTGGCCATTTGCTCGATGCTTGCGATCGGCTCATCGGCGTTTGCTGCTGAAGGTGAGCCACTAACGCTACAGGAACTGCGAGCGAAGTATGCAGACCCTGCCGGTAAGATCGCGCTTGTTGGCGGCGTCGAGGTTTATTACAAGGACGAAGGCGCAGGCCCCGCGATTCTGATGGTGCACGGCTCGCAGAGCACTCTAAAAACTTGGGACTACATCGCACCCAAGTTGACGGATCGATATCGCGTGATTCGCTACGATGTTCCCGCACAAGGTCTCTCCGGCACCGTCACTGATGAGCACATGCAGCGACTACAGCCAGTTGACATTGCTGAGGGCTTGCTCGCGCAGCTGGGTGTCGACAAGGTGACGTTTGTCGGGGTTTCAAGTGGCGGGACACTCGGTGTTTATTTGGCGGCAAAGCGGCCCGATCTAGTTGAGCGGCTCATTTTGTCTAACACCCCAGCGGATACGGTGACGACAGGGCATTTACCGCCATCACCGAACTTTTTGGAGCAACAGCGAATTGCCAAAGAAACGGGCTTGCGCAATCGAGCCTATTGGAACGCTTTTTTGGACTACTTCAGCGGTGATCCAGCGAGACTGTCGACGGATATTCGAGAGCAGTACTATGATTTCAATCGACGCGCGCCTGAGCCGCATTTGATTGGTCTTGTCGCGAAAGTGGCGGATCAGGAAAAAGCTAAAGCCGCTATGAAGGCCGTCAAGGCGCCGACGTTACTGATTTGGGGCGCCAAAGATTTATTGTTGCCGGTGTCTGCGGGTAAAGCCCTGGCCGGATATTTGAGTGGCACGGACGTTTCGATGATGGTGATGCCCGATGTGGGGCACTATCCGCCCCTCGAATCACCAGAGCGCTTTGCAAAAATCCTCGAAGCCTATATCGAAGCGGCCACGCCCTGAGAGGGCGTGGCCAACTTCGATTGGGTCGACTGATGAGGCCTATTTAGGCTTGGCGGGCTTTTGAGTACGCGCGTAGTTCTCGAGGCTCGAATAACTGGGATCGACCCACTTCTCCGGCGCAACCGTATATTGCGGAAAGCGCTCACGTACGCGCTTGGCTACCGGTGCAGGTACCGAATCAACGCTTGGCACTGAACTAAATGTGCCGGCGTAAACGATATGGCCAGGTGCTGTACCCATCAGCATCCATGGCAACCATGGCGTAATGCGGTTCCAGACCCCTGTGTGAGGCATGTGGGTCAACGTATCGTTCTCGATATCTTCGCGTCTAATGGAATAACGAAAGAGCTCCGAGACGCGATTCATCGATCCGGCCGACTCGCGGACCCAAATCGCGGGGTCGAGCTTGTTGCGGTAATAGAGGTGGATGTCGCTTGTGAGTACGACGGTGTCGTCGTTCAGCAAAGTCCAATTGCGAATGAATGGTCGACGCGGCGGCTTTTCGGTGTTCAGTCCGCCATAACTCGGTGGATCCGGAAAGTGATCGGAGATCACATAATTGAAGGGGTCGTTGGCGACATCGACGACTGCAACCTCTTCATTGGTATAGGGGTTGAGCCAGGAATCCATTAATTCGCCGGTAGTTAAATCCCGATAGAAGATGAGTTCGCGGCAGAGGCGTTGATAGTCGCCGTTCTCCTGCTTTAACACGCGGATCGACGAGAACACCTCGAAGCCGAAGAGCGGGCGCACGGCTTCGTTATCACGCACTCCCATGACGGTGCCTGTGACGTAACCGTTCACGTACTTGCCAGGGGCGGTATCGCCCTCGATTTTGGCGGACGTTTCGCGATTCCAGATCGGGTCGTTGAATCGAGCCTTCAGCTCGTCGGCCGACAAGCGGTAATTGCGCTGGCTGGGGTGTGCAGCGGAGGCGCTGCTGACTAGTCCGGCAGCTGCGAGACCGGCAGCGCCTGCTCCGATCGTGGAAGTCATGAATTGGCGACGAGTCTTCTGGCTCACGGGCGGGCTCCGGCTGGTTGATTGTGGTGGAGGGCTCGAAACTAGCAGGCGACTTGGTGGCGGCGAGCAGGGATTGGTGCGCGAACCACGGGTTGGATAGGAGCGAGGGATAAGCGTGTTGTTTTCGAGCAACAGAGTGTGCTGTATTGCCACAATGTCATCTATTATCTGCCCGACTTGCGGATAATCGCCGGTTCGATTTTTCATAACAATTGTTCATCACTTGCGGAGGGGACGAGATGTCTCAGCAATTGCACGTTTCTTCGGCGGTACGTCAGGCCATCCTGACGAGCGCCATCGGCGCCATGGCGATCACCGCCACTGCGCCGGCTCAGGCTCAAGAGGCCGACGCGTCACTTGATGAGGTCGTGGTCACCGGTTCGCGTATCGCCAAGCGCGATGCCGTTGCCGAGAGCCCGATTTTGTCGGTTGATCAAGACGCGATCGTCGAGAGCGGTTACACGACCGTTGAGCAGTACCTCAACACGCTGCCGCAGATCGTCCCGAGCTCGAGCTCGCAGTCGAACAACCCGAGCAACGGTGGTCGCGCGGTCATCGACCTGCGTGGTCTTGGCTCCGGTCGCAACCTTGTGCTGGTCGACGGTCGTCGCGCCATGGGTTCGACCAGCGCCGGTACGGTGGACATCAACACGATTCCCGCTGCGTTGATCGAGCGCGTCGAGATCATCACCGGTGGTGCTGCGGCGACCTACGGTCCGGACGCTGTGTCGGGTGTCGTCAACTTCATCATGAAGAAGAGCTTCGATGGCATCGCGATCAACTCGCAGTACCGTCTGACCGAGGAAGAAGACGGTCAGGAGTGGGGATCGGACATCACCATGGGCGGCAAGTTTGCCGATGGTCGTGGTAGCGCCGTATTCAATGCAAGCTACTTCAGCCGTGATGCGATCTACAAGGGTGCGCGTGGTTTTGCTGCTCAAGCCAGCAGTTCCACGTCGATTTTCCCGGGTGGTTCTTGGAGCCCCGGCACCGCGACACCGTCGCAAGCTGCGGTGGACGCGCTGTTTGGCCCTGGCAAGTGTAATACCAACGGTGGTTCGGCAGGCTTCGGTTTCAACCCAGACGGTTCACTGTTCTGTACCGGCGTTGGTGGCAACGCGACGCGCAACGTGGTCGGGTACACCGGTCCCGAGAGCGACATCGCACAACGCTTTTTCCCGGACTTCTTCTCGTACAACTTCGAGCCCGCGAACATCCTCGTGTTGCCGATGGAACGTTGGAGCCTCTATTCCAACATCGAGCTTGAAATCAACGATAAGTTCAAGCCGTACGCTCGCATCATTTACACGAACTACAATGCGTTGCAGGAACTTGCTCCGACGCCTGCTGGTGGTACAACGGGATTCACTGTTCCGGTGACCAACCCGTTCATCCCGGCTTCGCTTAAGCCGTTGCTCGCTTCGCGTGCCAATCCGACGGTGCCGTTCGCGTTGTCGAAGCGCTTCAATACGCTCGGTGGTCGTACCGGTTTCAACACCCACGATGTGTGGCAGTTGGTCTCGGGCGCCACGGGTGACATCGCTGGCTCATGGAATTACGACGTTTACGCAACTTATGGCCGTTCGGTCAATGCGGAAATCCAGGGCGGTAATGTCCGTCGTGATCGTACGCAGACGCTGTTGAACGCAGCCGATGGCGGCCGTTCGTTGTGTGCCGGCGGCCTGAACCTTTTCGGCAATGCCGAGATCAGCCAGGCTTGCCGCGATTACATCAGTCTCGAAGCCAAGAACCTGACGGTAATCGAGCAGGCGGTTATCGAAGCGACTGCGACGGGTGATCTGTTCGAGATTTCTGCGGGCACGGTGCAGGCCGCTGTCGGTGCGAGCTATCGCGAACTCGATTTCGACTTCAAGCCCGATGGTGGCTTGCAGCCGGGTCTCGTCGCCGGCTTCAACCAGCAGTTGCCTGTCTCGGGATTCCTGAATTTCAAGGATCTCTTCGCCGAAGTATCGGTGCCGCTCGTCAAGGATCTGCCGTTTGCCCAGTCAATTTCTTTGACAGCAGGTTGGCGCCTGACCGAGAACAATCGCTCCGGTGACGACACCACATGGAAGGCCACGTTGGATTGGGCTGTTAACGACTCGCTGCGTTTCCGCGGTGGTATGCAGCATGCCGTACGCTCGCCCAGCATCGGCGAGCTGTTCTCGCCGCAGCTGAACAACTTCCCGACCTTCACCAACCAGGATCCTTGCAACACGACGGGCGCCATTGCCGCGACGTATCGTAATGGTCCGAACGGTGCTCAGGTCCGCGCGCTTTGCACGGCCCAGTCGGCTGTGGCCGGTACGGCTAACTACGTGCAGCCGTCGGGTCAGGCCACTGGTATCACGGGCGGCAACCCGAACCTCGCACCGGAGTTGGCTGACTCGTTCACCTTGGGCTTCGTTGCCAATAAGTTCGAAGCCGACTGGTTGCAGCGCAGCTTCGTGACCCTCGACTACTGGTCGATCGAGCTCGAGGATGTGATCAGCGCCGTGGGTGCGTCGACGATCGTGCAGCGTTGCTTCAACCGCGACAATGCAAACCCGACGTACGATGTAAACAACGAGTGGTGCAAACTCTTCAAGCGCGACCCGAACCTCGGTGGCGTGATCGATCTGTTGCAGCTCTCGCGTAACCAGTCGTTCACCAACACGAGCGGCGTCGACCTGACGTTCGCTTGGGGTTCAGAGCTCGGTGGTACGGGCGGTACGCTCGACTTCAACGTCGTTACGACTTGGATCGAGAAGTACGAGACGCAGACCACCAGCGTGGATCCGGTCAACGACTTCGTTGGTACGATTGGTTCGGGCACGGGCAGCTCCACTCCTGAGTGGAAGATGTCGATCGGCACGACCTACACTCGCGGTCCGGTTCAGCTGCAGCTGACCTCCCGCTACATCGATTCGATGGTTCATGCGAACACCGTGACCGGTGGTTCGCCGACTTCGAACACCGGTGTGCCGGCGACGTGGTACTTCGATCTGACGGGTCGTTATGAGCTGGCCGGTGGTTTGACCCTCCGCGCTGGTATCAACAACCTGACCAATCAGGAGCCGCGCCTCTACACGCCGAACGTTCAGGCCAACACCGATCCGTCGTTGTACGACGTGCTCGGTCGTCGCGCCTTCGTGAGCGTCGATCTGCGTCTCTGATCGTCAGAGCTGAGAGTCGAGAAGACGGCGCGAGGGAAACCTCGCGCCGTTTTTTTTGGGTCGATGCTAACGACCGGGTACGACGTCGAAGGCGATAGTGAGCCGCGAGTCTCGGCTGTGAAAGGGCACTGTGCCGTGCCAGATATAGGATGGAAACAGCACGAGCTCTCCTGCAACGGGCTCGATGATCTTTCGCGGCGCTAACGTCAGGCCGTATTCGTCGCTCGGTTGACCAAATTGTAGGCAGCCGGCCGTAGGATCGTCCGCCGATTTCGGCGGCAGGGAAATATAGTAAGCCGAGCTGATCCAACCTTCCTGATGGAAGTGATTAACGTGCTTGCCGCCGTCTTTGAGCAGCACCGACCATGATCCTGCAAAACGAATCGCCTCGCTACGTCTCGCCAGAAAAGGGTGATGATCGTCTTTTGGTAGTGCATCGAGATAGGTGGCGAGTGCCGTGACGATCACTGCACGGGTTTGATTTAGAACCTCGATGTTTCTGCCTAGCAAATTGCCGGAAGTCTGCGTGCCATTTCTGAGACTTTGTCGCAACGGTTCGCGCTGTGTCAGGTGTATCGA